>NZ_JBHLYT010000003.1:0-2694 GCF_042431665.1 Mesorhizobium kowhaii
TCCATGCCCTTCAATTGCCGAGCAGTTCGAGATCCTTGCCGCCTGATCATTGGCGCGAAAGCGTCGCGTCGTGACCGAAATCACGATTTGCGACAGAACCATCCGAACAGGCAATAATATGTCCATGGCCTGAGCATGCAGCGGGTATATCTGCACGGCATCTCCAGAGCGGCCGACAGGAGGCGTTGGATGTCTTCCTTGGAATAGAGATATGGCCGTGCCCGCTTCGGGCGAAAGGGTAGCAAACCGTCTGGGGGTATCTGGGTCCGCGGATCAGCGGCAGCCCGATGACGGGCGAATACGCGGACGTGGCCCAGCCGTCTCGCCCAATGCGAAGGCTGCGCATGCGATGGTCGCTGAGCCCAGGCAAGGGCGAGCTCCGTCGTGATATATGGCGTGTCATTGGCTTCCAGAAAGGTGACGAAATCGAACAATCCTCTTCCCGCCTCTCGCAGCTTGAACCCCAGCCCTCGCCGCATCTCGATGTAGTCCTGAACAGCCTGTCGGAGTGTGCTCATTGAACTTCTCCCGGCCACGGCAAAGCCAATGTTCGCAACGCGTTCAGGTCGACCTTGGCGTAAATCGCCGTTGTCTGCACATGACGGTGGCCCAGAACCTCACCGATCTCACCCAGCGACGCGCCGCCACGCAGCATCTCTGAGGCAAGCCCATGTCGGAACTGATGCGCTCCCTTTGTGGGAGCGTCGATCCCGGCCCTTTTGAGTGAGCGTCGGATAACTGACCCGAGTCCACTCTGGCCAGTGAAACCACGGATCGGGGCCTTGTCGCGCAAAAAGACGCGACGACTGGCATTGCGTGGACGCGACTTCCCCAGGTAGTCGGCAATCGCCTCGCCAACATCCGCAGGCAACGGAAGATCGTTGCGCTGCCCGTTCTTGCCAACCACATGGATCTCTCCGGCTGCCCAATCGATATCGTCGAGTTCGAGCGTCACCAGCTCGCTCGACCGCAATCCCAATCGCGCCAATGCGAGGATCATCGCATAATCGCGACATCCGATGGGCGTATCCCGATCAATGCTGGCGAGTAAACGAGCTACCTCTTCGCGGCCGATCGCACGAGGAATAGACGAGAGCGACCAGTTGGCCACGATCGGAACTGCTGCCGCCAAGTCTGCGGTGGTGTCTCCACGATAACGCGCATAGGAGAGAAACGACCGCAATGCGGTCGTGATGGTTTTGGCGCGTCGCATATTGAGACGCGAAACCCTCTTTTGCACGAAATCGGTCACGTCGACGGCGCGCAGTTGCGCGAGCGACACCCCACCATCACTGAAGCGGAAGTTGAGAAAATCTCGAACGACTGGCCGGTAATTTATAATCGTTTGACGAGATAGCGCACGTGCATCTTGCAAGTACCGCTCGTATGCCAGCACATGCTGTTCTACCGGCGATGGGCTGTGGTCGGCCTTAATCTCTTCGGCGATCGCGTCCTGGCTTCGTAGAAAGGCCAATAGATGTCGAAGAGCGGCGTCATCTCCAAGCTTTGGCCGCTGCGCTCGGTCCAGCAAATAACGCCCAGCATGGTCTCCACTTATGTCGCTTAGCGCAATCCCCTTTTGCCGAAGCCAACTGCTGAAGCCTGCAGCCATCAGCACCTGGTTCCTCGTAGAAACAAGACCATAGCCTCGATCAACGAGCCATTCGGCAAACGGGATAATGTAACTCGCCACCGGACCCTCTGGCGGCCGCGACAACGCAAAATCAGCATTGATGAAATACTTCATTCTTCGCTCCCTTCTCAAGCTGGATTGCTGGAAGGGCTACGAACTATGTCTATACGCTATCTATAAAGCATTGAAATCTTTGATCGAAATCTAGCTACCCGACATAGTCGGGCAGGGTAGATAGTGCCGCCTATGTTGATCAAGACATAGCCGGCACGCCACCGCCGTGCACCTCATCTCGGCGGGCGTCGACGTTACGGTCATCCGCAGCTGGCTCGGCCATGTGAGCCTCGACACAACCAACCACTATGCCAGGGCCAATCTGGAAACGAAGCGGAAAGCCCTGGAAAAGGTCGCCGTTCCAACGACACCCGGCGGCCAGCCATCTTGGAAGCGCGATGCAAGCGTGCTCGCCTGGCTGGATACGCTCTGAAATAATGCGGAGGAACATGGACAAAACCGGCGAAAATCCGCCAATCAGGCCGCGCTCCTCCGCATTACGGGGATCTCGTGATTATGCAGAGCGTTTTTAGCTTGGCGTCGCGCAGAAAGGCGGCTGGCGAGAGCGCGCTGTGGTGGATCGCGACGGTGAGCTAAAAACGTGTTGGACTAAGCCGCCGGCACAGGTGGCCGCTATGGGCGTTCAATTGAGGCCGTGCCCATGAACAGGCATGGCGTGGGCGCGGATGCGGTCGTGGACGCGGCGATTGCAGGGGTCGGTGCGCCGAAAGCGGCACGGATATCGGTTGCGGCAAGGTGAGGACCGGCGCCGCGTCCTGCCGGGAGAGGCTGCCCGGGGGTGATGGCGGCGCACCTTCGCGGGACCGGCTCGGTTTTGCGGCCGAACGGCGCGGGCGATACGGTGACGACGAAAGCTGAGCGCTTCTTTCATGATGTATCCCAGTATGGCGGGGGTCCGGTGACGCCGTCGAACGTTTCGATGACGATCATCCGCCCCTGATGACAGGCCGGGCATTGCCGGAGGGAATGCCCGGTAAGGTCCTCGT
>NZ_JBHLYT010000004.1:0-13970 GCF_042431665.1 Mesorhizobium kowhaii
CTTGCAGTGCTGTGAACCAACTGTCGAAGAGCGTCGGTGCGGGAAATCCGCACGCCACGTTCTGTGGGAACCGGGGGCGGGCGACCGCCTCCGGTGACCCGGTGCCGGCAGGTGAAATCCCTCCGGCCTACTCACCCGTCGACCAACACCAAGCTGACCAAACGCACCGGCTGGGCGCAAAAGGGCGAGCGCTTCAGGACGCATGCGCCATTCGGCAAATGGCAGACGCAGACCTTCATCGCCGGGCTGCGAAGCCACGGCCTTGTCGCGCCGTGGATCGTCAACGCGCCGATGAATGGCGCCATCTTCGAACACTACGTCGAAACGCAACTCGCTCCCGAACTGTTACCTGGCGATGTCGTCATTCTCGACAATGTCGGCTTCCACAAGAACGAGCGTGCCGCGCAACTGGTTCGCCAAAGGGGTGCCTGGCTGCTGTTCCTGCCGCCATACTCACCCGATCTCAACCCGATCGAGATGGCCTACTCAAAACTCAAGGCGCGGCTGCGAAAGAAGGCGGCCAGAACCTTCGACACACTTTGCGAGGCACTCGGCGACATCTGCCACCTGTTCGAGCCAGCCGAATGCAGAAACTTCTTCAAAGCGGCTGGATATGAGGCCAATTAATCGCGACACGCTTTAGCCTGCAAGGAGCAGAGGCGTCTGGTCGCGGCGACGTTCGAGCCTGCCACCTTCGGTGCACAGTTCACTGGCTGCAGACGCGGTATCCTGCCAATTTAGTCCAGGCTTCGGCCGGCGCATTGCAGACGTTGCATCTGTTTGGAAACCCACTATTGAAATTTAGCACCTCTAAGCCTCGACCGGAGAAATAACTTTGCAAATACGACCAAGGGTTATCGCAGCCTGGTTTCGCCTGCGGAAACCAAACCCACGTAGGTCGCCGCGTTGGAGTGCATAAATAAGCTCTCGGACGTCCGACGAGAGCAGTTCCACTTCTTCTGCCCAATCAAATTTCGGGACACAGCTCAGCCAGATCCTGCCAATCTCAAAATAGAGGTTTTCTGTGACCTCCCGCGCCCGTACGTTAGAGATTGTCCCTGATAGAGCTTTTTCGACATCGCGATGTATACGACCAAGAAGATGGATATCTTTTTTGTGTTTCAGCTGTTTTGCTTCTTCGGCCAACCTCTGCAGAGTTTCAATTGTGCAGGACGGTATCGGCAAATCGATGAACCTGTAGAGGTTCTCAGCCAGAACCATTCTGACCTCATAAATCTGGCTGAGAGTTTTTGCGTCCACTTCCGTTACGGTCGTATAAGAACCCTGGGACCTGACTAAAAGGTGTTCAAACTCGAGGCGATGAAGGACCTTCCGAAGGGGTGTTCGGCTGATCCCAAACTCAGCAGCGAGTGTGTTCTCCGACAACTTTGTTCCCGGTGAATACTCTAACAGAGCAATGCGGTTCCGCAGAATCTCATAAATCTCTGATACTGAATTGGGGGATTGGAAAGTCTCTACAACGTTCACTGTCTCCAAAGCTCCTGTATGCGAGGCGGCGAGCGCAATCTGAACTCGCAGACGCTGTTAGACCTCCGCCAGACCGCGTGACATATTTGTTAGGAAAACCCCGCCGGACTTTCCGACTAACACACAGTCCGACAGGAAATTATCATTGCCTACGTCATCCGTGATCCAAGTGATAAGATGGAATACCATTCCCTCTCGAATTTGAACATTACTCGCCCCGTGCAGGCTGTTTATGCCGGGGCCACCAGTCCATGTCGGTGGAAATGATATTCCGACCGTATAACCACAGTGCTTGAGTCGCGCGAACACCCTAGACTCATTAAGATGAGCCTGCCACGCAGCGTGCACGTCCGACGCCAGAGCACCTGGCTTGAGCGCATTCAGAGCCTTGGTGTGCGCCTGGTTGCTGATTTCTGCAAGCTTCCGTGCCTGCGCCGACGCGGGGCCAATAGAACCTGTGCGAGCCATCGGAGCGTGATATCGGTCAATACACCCAGAGAGCTCCAGCAGGAACGAGTCGCCCGTCTTGAGTTCCCGTGAGGTCCACGTGGTGTGTGGCTCGCAAATCCGATCCACGGACCTGATGAATGGCGGGAAACCAGGGGACTGTCCCCCCGCGGAGATCATGGCTCTGAACACTTCGGCCGCGACAGTGTTCTCGGTCACACCATTGCCGGCGGCCTCAGCTCCTGCCGAAACCATGATCTCAGAGATCCGTGCCGCCCGTTTAATCTGTTCGATTTCAAAGGGAGACTTGATCATGCGCATTTCCTCAACAATGCCCGATGAGTCAAGGAACTCCGCGTTGGGCAAGGCTTCCCGAAGAGGAGCATCAATTGCGGCATTGAAGGCGCTGTTTCTTTGCAACGCGAGACGCAGGCTCTCTCCGGCCATTGCGAGCAGTTGTGTCGCGATCGCCGCCGCAACATCGTCATTGTCCCCATAGCCAACATAGCGGATATCTCTCGCCTGCCGCAGGATGGTCGGCGCTTCCAGGCTCCTTGCAAAGAGCACCGGTTCGCCGTCAGCCGGAACCAGGAGCGCGTGAAGGCAGAAGTAGCCCTCATAATCGAGACCGGCCAAGTAGTAAATGTTCTCAGGGCTGGTGAAAACCGCCACATCCACACCGCGCTCGCGGCATCGTTCTTGTACGGCTATGACGCGTTCCCGCCGTTCAGCGCGACCTTGGTCGATTACTTGATCCATTTCCATTTCCTTTCCAGGCGCTAGCTAGGTTCTATACAATTTGCTTGCTAAGAGGGCAGACAAAGCCTTTAGGCCGATCTCGACGCGTTCTTGAAGCGCTCGCTACTTCTATTCAGCTGATCAACCAGCAACATCAAAATGATTGCCATGATAATCAACAGAGTGGCCACTGCCGTGATCGTGGGATTAAAGCTTTCCCTTACACCGCTCCACATCCGGATGGGGACAGTATGTTGCGGCGGAGCAGCAAGAAAGAGCGTTACGACGACTTCGTCCCATGACCAGACAAAAGCAAATATTGCTCCCGAGATTACGCCTGGCCAAATCAAGGGCAAAGTCACTGCAAAGAAGGCGCGAACGGGAGACGCTCCGTGTACTGCCGCCGCTCGAAGGAGTGTTTGGTTGAACCCCTCGAGGGTCGCAGAGACTGTTATGACAACAAAAGGAGCGCCGAGTGCCGCGTGGGACAATATTATGCTCCAGAATGTGCCAACAAGTTTTAATTTTGCGAACACATAAAAAAAACCCAGGCCTGATACAATTACCGGCACCACCAAGGGCGACACAAGAACAGCGAATACGAAGTTCTTATGTCGCCAATTGCTCTGGCTAAGACCCAGTGCGGCCAACGTCCCTAGAATGGTCGCTAGGACAGTTGACGACATACCGATTAGGAAGCTGTTTTGGATCCCCCGTTGCCACATAAGCGAAGCGGATGAGCCACCGAAAATCTCCGAGTACCATCGAAGAGAAACCCCTGGCATCGGATATGTGAAATAGGGCGCCGAATTAAATGACAGTGGCACTATTACAACGATCGGCACAATGAGAAAGCCCATTATGAGGGAACAGACAATCCACAGTGCAATCCTGTCAAAGCGGAACAAACGTTTCGAAAACATTGAAGTCACTTTAAGCCTCCCGCCTTTTGGCAATTAAACCAAGTCTCCCGAACACGAATATGATCACTGCAACGGTGGCAAGAAGAAGCACACTAAGTGCGGCCGCAAGCCCCAGATTTCCGAGATTGCTGGCATTCTGAGCGATGTAGTAGCTCAACATTTGGTCAGCCGGCCCGCCAAGAAGAGCCGGCGTGATATAGAATCCGAGACTAACGATAAAGACGAGCAATAGTCCCGCGCCCAGCCCTGGAAAACTAAGCGGAAGGTACACTTCCTTGAAAGCTCGGAACGGATGTGCTCCCAGCGTGGCTGCAGCGTTCATGTAGGTTTTCGGGATCTTAAGCATGACGCTGTACAACGGCAGAACCATGAACGGAAGCATGACGTGAGTCATAGCAACGTAGACAGAAAATCTATTGTAGATCAGATCCAGTGGCTTGGACCATAATCCAAGATAAATCCCGACGTCATTTACTACTCCATGCTTCTGTAACAATACGAACCACGCCACGGACCGAACGAGTAAAGACGTCCAGAACGGGAGGAGGACGAAAACGATCAAAATACTCCGCCATGCCGGAGAAATAGTCGCAAGAAAGTAAGCCAATGGGTATCCCAGCACAACGCAAGCAGTTGTGACTACCAGCGTCATCCAGAGCGTTCGGACGAGGACATCGAGGTAAAAGCCCTGTCCGTCGCTAGCAGAACCTTGATCAGAAAAGCCGAAGGCGGAGTTGAAATAGAACAGTGAAAATTCATTGGAGGCATTGCGAATTGCCAACCAATAGCGGTTTTCGGTCCAGCGTTGATCGATCTGACTCAACGCAGCGAGAGCATCTTCTGGCTGGGACTGCGGCAGCTTTTCTGCCGTCTTCATCAGCAAGGATTGGAAGCCGGGTATCGCGTAGTTCAAGCGCCTGCCCGCCTGGCCGAGCGTCCTATTGATCGCTGCGTGGTTGATGTCGATAGCGAGGGCTGCGATTACCTCCTCGCTTGGCAGGCCGGCCCCATCCCACCGCTGGATTTGATTTGCCGTATTCGGCAGAGCAGCGGAGACTTCAGGGTCTTCGATGCTTCTGAGCAACATCCACCCAATAGGGATGACAAATATTAGAGTGAGGAAGACCAAAAGAGGTGCGACAAGTGCGAAAAGTCGCACCTCCTTTCTAAGAGAAGCACGAAGAAAGCTGCTAGCTGGCAACTCGGCTAGGTCGTTAGATATAACTTTCATGCCCAATTTAAAAATCCAGCAAAGTTACAAGCAGGAACCGCGAATGCTTCTTGTGGCAGCCAGGACGTCGAGTTAATTTAAGGCTGAGCTACCCAGTAATTAAAACGTTGCGTTAGATCATCCTGATGATCAGCCCAGAATTGTACGTCCATCGAAAAACCATTTTTGATGTTCTCCGAACTTGTCGGCAACTCAGCCCGGAGTTCGGGTTTGATGTATTTTTCTGCCGAAGCAATAGCCGGGCTATAAGTCAGATGTTTTGTGATTGCGGCGTTCACTTCTGGCGCGCTAGAAAACTTCAGGAACTGGTAAACAGCATCAGCATTCGGAGCGCCCTTTGGCATAATCCACATGGACGTCTCCCAACGAAACTGATTCCAAACGGTCTTAATCTGCTTCTGCCCTTCAGTGTGTGCGGCGCCATACAGCCGACCATTCCAACCGACCGTCATAGCCACTTCTTTGTCCGCGAGTAGCTGAACCGACTGAGCGCCGGTCTCCCACCAGACGATGTTGGGCTTCAGCTTCGACAAGCTGGCGAATGCCCGGTTGACGCCCTCTGATGTGCCCAGGACTTCGTAGACCTTATCCATTGGCACGCCATCAGCTAGCAAGGCGAACTCGAGGGTCCCGTTTGGTGACTTTCGCATGGCACGTTTGCCGGGCCACTTTTCCACATTCCAGAAGTCGGCCCAGGTTTTGGGACCAGGTTCTGCCACTTGGTTTGTGTCGTAAGCAAAATTGACGGAGTAGATGACGTCTGGGATCCCACAATCGAGCAAACTCCCAGGAACAAAGTCACTTTTTTTCAGTTTAAGCCGGCCGAGATCGAACCGTTCCAGGAAATCCTGCTGGCAGCCGATTGCGGCAATTACGGACTCACTATCGGCTAGTTGCCAATTGTATGTCCCTGTGGTCGACATCGCTCGGACCTTTCCGACGTCGCCCGTGAACGCATCAGTCAGGATATTGATCCCCGTGGCCTTGGTGAAGGGCTCGTACCATTCTTTGCGATAAGCGTCTTCGGTTGCGCCACCGTACGACGCGATGGTGAGATCATCAGCCTTGGCCGCGACGGCGGCTCCGACAAGCAATCCCATTGCAGCGACAGCCACGTAAAGCTTTTCTGACATATTGCTCATGAACTTCCCCTTTTCTGCTGTTCATTATGTTGAAATCAGCCTCTTACTACCAAGAAGCGCGATAAATCCGGAATGAGACTACGGTCGATGGGCAGTTTGCTTCTTGAATTACTGCTCCATTCCCAAGATCCTGCAGTCCTTAGCTTTCCATCCGACGACCAGTTCCTGCCCAATTTGATACCCAGGTTCCCCGCTGATCCTAGGGACCTTGACGAGAACTTCGTTGTCGCCAGCGATGTCCAGTCTGAGCCTGGTCTGGTCCCCTAGTTCGATAACCTCCTTTATTCTTGCCTCATACCTGTTGCTGCAATCGTCCGTCGGAGACACTACAATCCGCTCGGGACGAACAACCAAAACAGCACCCGCGCCTGGCAACAGGCGGCTTGGGCTGACTCCTTCGGCTTTGGTGCCATCGCAAAGCGCCACCTCACAGATTTCGCCTTGTGATCGGACAACTTTGGCTTCAAATTTGTTGTTCTCGCCAACGAATGAGGCGACAAAAGCTGTCTCCGGCTCGTCGTAGAGCTGCATGGGCGAGGCAATTTGCTGGATCCTACCCTTGTCAAACACCGCCACCCGGTCTGCCATAGTCAGCGCTTCGCTTTGATCATGAGTAACGAAGATCATTGTGACGCCGAGACGCTTATGGAGCTGGCGCAGTTCAAGTTGCATTTGCTCGCGTAGCCGTTTGTCTAGGGCACCTAGCGGTTCATCAAACAAAATGACGAGCGGCTCGAAGACGAGTGCGCGAGCTAGAGCAATGCGCTGCTGCTGCCCTCCCGAAAGCTGATCGGGTCGTCTTTTTCCCATCCCAGGATCTCGCAGATCGACCAATTCAAGCGCTGATTGCCCGAGTTTATAGGCATCCGCCCTCGACATTCCCTGCATTCGAAGGGGGAAAATAATGTTCTCCATCACCGACATGTGAGGGAAAAGCGAATAGTTCTGGAAGACCATTCCAAACTTGCGCTTGTGGGTCGGCGTGTCTTCAAGTGATTTGCCGCCCAAAGTGATACTGCCACTAGAGGGATGCTCGAAGCCAGCGAGCATTCCGAGAATGGTACTTTTTCCAGATCCAGAAGCTCCAAGCAACGCAAGAAACTCGCCTCTGTAAATCTCGAGACAAAGGTCGATCACGACAAATGTCTTTCCATCATAGGTTTTGTTAACCTTATGGAATTTGATCAGCGGATCTTTAACGTTGTCGTAGCCAGGCATGCAATTCCCCTTCGAGAGCTCATTCCTCTCGGATCTATCTTGAGATCAGTTATTGTTGTCTTTGAGTAGCCAAGCCTTGCCCAGTGCTTGCCCCTATCTCCTCATGTAGCACGGTTACCGCTTGTGTACAAGATAAAGTTTCGGCTGCCTTTCACCTTTTTCGACTGACTTTTCGGCATGATATCCGTGAGGATAAATGACATGCGCTGGCCTAAATGCGACAATCGGGTCGACAGGCGAAAATCCTTGGACACAAGTTATCTTGGCTGCTCGACGCGTTCTCATCCGGAGTGGAGGACTCCACCCCCTGCTGGCACATAAGGCGCGGCAGAGAAGCGCGTCAGACTTGGGACTGTGATTGGCGGCGGTGCGTGCTTGAACGCGCGATCACCGGGCGAGATTGAGATGCTCAACCAGGAAGCCCGACAAGGACACACCAAACGTGGTCGGAATTAGTACGTCGAACTCATCGTTCCCAAATCGATCAACGAGCACGCCGACATGGTGAAGCGCAGTTTGCGCGAACGTTCCCACGGGGAGGCCCACCGCTGACAGATCAATGGCGATAACGCGGCTTAGCAGGCTTGCCGCACCAGGGCCTACAAGTCGCACGCACACCCGCGAATGCGATAGTTCCAACGCCACGAGTGGCTCTACTGCTTCAAAGCTCATAGATGTGTCGGAGCGCACTAGCACGCGATCGGGTGCAATTCGCCATACTGTGGTCAAATCTCGTCGAAACGCAGAGCGGCAGTCTTGGGGAAGCGAAAGGGATTTCTTTCGGAGTATGCCCCCAGCTAGCTTGTCAAAGCTATCCCATCCGGCAAGTTGCGTCAGACTCCCCAGCTCCACTTCGCTAATTGTGACTAGCTGGCCATCGCTCGTCATGCGGCGGATAGGCATCGGATGTTTCTTAGCCATTTTGACGATGTCCTTCCGGATTGAAGAAATGATGCGAGACGACCTTTGCCTGCCATGATTGATTGCCGACAAAGTCCACCACCTGGATTGTCTCACCAAATCGCTGCGGGCCACGCGACAGAAGTGCTAGCGCAATGTTCTTCTTAAGCGCCGGGGAGTACGTCGTGGCAGATACCCATCCTTCACTATCGCCCTTGGTGGGAGCATTCAGAGCGTACAGGAGGGACCCCGCTCTCGCGCCAGCATCGCCAACAATCTCCAGCCCTACCAAACAAGGCCGCAGCGGGTCTTCAAGTAGTGACCGCTTGCGCAGCACGGAGCCAACAAACGGTTTCTTGCTCGAAGCAAAACTTTCCAGACCCAGATCTTTCATGGTTGTGCGGCCTTCGATTTCCGAGCCGGCAATATGACCTTTCTCGATGCGGAGGGCGCCCATTGCCTCAAGACCGTATGGCTTTAGATTATAGGGGACACCGGCTGCGATTAGAGCTTCCCAAATCTCGCGGCCCCGTTTGGCCGGAACGTAAAGCTCATAGGCAAGTTCACCCGAAAAGCTCATGCGATGGAGGCGGCAAGGTACATCGTCGATCGTGACGAGGGTGAAGTGGTTGTTGGGCAAAGCCTCCCTGCTCAGGTCTGCACCCGTAATATCCATCAATACGCGCCGGGATTTCGGCCCGGCAATTGCGATCGCAGCCCACTGGTCGGTGACGGACGTGACATGCACCTTGAGATCGCGCCAGGCGGTCTGAAGGAGGTGTTCGGCCCATGCGAGCACCTTGGCGGCATTGGCCGTGGTGGTCGACATAAAAAACTCGTTCTCGCCGATCCTAGCGGTCGCGCCATCGTCGAAGACAAAGCCGTCTTCTCTAAGCATAATGCCATAGCGCAGCCGGCCGACAGGAAGGGTCTTGAAGCCATTCACATAGACCCGATTGAGGAATTCGGCGGCGTCAGGTCCCTGCACGGCGATCTTGCCGAGCGTGGATACATCAACGATGCCAACATGTTCGCGAACATGGGCGGCCTCGCGAACATAGGCATCATTGATACTTTCCCCCTTCAGCGGATAGTACCAGGGTCGCAGCCACACGCCCGCGTCCATCAATTCGGCGCCATTTTCCTTGTGCCAATCGTGGATGGTGGAAAGCCGCGTTGGACGAAGATGAAGGCCGTGGTCGTGGGCGACTATGGCGCCGATCGCCACCGGGGTATAGGGCGGACGAAACGTCGTCGTACCAACGTTGGGAATAGTCAGGCCGCGCAATTCGGCCATCCGGGCAAGCGCGTTCAGGTTCGAAGTCTTGCCTTGGTCGGCTGCCATGCCGGAGGTGGTATAGCGCTTGAGGTGTTCGATCGAGACGAACCCCTCAAGATGCGCCTGATCGATATCGGCCAGCTTCACGTCGTGCTGGAAGTCTACAAACGCCTTGCCGGGAGTGCTGCCATCGGCCCTGGTGATGACTGCCACCGGCAGAAGGTTGCGGCCCCAGAAATCAGCATGCCCAAATAGTGCGGGTTCTTTGCCGGTGCCTCCACCAGCTTTGTGGCCCTGGGCAAGCGACTCTCGAAGCGATGGGGAACCGACGAGCGAGCCCACGCATGTGAACGCTCCTTTTTCTGTCGGCGGGACAAATGTGTCCAGTTCCTTTTCATATTGTGGCTTGCCAAAGCGCTGGCTCCAGAGATGCAGCGTCGGAGCCCAACCACCGGATACCGTGACAAGATCGCAAGCAATCCGAATGCTTCTGCCCGTCGCTTTACCTGCGGCGGTAACAGGAACAACGTATGCAACCTTTACCCTTTTCCCACCCGACACCTTCAGGACCGCATGGCCGGGCCGCAAGTCAACTCCCGATCTCCTAGCATTTTCGCCGAGCTTCGCGGGGATTTCCCTGCGCAGGTCACAGATGGTTACCTTGGCACCGGAATTTGCGAGTTCGATGGCGGCCGTGTAGGCGCTGTCATTGTTGGTTGCCACAACGATCCGCTCACCGGCGAGGACAGCATAGCGGTTCAGATAACTGCGAACAGCGGAGGTGAGCATAACCCCCGGCACATCATTGCCGGCGAAAACCATGGGTCGTTCGATCGCTCCGGTCGCCAGTACGGCCCGTTTGGCTCGCGCAACCCAATAGCGCTGCCGCGGTTTTCCCTTCTCTGGCGCAAGGACGTGGTCCTGCACGCGCTCCACGAGGCCGAACACCTCACAGTCATAGGCACCAAAAACCGTGGTACGCGTCAAAACACGAACGTTGGGGAGATCATCAAGCTCCGCAAGGGCCTGTTTAAGCCAACCATCGGACGGGGTACCGACCGGTTCGCTCAGAACCGATCCACCGAGATCACGGTCCTGCTCCACTAGTATGACGTTGTCGCCCCTGCGGCCGGCCGCGAGGGCTGCGGCAATCCCGGCCGGACCAGCGCCAACGATCAGGACATCGCAGAATGCATTGATCTTCTCATAGTGGTCGGGATCAGGGAAAGTCGTTGCCCGGCCCATGCCGGCCGCCCTGCGGATAAAACCCTCGCAGAACATCCAGAACTTTGTGCCGCTAAAGGGCCCGATAAATGTTTTGTAGTAAAAACCCGCTCCAAAGAAGCGTGACAGCAGCCCGTTCATCGCTCCAACGTCGAATTGGAGACTCGGCCAGACGTTCTGGGGCGTCGACGTCAAACCGTCGAAGGCCTCGACCATTGTAGCTTGTGCATTGGGTTCGTGGCGATCACCTTCACGAAGATGGACGAGAGCGTTTGTCTCTTCGACACCAGCCGCCACCAGGCCACGCGGTCGGTGATATTTGAAGCTGCGCCCAACAATCTTCCGATCACCAGCAAGGAGCGCGGATGCTAAAGTGTCCCCGGGATATGCCCGATATGGCTTTCCGTCGAATTGAACGGTGAAGCTCAGAGAACGATTAATCCTTCCGCCGGTCGCGAGTCGCCGCGCGGTCATACTGCCGCCTCACGCGCTAGGAAGGAGCCAAACATTTCGTGGGTCAACGTGTCGCGTTCAACGACGATCCACTGCCTGCATCCGACGACGTGATGCCAGTATTCCTTATGCGGACCGCGAGGGTTCTCGCGGATGAACACGTAATCGTGCCAAATCTTTGAATCCGTTTCGTTCATATCGGGCCGGCGAATGGTGGCATCTTCGCCGTACGTGAACTCAGTTTCGTCCCGCAGTCCGCAGACCGGGCAATGAATTCTTAGCATGATTGAACCTCAATGCGCCTTGGGATACGGGCCGGAGCCCGACTCGTCGATCTGGTATCCGCGTTCGAAACGGTCCAGGGTAAATTTTGCATTGTCTGGGTGAGGCTCGCCCTTTGCGATAGTCCACGCAAAGCAGTAGCCGGATGCGGGTGTCGCCTTGAAGCCGCCGTAGCACCAGCCGCCGTTCAGCCAGAGACCCTCGACAGGCATTTTTGCAATGATCGGCGATCCGTCCATCGTCATATCCATAGCCCCAGCCCAATGGCGAAGCAGACGCAGACGCGACAGCGAGGGCATGAGGGCTATGGCGCTTTGGAGCGTGTGTTCTACGATGGGCAGTCCGCCGCGCTGGGCATACGAGTTAAACCCATCGAGATCGCCGCCGAGCACCAAGCCGCCTTTATCGGACTGGCTGATATAGAAATGCGCTCCCCCGTAGACGATCACATGGTCAACAAGTGGTTTCACCGGCTCCGTGACAAACGCCTGAAGAGCGTGGGTTTCGATGGGCAGGCGAAGCCCCGCCTTGGACGCCAAATGGCTGGTATGGCCGGCAACCGCCAACGCCACCTTGTTCGCCCGGATCTGACCCCGCGTCGTCTCGACTCCGACTATTTTGTCCTTGTCCCAGATGTAGCCGACCACCTCGCACTGCTGGATGATGTCGACCCCTTGCTGGTTGGCCCCACGCGCGAACCCCCATGCCACAGCGTCGTGGCGCGCTGTACCGGCGCGGCCTTGTAAGAATGCACCGTGGATCGGAAAACGCGCAGTCGCCGAGTAATCGAGGTGAGGGAGCCGCTTCATGATCTCGGCTCGATCGAAGAATTCTGCATCGATACCGTTAGATCGCATTACGTTGGCACGGCGCCGTAGGGCTTCCCCTTGCCCCGGCGAATGGAAGACGTAGTAGTAACCACGCTGTGACATCATCACATTGTAGTTGAGTTCCTGGCTGAGGTTTTCCCAAAGCTGCAAAGAGCGCTCGTAGAACTGGGTATTGCCCGGCATCATGTAGGTCGAGCGGACAATGGTCGTGTTACGTGCCGTATTGCCACCCCCAAGCCAGCCCTTCTCAAGAACTGCGACGTTTCGTATCCCATGCTCTTTGGCAAGGTAGTATGCGGTGGCAAGACCATGACCACCACCGCCGACGATGACTACGTCGTAGTCTGGCTTTGGCGCGGCGTCGCGCCATGCACGAGACCATTGTTTGTTCCCGGACAGTCCATTGCGCACAATGGACAAGGCAGAATATCGGCTCATACAAGAAATTCCTCGCGACAATCTGTAGTCTCACCGGCTCAAGAAAAGTTCGCCGTGGCTTTCGCTCGTGGTTTAAAGTTGTGCCAAATAGATACTTCCGAGCGCTAGGAAGCGCGGCACGGACGGCGCATTCGTTGTTTCATTTTCCTCGCGGTCTCCCTTTCGGATGGCGCCGAGATGGGGTTGCCGTGAGCCTGTATCCGACAGAGCCACATCGCTTCCATAGACTGGAGTGCACGGAATTAAGACCCGGCTCCACTGTCGTAAGCCTTACGACCAGAGGCTACGACCAGCCAATTCGACGACGTTGAACAAAAGTGCGAGAGCTCGCGGGTTCTCCCAAACCACCCGATTGTGATTATCATAACGCAGCGCCGCGCCTAACGTAAAGCTAACCTTCGTATACTAAATGCTATGAAAGATGAGCATTATGTTATATACCAAAGGACAGTCTGCTAGGGAGCGGTACAAATGGACGATTTCGACAGGCGGCTCATTGCCCTCCTCAGACTAGATGGGCGAATGCCAGTCGCGGTACTTGCGGATAAGCTGCAGGTTTCAAGAGGGACGATACAGAAGCGCCTTGACCGTTTGATCTCGTCCGGCGCGATACGAGCGTTTACCATCCGCACTCGACAAGAGGTTGATGAAACGGTTTTGCGGGCAATAATGGGTGTGAAGACCTCTGGTAAAAGGCCCACAGTGTTCATCGAAGCCCTAAATGGAATTCCTGAAGTCGCGGCACTATATACGACAAATGGAGTGTGGGACTATATAGCCGAGCTTCGTGCCAAAAACCTGGTAGATCTCGATAGCGCACTACGAGCAATTCGAACCATCGACGGCGTTACCTCAACAGAAACCAGCATTTTGCTTAATGTGGCATGATTCCGGCCAGAATCATGGCGGCCTCTTGACAGTCGCGGGCGCGGGATCACTGAAGCATTTATGGAGGCCAGCCCCTCGCCCCTAAAGCTGCGTTGCCCGCCTTGACCAGCGATCTGCCTCGTTCACACCGCAATCATCACTACTGAGGCGCGAGCTTGGGCGAAAAAGTACCCGGATTCTCGATCCGACGTGCCTTGAATCTGGTGATTAAACGTCTCGCCCGCGCAATGTAGGAAGGTGACAAAGCGCGCGAAGGAAGGTGTTCTCACCGTAAATGGGTCTTCCTCACTTTGTGTGGTTCATTCGGCGTTAGTGATGATGCCACTATGCGCGGGGGATGCTCACGAAAACGAAATGGGCGCCCGGCCAGGGATCAAAGTTCTAACCCGGAAAATTCAGTGCGCCCCGATGGCGCGTATCACCAGTGGAGGAAGGTTCCACCCAGATAGTAGTCGATTGGTCTGGTAGCTGACGAGCGGCTCGGTCGGG
>NZ_JBHLYT010000005.1:0-486473 GCF_042431665.1 Mesorhizobium kowhaii
CCGTAGCCCCCGCTGAAAACACGCAGGGCAAGGTTCAAACATGGGTCAATTCTCGGTGGAAATATCCTGGGTTGCCGGGTCAGTTCTCAGTGGCAATCAACACTATTACGCGGTTCCTGGGGATGAAATATCGGGTCTTGGACCCCGTGCGGATATTGAAACCGCCGCCCGGCAGCGGCTCGACATATCGAGGGCTGATGACCCGACAATCCTTCTTGTCGTCGCAGCATTCATAGCCGGTGACCGGATCGTGGTAGCCGGTATACCAGCTATGAGCGACGGCAAGCGCGATCAAAAAGAGCTTCATGTTTCAGAAACTTTGCGCCTCCGGACGAATATTAGCAAGCGCTTGACTAACGCTCCTCGCGCTCCAGAATCTGCCGCATGGTGCGGGGAATTGGCATTGGAGACCTGGTGGCGGTCATGGCCACGGTGCGACGGCGGGTCGATGAAGACACCGTTAGCGTCTCGATTCCGTCCTACGATTTCCCGCACGCGATCCGCGACTCGTCCAAGGTCAAACGCGGCCAGCAGATAGAGTTGACCGGCGAGGTCACGCGCATCGATGACGAGACCGTGACGATCGCCTTGGGACCGCTGGTGACGGTCACCATCGACAAGCTTCGGCTGGTGGAGAAATACCGGCCGCCGACCCGCAAGAAGCCGCTGCGAGACATGGTCGACTAAGCGAGAACGGCGTATAATTCGCCCAGCCGGCGCACCCCAACCCTGCGCCGGTCAGGCCCGGTGGTCAAACCCAAGCCCACCCGCCCTTGGCCGCTGGGCCGCTAATAGCCTCGCGAAGAAATGGCCGGTGTAGGCGATGAGGGGTTGTAAGCGAGCACCGGCCATCGCGAGAAAACCCCCGCTGGTTGATAAGTCTATATTACATTAGCAATCACGCAATTAAGACTGAAGTCCTTGGTTTGGCGGCCCTAAAGGCCCGCTTCGTCGAACTCCTTCGCCATCGCTTTGGCCTTACGTTTAGAACGTTTCCGGCTTGCGCCCCACCTTTTGCTGCTTCCTTCGTACATATTGATAAATGCCTTTATATTAGCAGAAGCGTATATATTCGCTAGCTGGCGCGCCCGCCTACGCCCACCCCCCGCGTCGGTCAGGCCCGGCGCTCTGCTGGCCACCCCGCCGGTGCAGAGATGCCGGGCCGCCTAGTCCTGAGCCCTGGGATCTTCGGGTGGCTGGGAACGAGATATTCCGGTCAGGGCGCCCCTCAGGCGCTCTACCCAGCCGTAGAGGCCTGCCGCATATACGGCCATTTGAGTTGCGGCTCGGGCGGTGACTGACTACCTACCCGCCTATGAACAGACTGAAAATCACGCTTTGGATTGTGCTGGCCGTCCTTATCTTGGCCGGCATTTATCTGTTTGTGGAAGCGGACGCGATTGATTGGTCATCGCGGCCTTGATCGCTACCCAGCCGTAGGCCGCACCAGTCCCGTCCCGTTCCATTGAATGAACGGCGCATCCTTGCCGGTGATTTCTTTGACCGTCTTCAACAGCGCTCATGCGTACGCTGCAGAGCCCGGTAATGCTCGCTGCTAGGCGATAGAAGCGGCTGGACGATGCTCTTATGAAGCCGCTCCGCCTCTACCAGAAAGCGGTCGATTTCAGCCTGTGAAAGCTGTTTGTGAAGTTTGGTTCTAGCCATTTATGGCGATCTCCGTTGAAGGGGTTCGCCGCAACGGGAGGATTATATTCCTGATCTTGATGGCGCCGGCAAGCCGGCTGGCATCGCCGCTTGCCTCGACTAGGCACGGGAGGGGCCATCCTTCTTCCGCCTGACCCGCATTCGCATACGGTGGTCCTCGTCACTAGTCGTGCTCATCCCTAGGGGCGACCTTGTCGGCTTGGGGTGTCCCCCTGCTGAAAAGAGAAGGGCGAAACGATAGATCCTCGAGGGAACAGGTCGGTACATCGCGCGCGAAAGTGCGTCAGCAGTGCGCTGGCCAAGTTCAAGCATGACGTTGTCGTATGTGTCGGAAACTCGACAATTGGGGCAAGACAAGAGGTCGGACCCTTGCGGCCCACTGATGCTGCTAAGGGGCACTCTGCATGAATTGCAGACAATCTTAGGACCGCTTTCGATCATCCACCACGCCCGTGTTTTGAAAGCTAATGTGATCGACCTCTCCGCGAGAACAGCTCAGCAGTGATTTCGTCTCTGTCCCCACTATGCCTAGCGATCAAAGCCAGCGCTTCCTGGCGGCTAATGTTGCCGAGCTTCATGAGGTACGGAACCTCAAACGTTCTCTTGTTGAGGCGCCATTCTGGCACGCGCCGTGTTGGTGATTTTCGCGCTGTTGTTCCATCTTGACGCATCATCTTTGACTCCTCTCCCTGATATGATGATGCCGTCGCAAATTCCGCGCCACGTCCTGCTTCGGAGGGCCACGGCCCCTGGCCTAAGCCGCCGGGTGCCGGGTAGCGCTATCTGGTGCGCGTTCTTTGCCGTCCTACACCGCCGAAGCGTCTGGCGCGTTCTGGCGCCCGCCTGTGGCTTTGCTGGAGCCTATGCCGCCGCCCGCTTCTCGATTTCGTTGAGCTTGGCCTTCCGCATCTTGCCACGGTCAGCCGGCTTGAACACGATCGGCGCCGACCTGAGTTGGCGGGCATAGAGCCCTACGGTGATATGGTGTTCGTCTACTATTCCGGCCATCATGTCATCCGCGCGATAGAAAGCGAGGACGTCCTTGACCGTGAACAAAGAGCAATTGCTGCGCTATGCGCGACTTGTCCGATTTACCTGGTGGCGGGTAGCGAGGCAGTTGACGCGTTCCCGTCCTATAAGCTGATGAAACCGCTGGCTGAAATATCCAACACGGGTGCTATTTGGCGACTGGGGAGTGCCCCCAACATAGGGCGTGACAAAGGAAGCTAAATCTTCACCTGCCATCAGCGAATTGGAACGGTCCTGCGCAGAGCAAAAAGGCCTGGGCGCCGCCAAGCGCCCAGGCCGTCCATTGAGATTGATGCGGGTTCAGTTCTTGACGACGCTGGTGGCCGCCTGTTCGATGAGCTTGGCGACGGCTCCGGGGTTGGAGACGTAGACTGCGTGGCTGCCGGGCACTTCAACGACCGTCGCCTGGGCGCGGGCCGCCATATGGCGCTGCGCCGGCGGCGGGATCATCTTGTCGTCGGAGGCGACAAGGTACCAGCTTGACTTCACCTTCCAGGCCGGAGCGGTGACCTTGCCTTCGAGCGCCGCGACACCCCACGGCACCTGCGAGTCCGCCATGAAGGAGGCGAGCGAGGGACGGACATCGGCGGCGAACGAGGCGGCGAACTTGTCCTTGTCGAGCATCAGGAAGCCGTCGACCGGCGGCAGGATCGGCGGCACCGACGCTCCGGGCGGCGGGTTGGCGATCAGGGTCGAGACCGATTCGCCGGCATCCGGCGCGAAGGCCGCGATATAGACGACAGCCGCCACCTTGGGATCGGTGCCGGCTTCCGACACCACGACGCCGCCATAGGAGTGGCCGACCAGGATGACGTTGCCGGGAGCGGCGGCGATGGCGCGCTTGGTGACGGCGACATCGTCGGCAAGCGAGGTCGTCGGGTTCTGGACAATGGTCACGTCATAGCCGTCCTTCTTGAGGATCTGGTAGACCCCGTCCCAGCCGGAGCCATCGACGAAGCCGCCATGCACGAGGACGACGGACTTTGCTGCAGTGTTCGACATTTGAGTTCTCCTGTTTCAAATCGTTGGTTGGGCGTTTGTTGCAGGAGAACTATGCGGCAGGGCTGAGCGGCGCGCTTTCAGGCGGCTTTCAGGTTCCCTTGATTTTACCTTGAGATCGCTTTGATTTTGCGTCCACGACGCGGCTACAGTGTCGTGTCCTCTTCGCCGCACGATCTGGAGCAAGCAGTTTGCCGTATCTTTTTGAGAATTTTGCTCTGGATGGCGATCGGCGGGAACTGCGTCGCGGCAACGACCTGATCTCCGTCGAGCCGCAGGTGTTCGACCTCTTGCAATCTGATCCGCAATCGCGAGCGGGTGGTGAGCAAGGACGATCTGGTCGATGCGGTCTGGCAGGGGCGCATCGTTTCCGACGCCACGCTCGCCAGCCGCATCAACGCCGCCCGCAATGCACTCCAAGACAGCGGCGAGGAGCAGCGGCTCATCCGCACCATCCTGCGCAGGGGCCTTCGCTTCGTCGGCACTGTGCGCGAGGAGGCCGAGGCGACGGCACCGGTGGAAAAACCGAAGCCTGCCCTGGGTATTCCCGCCCGTCCGTCCATCGCGGTGCTGCCCTTCGTGAACCTGAGCGGCGATCCGGAGCAGGATTATTTCGCCGACGGCATGGTCGAGGACATCATCACCGGCCTGTCGCGTATCCGCTGGCTGTTCGTCATCGCGCGCAATTCCAGCTTCACCTACAAGGGCCGCGCGGTGGACGTGAAGCAGGTCGGCCACGAGCTCGGCGTGCGCTACGTGCTGGAAGGCAGCGTGCGCAAGGTGGGAAGCCGCGTCCGCATTACCGGCCAGCTCATCGACGCGGAGGACGGCAGCCATCTTTGGGCCGAACGCTACGACCGCGAACTGACCGACGTGTTCGCACTACAGGACGAGATCACCGTCAGCGTGGTCGCGGCAATAGAGCCAAATCTGCGCCGGGCCGAGATCGAACGCGTGCGGCGCGATCGTCCCGACAGTCTCGACGCCTATGATCTGCTGCTGCGCGCGCTGCCGGATGTCTACACCTTCATGCCGCAAGGTGCCGCCAAGGGTCTGCCGCTGCTCGACCAGGCGCTCGCCATCGAGCCGACCTATGCGCTTGCCCACGGCTTTGCCGCCTGGGGCCATCAGACGCTGTTTGTGCGCGGTGGCATGAAGCCGGAGAACCAGGAAAAATCGATCCGTCATGCCCATGCGGCGATCGAGCATGGCTCGGGCGATGCGATGGCGCTCGCTCTGGCCGGTTTCACCATCGGCTTGGTGGAGCATGACCGCAGGCTGGCCGACGAGGCATTTGCCCAGGCTCTGGCGCTCAGCGCATCCTGCGCCTTCGTCTATGTCTTCGGCTGCGTGCCGGTGGCCTATGGTGGCGACGTGGCGCGGGCGATCGACTGGTGCGAGCAGGCGATGCGGCTTAGCCCCCTCGACGCCATGAGCTGTGTGCCGCAAGGCATCATCGGCTTCGGCAACTTCCTGTCCGGCCGGCACGAGCAAGCCGTCATGGCCGGCCGGCGGGCGGTTGAACTGAATCCCGGGTTCAGCATCCTGCACGGATGGCTGGCGGCGCCGCTCGCCAGGCTCGGGCGGCTCGACGAGGCAAAAGCGGCGGCCACGCGGCTCTTGTCGCTCGACCCGCATTTCACCATCGGCCGCTGGTCCGCCGCCGTGGGACTTGCACCCGATATCATCGATGACGTCACCGACGCCATGCGGATGGCCGGCTTACCGGAATAGCCGACAAGGGCGCATGCCAACTGGCGGGGCGAACGCTCCCTGCGCAAGCAGCTGGCCCCATGAGACCGCGGGCCGTTCGTTCACCCGGCGAAACAACTTTGCGCTCATTGGGCTGCCTGCGGATTTGATTTGCTTGGTGATCCCCCAACCTTAGGGCAAACTGCCTACCGGGGCGCTAGGAGGAGAAATGAGAGCACGCGCAGCAACGCTCGGGGATCTCGAGGATGTCTTTCGCGGTCTGTCCAAGCGAATGTCGGACGAATACGTCGCCGCGGGCAAGGACAGCAAGAGCGCGTACGACAATCTGATGATGAACTTGAAAGAAGGCCGTGCGCATGCGCTTGTCGAAGGCGACAAGACCGTGGCGATCATCGCCTGGCATGAAAATAGCGACGCTGCCGATACGCTGTTTGCCGCGCAGGAGGACTTCTTCCGTGCCACGACCGTCCGCTTCTGCAAGCGGCATATCAGGCACATCCAGGCGCTCGCCGGCAACCTCCCCATCCACTCGCGCAGCTGGCTTCAGGGGCCGGATGTCGCAAGATGGTTTGGAGTCATCGGCTATGTCCAGCGCGGCCAGGAGAACGGTGCCACCCTGTTCGAGCTGCCGCCTGCATAAGAAATCTCGGAATGCTACAGGCGCCACTACTCAGGGGGCGGGTGGCTAGGTGGCGTCCGCCCTCCGCACCGCAAACGCCGCCTGCACCGCGCGATTGACAGTGACCGGCAGGATCGACATGTGGTTCTCGCCGGCATGCAGCTCGAAGCTCGCGCGCACGCCCGGGACGGCGTGGAGACGCTCCGCCATTGCCCGCGCGAATTCGTCGGTGCGTGTCACCTTCTTCTGCTGCAGCCGCTTTTCTTCGTCCTCGGCACCAATCTGGAACGGCGCCAGCTTCTCGGTCTCGTACTCGCCAGCCGACAGGATCACGTCAACCGTCAGTTCGGGATTGGCCGCCTCGAAGGCTTCGAGAAAGCGGTCGATGGCGCGGTCTTCCCAATAGATGGCGGGGCTGGCCGCGATCCAGGTCCGGAACGAGAGCGGGCGGGTGAAAAGGGCATAGAGAGCGAACAGGCCACCGAAGGAATGGCCATACAGCGCCTGGCGGCTTTCATCGATCCTGGCGCGGCTCGCCACCCAGGGCTTCAGCTCATCCTCGATGAAGGCAAGGAATTCCCCTGCCCCGCCCGTCCTGACATCAGGGGTGCCATCATAAAAGGGCGGATAGGTCTTGCCCGGCGGCGGGCCGAGATCCCATGAGCGGCGCAGCGGATCATGGGCCCCCTCGACGGGATAGCCGATGGCAACGATGACGCCTTCGCAGACATTGGTGCCGGCGGGATAGCTCGCCTGCGCGCGCGCCGCGTCGACCGCCGTGCCGATGACGGCATTGCCGTCGGTCATGTAGAGGACCGGCCAGCCGGCTTGCGGCGCCGGCTTTGCCGGCACGTGCAGGAAAATCCGCCAGGGGGCACCGCCATGCGCCGGCATGAAATCACGGACCGTGGTGTCGACCATAAAGGCTGGCGTCGCCATCGACTTGGACATGGATATCTCCACAGGGACAAAAAGTCAGCGGCGGCGCAGCAGCCACATCAGCACCGGGCCGCCGATCAGCGTGGCAACGAGACCGGCCGGGATCTGGCGCGGGAAGATGGCGATGCGGCCGATCCAGTCGGCGGCGACCATGATCAGCGCGCCGGCGAGCACCGCGCCGGCGGCTTGCGGCAGCGCGCGGGAAAGGCCAAGGCGGCGGGCAAGATGCGGCGCCATCAGGCCGATGAAGGTCAGCGGACCGACGATCAGCGTCGAGGCGGCGGTGAGCGCGGCGACCATCAGCAGCACGAGAAGCCGCGTCCTCTTCACGTTGATGCCAAGGCCTTGAACGGCGGCGGAGCCGAGCGGCAGGATGTCGAGCCAGCGCATGAAGAGGGGCGCAAACGCGAAGAGGCAGACGGCGATACCGCCCGTCATCAAGGCAGCGCCCACATCGACGCCATAGGTCGAGCCGGTGAGCCAGTTGAGCAGCAGCATGGCGCGCGGATCGCCAGTGGCGGTGAGCACCAGGATCAGCGCGTCGAACAAAGCCGTCAAAGCCACCCCGGCGAGCAGCAGCCGTTCGGGCGCATAGGCGGCACGGCGGCCGATGGCCAGCGTCACCAGAAGAGCGGCGAAGGCACCGATGGTTGCCGCCGCGGTCTGCAGCGGACGGCCTGCATCGGAGATGGAGAACAACGCCACCATCATGCCGAGCGCGGCACCAGCGCTGATGCCTAGCACTTCGGGGCTTGCCATCGGATTGCCGGTCAGCCGCTGCATCATCAGCCCGGCAAGCGCCAGCATCGCGCCGGCACTCAGCGCGGCAAGCACGCGCGGCCACCGCCACGACAGCAGCGGCTGTAGCTCATCGGCGAGAGCGAAGGTCCAGCCATGCGGTCCCGGCCCATAGAGCAAGGCCAGGCCCAGTAACAAAAGCAGAGCCAGGCCGACTGCCGCGAGCACAAGGCCGGGCCGGCTTGCGCGTGGCAGACGCTCGGCCGTCAAGGCCGGGGCTTCAGAACCAAGGGCAAGGCGGGGCAATAGCCAAAGCAGCAGCGGCGCGCCGAGGAGCGCGGTGATGGCTCCGGTCGGCAGCAGATCGCCTTGCGGTCCGGTGGCGATCTGCACGCCCTAATCGGCGGCCCACAGCAATGCACCGCCGATGAGCGGCGCCATCACCAGTTGCTGGCCCAGCCGGCGTGCGCCGCCGATGCGCGCCAGGGTCGCGGCGGCCAGGCCGACAAAGCCGATGACGCCGACAGCGGCAACGACGAAGGCGATCAGTGCGACGGCCGCCGCCAGCCCGGCGAAGCGATAGGCGCCGAGCGGCACGCCAAGACTGCGCGCGCCTTCATCGTCGAGGCCAAGCAAGGTCAGCGGCCGCACCATGAGCAAGATCGCCAGCGCAGCAGTGCCGATGCGCGGCAACAGCCACAGCGTCGTCGACCAGTCCTGCTGGCCGAGTGAGCCCGCACCCCAGATGAACAGGCTGGCCAGCCATTCATGCCGAAGCACGATAAGCGCCGCGCCGATGGCGCCGGCATAGAGGCTGACGACCAACCCCGCCAGTACGATCGAAAGCGGCGACAGGCCCTTGTGCCAGGACAGAGCAAAGACGGCGGCAAGGGCGAGGAAAGCGCCGGCCAGCGCTACCCATTCGCGGCCGAAGGCGAGCAAGGAAGGCGAAAGAAGCGTCGCCAGCGCCAGCGCCAGATAGGCGCCGGCCGAGACGCCGACCGTTTCGGGCGAGGCTAGCGGATTGCGCAGAACCTGTTGCAGGACGGTTCCGGCAAGTCCGAGTGCGCCGCCGCACAGAAGGCTGACCGCAAGCCTGGGCAGGAAGGCGTAGTGGACCAGCACCTGCCGCATGTCCTCGGTGTCGGGGGCAGTGAGCGATTGGAGCCAAAGCGCCGCCGGCAATTGCACATTGAGATTGGAGACGGTCGCCGCCACTGCCGCGGCGGCGAGCACTACGCAGAGCAGAATCGCGCCGAGCGGGTAATTGCCGAAAAGGCTACGCGGCAAGACCCAGCCGGCAAGCTTGCGTTCCGATGCCACGATCGCCCCGTCCTCAGCCACGGGCGGCTTCCTCGATCATCGCCTTGGCCAGGACGCGTGCGAAGCGTGTCGCGGACGGAAGCGCGCCGAACATCAGCACGGCGGGAAGACGCATGATCGAGCGGTTGCGGACGAAAGGCATGGCGTTCCAGACCGGGCTTTCGGTCGGCGTGCCGCCGGCGCCGTCGGGCAAAGGCTCCAGATAGGCAAGGCGGGCGTCGCTGGATGTCGCCAGGCCGTCGATGCCGACGGTCGAAAACCCCCAATAGTTGGTCTCGCCGGTCCAGGCGTTGCTCAGCCCGATGCGGTCGAACACCTCCTGGAACAGGCTTTTCCTGCCGTAGACGCGCACATTGCGCGGGTCCATGAAGCTGACGACATAGATCGGCCGCGCCGAAAGCGGCGCCAGCTGCTGGCGAACTTCCGAAAGATACGCATCCGTCGCCGCGATCAGCGCTTCGCCTTCGCTTTCCTTGCCGACAAGCCTGGCGAGCTGGCGCGTCGCCTCGACGGCGCGCCGATAGGGCTGCCCGGCTTCGGTATAGAGCCCGATCGTCGTCACCGGCGCAACGCGTTCGAGCAGTGGCTTGATACCGTCGAGATACGGCATGGCCAGGATGATGTCGGGGGCAAGCTGCTGCAGCAATTCGAGATTGGGCTCGAGCAGCGTGCCGACATCGGCGATCTCGGGCGGCAGCGGCGGCTCGACCACCCAGGTCTCCCAGACGTCACGACCGGCAATGGCGACCGGGCTGACGCCGAGCATGAGCATGGTTTCGGCCAGCCCGTCATCCAGGCAGACGATGCGCAGCGGCCTGGCCGCGGCAGATGGCGATGCAATTGCGGTGAAGGGCAGAACGAAAAGCCGCAGCGCGCCGCGCCGGGTGATCCGGCTGCGGAGACGGTCAGCCCTGTGAGATTCGAGGGCCGCCATCATCGCACAGTGCCTGTGCGGAAAGCCGTCTGGGCGTGGATGTCAGGCACGGTCTTTCTCCAGAACAACACGATTCCAAAAATCTGGCTGTCGGCAGCCGATGGCCGGTTGACTATGAAACATGACTTTAATAGTCAACATTGAAGATGATTAAATGACTCAACAATTTGAATTTGGTGCGCGGCCGGAACGCCGCTGTGCGCATCGCAGGCAGTGAGGGGTGTCGAGATGGGGTTGAGTGCATATCGTGCGGCGCGTCGGCGAAGCCGGGCCCAGGGCCTTGTGGTCGCATCGCTCTCGACCCTGCTTTGCGCGCAGGCCCTTGCGCAGGACGCCACGACCGAGCTAAGCCCGATCAATGTCGAGGGGCAGACCGGCAGCCCGGTCGGCCCGGATGACGGCTATATCGCCAAGAATACCACCACCGGCTCGAAGACCGACACGCCGCTGAAGGAAATTCCGCAGTCGGTGTCGGTCATCACTCGCAAACAACTCGACGACCGTCAGCCGGGGCAGCTCGAGGACAGCCTATCCTATCTTGCCGGCGTCACGACTTCGCCATGGGGTATCGACGACCGCTTCGACCAATGCCTGATCCGTGGCTTCGACCTCTGCACGTCGGCGATCTATCGCGACGGCCTGCCGCAGAAGGTGATCGATTTCTCCGGCTTCAAGATCGAACCCTATGGGCTGGAGCGAATCGAGGTGCTGAAGGGACCGTCCTCGGTGCTCTACGGCGAGAACGAGGCCGGCGGCATGGTCAATGCCATCACCAAGCGGCCGACGGATAAGCCGATCTATGACGGCTTCCTCAGCTATGGCAGCTTCAACACGGTCGAGGCCGGGCTCGATGTCGGCGGCCCGATCGACGATGCCGGCATATGGTCCTACCGGCTGACCGGTCTGGTTCGCAACGGCGAGATCGAAACCGACTATTCCCGCAACGACCGCATCTTCGTCGCGCCGGCGCTCAAGTGGCAGCCGGATGCGCAGACCTCGCTGACCATCCTGGCCAACTACCAATGGGACAGGCTGACCCCGATTCAGTTCCTGCCAGCGGAATACGGCAATCTGCCGCGTAATTTCTTCACCGGCTCGCCCGACTTCGACCGCTTCGATGCCAACCATGGGTCGATCGGCTACCAGTTCAGCCATGAGTTCGACGACCATTGGACGGTGCGGCAGAACCTGCGCTACTCGCAGCAGGAAACCGACTACCGGCAGCTCTATTATGGCGAATGGCTTGGCGGCCCAGACATGATCAACGACCATACGATGTCGCGCACGCTGTTCACCGTGGACGAGACGGCAACGCTTTTCAATGTCGACAACCAGGCCGAATACAAGGCGAGCTTCGGCGCGGTCGAAAACAAGCTGCTGTTCGGTCTCGATTACAACAGGCAGTCGGTCGACGGGCAGAACGGCTACGGGGAGGGTCCGCCGCTGGACACGCTGAACCCGGACTACTCGATCCCGGTCACGCCGCCGGGCCTCATCATTGCCGATCGCGTGCAGACGATCGGCCAGATCGGTCTTTATGCACAAAACCAGTCCAAGATCGCCGACCACTGGGTTCTGACCCTCGGCGGCCGGCAGGCCTGGATCGACAACACCAATCAGGACCGGATTGGTACGGGCAGCTACGATCAGAAGGACCATGCCTTCACCGGCAATGTCGGCATCGGCTATCTCTTCGACAATGGCTTGACGCCCTATGCCAGCTATGCCGAATCCTTCACCACCAATATCGGCCAGACATTGTCCAATGTGCCGTTCCGGCCCTCCAAGGGAAAGCAGTACGAAGTCGGCGTGAAGTACGAGCCGACCTTCTTCCCCGGATACCTCACCGCCTCGCTGTTCGACCTGCGCAAGACCAATGTGCTGACGACCGATCCGAGCAATCCGCTTGGCCAGGTGCAGACTGGAGAAGTCCGCCATCGCGGCCTCGAGATCGAGGCCAATGCCGATCTCGCTTTCGGCCTGAGCACGACAGCGGCCTACACCTATCTCGATGCGGAGATAGCGAAGGGCGACGACGCCGGCAACCGCCCTGCCAGGGTGCCGGAACACCAGGCATCGCTGTGGGCCAACTATGAAGTTGGCAGCGGCGTGCTCGAGGGCTTGAGCTTCGGCGCCGGCGTGCGTTACATCGGCGCAAGCTTTGGCGACAACACGAACACAGTCAACGTGCCCGGCCACACGCTGGTCGACGCGGCACTGCGCTACAAGAAGAACGGCTGGCAGGCGGCGCTCAATGTCTCCAACCTGTTCGACAAGACCTACTACTCGACTTGCTATGAGAGCGGCAGCAAGTCCGACCTCAGCTGCATCTATGGCGAAGGCCGCGTCATCAAGGGCAGCCTCAGCATGAAGTTCTAATCACGCTGCCCAATTGCCCAGGTTGTGGCGATCTGGGCCAGTCAGGCACGGCCCGGTGCTTATCGGCGCCGGCTGCAAGGCGATTCCACCCGTCACGCCCGCTGCGACATGACGCCGCCCAGAATCGCGGCTCGCGCAGTCGAATCCAAACCCGGCATCATCTTTCCTCCACGAATTCAGTCCATAATGGGCCGGTCCACGGTCGCCTGGGGCACGAATCAAAAGCAAGCGGCAAGCCGCCGTCGGAAGATGGTGAAGACCGTGCCGAATGCATCGAGCGCAGTGCGATCGGGTTGCGCTCGGCGAGGCTTGATGATTTGTTGCCGCTATACGGAGAACGAATGATGCGAGAGCCTGCCGGTCAAGACGAATATGGGTCGACGAGTCCCTTCGATCCGGACGATCTGCCGACGTTGAATGCGATAGGTCCAAGCATGGGAAGCGGCAACGACTTCGAGAAATATGCGGTTGCGGTGATCATCGTGTTCGGCGCGCTGATCATTGGCGGGCTGATGGCTGCATCGATGACCTTCGGGCACCGCAATGGGTTCCTTTTTGCACTTGGCGGCGCCACATCGGCCTGGATATCGGGAAACGCGCTGCTGCTCGACCGGCCGCGCATTTACGCGCTGTTTGTCGGCATCGCCGCGTTGATGCTGATAGCGTCCACCGTCACGCTGATTTCGTGACGGTCTGGCTGTGAATTAGGACATCAATATCCGAGCGCTTCGCCCGATGCGGCACGGCTGTCGATAGCGCCATTGTAGCGGGCGCCGCCGCCCTTCTCGATTTCCGCCAGGCTCTTGCCGCCAACCAGGATGCCCGCCGCCTGGCCCCAGGTCGAATCACTGAGATCGAGGTGATAACCCATGCCGGCCAGCAGTTTCTCAGTGTCCGGCGACAGACCGAACGGCTCGATGTAAACCGTGTCTGGCAGCCATTGGTGGTGGATGCGCGGCGCGTCGATCGCCTCCTGGATGTTCATGCCATGGTCGACGACGTTGACGATGGCTTCCAGCGTGATGGTGATGATGCGCGAACCGCCCGGGCTGCCGATGACCATGAACGGCTTGCCGTCCTTGGCCACGACGGTCGGGCTCATCGACGACAGTGGCGTCTTCTTCGGCTGGATGGCGTTGGCTTCGCCCTGGACCAGACCATAGAGGTTGGGCACGCCGGGTTTCTGGGTGAAATCGTCCATCTCGTTGTTGAGCAGGATGCCGGTGCCGTCGGCGACGACGCCGGCGCCGAACGAGCCGTTCAGCGTATAGGTAACGGCGACCGCATTGCCGTCATTGTCGATGATCGAATAATGCGTCGTCTCCTTGCTCTCGCCAAAGCCCTTCGGCATCAGGTCCTGCGACACGCCGGCCCGGAACGGATCGATCTTGTCGCGGATGTCCTTGGCATAGGCCTTGTCCAGCAGTTTCGAGACCGGGTTTTCGACGAAATCGGGGTCGCCGAGCGCCGAATTGCGATCGACATAGGCGTAGCGCATCGCCTCGACCATGACATGGATCGTCTCGGCGGAACCGGCGCCGAGGTAAGACAACGGATAACCTTCCAGCACGTTGAGGATTTCGCAGATGATGACGCCGCCGGAGCTCGGCGGCGGCGAGGATGTGATCTCGTAGCCGCGATAGGTGCAGGTCACCGGCTTGAGTTCGCGAACCGCATATTGCTCGAAGTCCGGCTTGGCCAGGATGCCGCCCTTGGCGCCGCTCGCCTTGACGATGGCATCGGCAATGGCGCCTTTGTAGAACGCATCAGGGCCTTTCTCGGAAATGGCGGCGAGCGAGGCGGCAAGGTCAGGCTGGATCAGGCGCTCGCCGATGCCATAAGGCTTGCCATCGGGTTTCAGGAAAATGGCGGCAGCCGCGGGATCCTTTGCCAACCTGTCGGCACTGCCAGCAAAAGAGGCGGCGTCGCCCTGATTGAGGATGAATCCGTCCTTGGCATAGCCGATTGCCGGCGCCATCAGATCCTGTCTGGACAATTTGCCATATTTTTCGCGGGCCATCTCTAAACCAGCCACTGAGCCCGGCACGCCGACCGCAAGGTAGCCGTTGAGGCTGGCGCCCTTCACCGGGTTGCCGTCCTTGTCGAGATACATCGTCTTGGTCGCCGCAAGCGGCGCCCGCTCGCGAAAGTCGAGGAAGGTCGATTTGCCGTCCTTGAAGCGGATGGTCATGAAGCCGCCGCCGCCGATATTGCCGGCATTGGGGTAGACGACGGCGAGCGCATAGCCGACGGCGACTGCCGCATCGACCGCATTGCCGCCCTTCTTCAGGACCTCGACGCCGACTTCCGACGCCAGATGCTGGGCTGTCACCACCATGCCATGCTCGCCCTTGGCTGGCGCGGGTGAAGCGGCGAAGGCGCTCGTCAACGGGGCCAGTACGAAGGTGATGGAAAGACTGGCGGCGATCAATGTCCGGCGGTTCAGAGGCATGGCGGTTCTCCGGGCGGGGGGACGCCCAGAAGAACCCGTCAGGGCCGCCGAGTCCACCATCAATGGTGGACCAGGCAGATCAATTCAGATGTCAGACAATGCCGCCCGAGCCGCCGGCGACCACGGGACGTTCCGCCGCCACCTTGGTGCGGTACCCGGCTGCCCGGTAGGCGGCAACCGGATCGATGGCGCCGCCCGTCCTCAACCGCGCCATGGCGAGGATCGGCTCGACATCGGTTCGATAGGCGGCTTTCAGCGTCTGCGTCGCCATCAGCGCGTCATTGCTGTCCTGGTAGCCTTCCAGCGCCTTGCGATCGACCAACAACGCTTGTGCATAGGCGCGCTGTACCTCGACCGCCGACAGCATCAGGCTTTCGATCGGATCGGTGACGTTGTGGCTCTGGTCGAGCATATGGGCTGGATCGAAACCCTCGGCGCCCGAAAGCTCGGCATCGACCAGTTCGTTGAAGACCAGGAACAGCCGGTAGGGATCGATCGAACCGGCATCGAGGTCGTCATCGCCATATTTCGAATCATTGAAATGGAAGCCACCGAGTTTCTTGAACTGGATCAGCCGCGAGACGATCATCTCGATGTTGACGTTGGGCGCATGGTGGCCAAGGTCGACCAGGCAGAACGCCTTGTCGCCCAATTCCTTGGCGATCATGTAGTTGGTGCCCCAGTCCTGCACGACGGTGGAGTAGAAGGCCGGTTCGTACATCTTGTGCTCGGTGAACAGCTTCCAGCCGTCCGGCAGTCCGGCATAGACCTCTTTCATCGCGTCGAGATAGCGCTCGAAGGCTCTCGCGAAATTGACCTGGCCGGGGAAGTTCGAACCGTCGCCGATCCACACCGTCAGCGCTTTCGAGCCCAGCGTCTTGCCGATCTCGATGCATTCGAGATTGTGCTCAACCGCTTGCCGGCGCGTGCCGGCATCGGCATGCGACAGCGAGCCGAATTTATAGGAAAGCGTCTGGTCCTTGGCATCGGAGAAGGTGTTGGAATTCATGGCGTCGAAGCCGAGGCCGAAGCGCGAGGCCGCCTGTTTCAGCCGGTTCGGGTCGGCCTTGTCCCACGGAATGTGCAGGGACACGGTCGGCGTCGCCTGCGTCAGTTGCTTGATGACGGCGCAGTCCTCGATCTTGTCGAAAATGTCGCGCGGCTCGCCCGCGCCGGGAAAGCGGGCAAAGCGCGTGCCACCGGTGCCGACGCCCCAGGACGGGATCGCCACGGCGAATTTTTCGACCTTGTCGCGGATGACGTCGATGGCGATGCCGCGACGGTCGAGGCGCTCACCGAGCGAGGTGTAGTCACGCTCGAGATTGGCCCTGCGCGCGGCATTGTCCTTGTCGACGAGGTCGGCGGAGATGATGGATTCGGACACTATTGTTTCCTCCCAAATGCGTTCGGCCGGCGCTGCCCCTCATCCGCCTGCCGGCACCTTCTCCCCGTATAGACACGGGGAGAAGGGAAGCGCTCCGGCACCGCCTTCAAACGATTATCGCGTAAAACTCTGCGCGTTGCCCGCGTCGACATTGATGATGTTGCCGGTGGACTTGGCCGACATGTCGGAGGCGAAGAAATAGATAGCTTCGGCGATGTCCTCGGGAAACACCGAGCGCTTCAGCATCGAGCGTGAGCGGTAATGCTCCTCCAGATCGTCGGTCGACATCTTGTAGGCGGCGGCGCGCTGTTCCTTCCACTCGCCGGTCCAGATCTTCGAGCCGCGCAGCACAGCGTCCGGGTTGACGACATTGACCCTGATCTGCGCTTCCGCGCCTTCCAGCGCCAGGCAGCGCGCCAGATGAATCTCGGCGGCCTTGGCGGTGCAGTAGGCTGCGGCATTGGGCGAGGCGGCGAGGCCGTTCTTGGAGGCGACGAAGACGACGTTGCCACCAATCTTCTGCACCCGGAACAGCCGGAATGCTTCCCTGGAGACCAGGAAATATCCGGTCGACAGGATGTCCATGTTCTTGTTCCACAGCGCCAGCGTCGTCTCCTCGATCGGCGCCGAAGAGGCGAGACCAGCATTCGACACCAGAATGTCGATGCCGCCGAACTCGACCGCCGTGTCGGCGAAGCCGGAGACGACCTGATCCTCCGAGGTGACGTTGATCAGCACCGGCCGGACGAAATCCTTGCCATAGGCTTTGGCCAGCTCGTCATTGGCGCTGGCGAGCGCTGTCTCGTCGATGTCGGCCAGCACGACGCAGGCGCCTTCGCGCAGCAGCCGGCTTGCCGTCGCGCGGCCGATGCCGCCGGCGCCACCGGTGACCAGCGCGATCTGGCCGGCAAGCGCCTTTGACTTCGGCATGCGCTGCAGCTTCAGGTCCTCGAGCAGCCAATATTCGATGTCGAAGGCTTCCTGTGCGGGCAAGCCGACATAGGACGAGACCGTCGAGGCACCGCGCATGACGTTGATGGCGTTGACATAGAACTCGCCCGAAATACGCGCCGTCGCCTTGTCGCCGGCGAAGGTGAACATGCCGACACCAGGCATCAGGTAGACCACGGCATTGGGATCGCGAATGGCGGGCGAATCCGCATGCTTGCAGCTGTCGTAGTAGGCCTGGTAGCCGACACGATAGGCGGCCACGTCGTCGGCGAGGCGCGCGATGACGGCATCGACATCGGGCTTGGCCGGATCGAATTCGATCACCAGCGGGCGGATCTTGGTGCGCAGGAAATGGTCCGGACACGAGGTGCCGAGTGCCGCCAGCGGGCGCAAATCCCTGGAGTTGACGAATTCGAGCACGGCGGGCTGGTCGTCGAAATGACCGAGCTTGTGGCTCTTTTCCGAAATCAGGCCGCGGATCCTGGGCATCAGCTTCGCAGCGATGGCGCGGCGTGCGGTGGCGTCGAGCGATTTGACAGCCTCGCCACCGAAGATGGCCAAGCCCTCGGAGCGGCGCTCGAACCATTCGATCGCCTGATTGATCACCGAGATCGTCGTCTCGTAGCATTCCTTCGGCGTGTCGCCCCAGGTGAACAGGCCATGGCTTTCCAGGATGACACCCTTGGCCGCGGGATGTTCGAGGCAGAATTTCTCCAGCCAAAGGCCGAGTTCGAAACCCGGCCGCTTCCACGGCAGCCAGCCGATGGCATCGCCGAAAATCTCCCTGGTCAGCGCCTTGGAATCCTTCGCGGCAGCGATGGCGATGATCGCGTCGGGATGCATGTGGTCGACATAAGGCTTCGGCACGAAGGCATGCAGCGGCGTGTCGATCGAGGCCGCGCGCGGATTGAGATTGAAGGTGCAGTGCGGCAGGAAGCCAACCATCTCGTCTTCATGCGCGAGGCCGCGATAAAGCCCCTTCAACGCCCGCAGCTTGTCCATGTAGAGCGTCGCGAAACCGTCGAGCTTGATCGAGGCGCTGTCGCCGCCCGAACCCTTGACCCAAAGCACTTCGACGTCCTCGCCGGTGAGCGGGTCTTTCTGCCAGATCTTCGAGGAGGTGTTGCCGCCGCCATAGTTGGTGACGCGCTTGTCGGAACCGAGCGTGTTCGAGCGATAAACCAGAATCTCCGGCTCGCTCATCGATTGAGCCTTGGCCTCGTCCCACAGATTGGCGAGGCGCGCGCCGGTGCGCTTGTCGAGCATGGATAATCCTCCCGAAGGCACGCAAACGGTGCGGCCCATTTGGTCCGAATTTCCACGGAAGCGTCCGGCTTGTCAATCACAAACGATCAACACCGATCATATTGCACTGCACAATGAAATTATATGATCGGAAATGATTGACACTGCGCGTTTTGGGTGCCTAGATGCTTGGGCAGGGAGGAACCATGCACGAAAAAGAGCGCCACAGGATCATTCTGTCCGCCGTCCAGGAAAAGCCTGTGGTGACGGTGCAGGAGATGGTCGACCTGACGGAGTCGTCCGAGGCGACGATCCGGCGCGACATCGCGGCACTCCACATCCAGAAGCGCCTGCGCCGTGTGCGCGGTGGCGCGGAGGCGATCTCGCCGCCGCAGTTCATCGGCCTCGCCGGCCGGCCCTTTTCAGTCAACGAAACGCTCAATGCCGCGCAGAAGCGGGCGATCGCCCGCGAAGCGGTCGAATTGTGCAAAGACGGCGAGCCGATCATCATCAATGGCGGCACCACCACCTTCCAGATGGTGCATTTCCTGACCAGCCGCCGCATGCCGATCTTCACCAATTCGTTCCCGATCGCCGAGCATTTGCTCAAGCACTCCAAGAACACGGTGATGCTGTCGGGCGGCACCATCTACCGCGAGCAGAACATCATCCTGTCGCCCTTCGACAATGACGTGACGCGCAATTTCTATGCGCGCCGCATGTTCATGGGCGCGCAGGGGCTAGGGCCGCTCGGCCTGATGGAAGGCGATCCGCTTTTGATCCAGGCGGAGCAGAAACTGATCGACCAGGCCGACGAGCTGGTGGTGCTGGTCGACTCCTCGAAATTCCGCAAACGCTCCAGCCTGATCCTGTGCGGACTGTCGCGCATCGCCACCGTCATCACCGATGACGGCATCGAGGATCGCGAAGCCAAAATGCTCGAGACCGCTGGCGCGACGCTGATCGTCGCCCGCAAGTCGGCAACCAACAAGGAAGAATCTTCACTGCAGGCCTGAGGCCAACTCACGCCCGCAGCGGCGATGGAATGCAACGCTCAAGGGAGGATATTCGATGAGCTTTTTGAAGAAATTGATGGTGACGGCGGCGTTCTCGGCCGCCATGTTCGTGAATGCAGCCTATGCAGAAAACGTCAAGATCGCACTGGTGGTGAAGTCGCTTGGCAACGGCTTCTTCGATGCCGCCAACAAGGGCGCCGAAGAGGCGGCCAAGGAACTCGGCGATGTCGATATCATCTACACCGGCCCGACCAAGGCGACCGCCGAAGCGCAGATCGAGGTGGTCAATTCGCTGATCGCCCAGAAGGTCAACGCCATCGCGATTTCGGCCAACGACGCCGACGCGCTGGTGCCGGTGCTGAAGAAGGCCATGGAGCGCGGCATCACCGTCATCTCCTGGGATTCGGGGGTCGCCAAGGAAGGCCGCCAGCTTCACCTCAACCCGTCCGACACCGGCCTGATCGGCGAGACCATCATCAAGCTGGCAGCCGATTATCTGCCGGAAGGCGGCGACGTCGCCATCCTGTCGGCGTCTTCCACTGCGACCAACCAGAACGCCTGGATCGACGCGGCCAAGAAAATCCTGCCGGAGAAGTTCCCAAAGATCAAACTCGTCGCCACCGTCTACGGCGATGACGATTCGGCCAAGAGCACGGACGAAGCCAAGGGCCTGCTGAAGTCCTACCCGAACCTCAAGGCTATCATCGCACCGACCACCGTCGGCGTTGTTGCCGCGGCCCAGGTGGTGACCGACGAGAACCTGATCGGCAAGGTCAACGTCACCGGGCTCGCGCTGCCGTCCGAGTTCAAGAAGTTCATCGACAACGGCGCCTCGCAGGCGGTTGCGCTGTGGAACCCGATCGACCTCGGCTACTCGGCCGTCTACCTCGCCCATGATCTGGCGGTGAAGAAGGAAGAGGCCAAGCCGGGCGCCACGCTGTCGATCGGCCGCGTCGGCAAGGTCACGCTCGACGACACCAACTCGGCTGCGATGGCTCCGCCCTTCCAGTTCGACAAGAGCAACATCGAGAAGTTCTCCAAGATCTATTGATCTGGAGCTCCTTCGAGCTAACGCGGCGGGGCAGAGCACGATCAGCAAAAGTGGAAGCCGGTTTTGCGTTTGATCGTGCTCCAGAATCAAAGCGGCGCATGATCTTATCGTCAAAGTCTTCAACTTTGACGGATCATGCGCTGTCCCGCCGCGACTTTAAACCGACCTTGTTTCAGGGCTTGATACGACGATGGACACGACAGCCCAACACGGCACGGCAAAGGAGAGGCCATTGGCCTCGACCCCACGTCTGACGCTGTCCGGCGTCTCAAAGAGCTTTCCCGGTGTGCGCGCGCTGCACGATGTCAGCCTGTCGCTCTATCCGGGCCAGGTGACAGCCCTGATCGGCGAAAACGGCGCCGGCAAGTCGACGCTGGTCAAGATCATGACCGGCATCTACCAGCCCGATACGGGCACCATCAGCATAGACGGCCAGGCCATCACTCTGCCCAGCGCGCACGCCGCCTTCGGCTATGGCGTTACCGCGATCCATCAGGAAACGGTGCTGTTCGACGATCTGACGGTGGCTGAAAACATCTTTCTCGGCCACGCGCCGCGCACGCGCTTCGGCACCATCGACTGGCGCACCATGCGCAAAAATGCGCGCGAAGTGCTCGACACCATGCATGCCGGCCATATCGACGCCGACGCGCGGTTGAAAGACCTCGGCATCGCCAACAAGCATCTGGTCGCCGTCGCGCGTGCCATGTCGATCGACGCCCAGATCGTCATCATGGACGAGCCGACCGCGGCGCTTTCGATGAAGGAGATCGAGGAGCTTTTCCTGCTCATCGAGTTCCTCAAGAGCGAAGGCAAGGCGATCCTGTTCATCAGCCACAAGTTCGACGAGATCTACCGCATCGCCGACCGCTACACGGTGTTCCGCGATGGCGAGATGATCGGCGAAGGCCTGATCAAGGATGCCGGCCAGAGCCAGATCGTGCGCATGATGGTCGGCCGCTCCGTCGACCATATCTTTCCGCAGCGCAAGGCCGAGATCGGCGCGCCGGTGCTTTCGGTTTCCGGCCTGTCGCATCCGACCGAGTTCAACGACATCGGCTTCGAATTGCACAAGGGCGAGATCCTCGGCTTCTACGGCCTTGTCGGCGCCGGGCGCAGCGAGGTGATGCAAGCGATATCCGGCATCACCCGCACCACTGGCGGCACGATCACGTTGGAAGGCAAGACGATCGCGCCGAAATCGGCGGCGGATTCGATCGATGCTGGCATCGTCTACGTGCCGGAGGAACGCGGCAAGCAAGGCGTGGTGATCGGCCTGCCGATCTTCCAGAACGTTTCGCTGCCCTCGCTCAAGCGCACCTCGAAATCCGGCCTGCTGCGGTTGGCGGAAGAGTTCTCGCTCGCCCGCTCCTACACCGAGCGGCTCGACCTGCGCGCCTCCTCGCTCAGCCAGGATGTCGGCACGCTGTCAGGCGGCAACCAGCAGAAGATCGTCATCGCCAAATGGCTGGCGACCACGCCCAAGGTGATCATCCTCGACGAACCGACCAAGGGCATCGACATCGGCTCGAAGGCCGCCGTGCACGGCTTCATGGCCGAACTGGTGGCGCAAGGCCTGTCGGTTATCATGGTGTCGTCCGAGCTGCCCGAAATCCTCGGCATGTCCGACCGCGTCGTCGTCATGCGCGAAGGCCTTGTCGCGGCGGTCTATGACAACAAGGGACTGGACGCCGAGACGCTGGTCAGGACGGCAGCGGGGATCGCGGCATGAAAGCCTTTCTCAAATACCGCGAAATCTGGCTGCTCGCGGCCATCGTCGTGCTGATCGGGCTGATCTCGACCCGCTTCCCAGCCTTTGCCGATCCCGGCAATCTGCGCCAGGTGTTCAACGACACCTCGATCCTGATGATCCTGGCGCTTGGCCAGATGGTGGTGATCCTGACCCGGTCGATCGACCTGTCGATGGCGTCCAACCTCTGCTTCACCGGCATGGTGGTGGCGATGCTGAACGCCGCGCATCCAGCGATCCCGATCCCGCTGCTGATCGTCATCGCACTGATCGTTGGGCTGGTGCTCGGCGCAGTCAATGGCCTGCTGGTGTGGCGGCTGAACATCCCCTCGATCGTGGTGACATTGGGCACACTGACGATCTATCGCGGCGCCACTTTCGTCCTGTCCGGCGGCGCCTGGGTCAATGCCGACAAGATGAGCCCCGACTTCATCGGCTTTCAGCGTGCGGCCTTCCTCGGCATTCCGGTGCTGTCGTGGATCGCCATCCTGGTGATCGCGCTGTTCTTCGTCTTGATGACGCGCACAGCGCTTGGCCGTTCGATCTATGCCATCGGCGTCAACCCGACGGCATCGGTCTATGCCGGCTTCGATGTCGGCCGGACGAAATTCATCGTCTTCTGCATCTCCGGCATGATCGGCGGGCTTTCCGGCTACCTCTGGATCTCGCGCTATGTGATCGCCTCGGTCGAGGTCGCCAACGGCTATGAGCTCAACATCATCGCCGCCTGCGTCATCGGCGGCATCTCGATCGCCGGCGGCATCGGCTCGGTCGGCGGCACGGTGCTCGGCGCGCTGTTCCTCGGCATCATTTCCAACGCACTGCCGGTGATCAACATCTCGCCCTTCTGGCAGATGGCGATTTCGGGCAGCGCCATCATTCTCGCCGTCGTGCTCAACGCGCGCAGCGAACGCCAGCAGGGCCGCATCATCCTCAAAAAAGTGGAGGCGGCATGACCGACGTCCCGGCCCCCCGCCACATTCCCGACCGGCTCGACAAGCCGCTGAGCTCAGCGATCTTTTCCTGGGAGGCGCTGCTGGTCGTGGTGGCCGCCGCCATCTTCGCCATCAACAGCTTCGCCTCGCCCTATTTCCTCGATCCCTATTCGCTGTCCGATCTCACCTTCAACTTCACCGAGAAGGGCCTGATCGCCTTTGCCATGGCGCTGCTGATCATTTCCGGCGAGATCGACCTGTCGGTGGCTGCCATCATCGCGCTGGCGTCGACCATGATGGGCATGGCGGTGCAGGCCGGCGCCGGCACGCCGGTGCTGGTGCTGATCGGCATCGTCGTTGGGCTCGGCTGCGGCGCCTTCAACGGCTTGCTGGTGACACGGCTGGGATTGCCGTCCATCGTCGTCACCATCGGCACGATGAGCCTGTTTCGCGGCATCGCCTTCATCATCCTCGGCGACCAGGCCTACAAAGGCTATCCCGAAAGCTTTGCCTTCTTCGGCCAGGGTTACGTCTGGTGGGTGGTGTCGTTCGAGTTGGTGCTCTTCCTCATCGCGGCCGTCGTCTACTGGTTCGTGCTGCACCGGACGAGTTTCGGGCGTCGCGTCTTTGCTATCGGCAACAATCCGGTCGCGGCACAGTTTTCCGGCGTGCGCGTCGGCCGCACCAAGTTCATCCTGTTTTGCCTGACCGGGCTGATGTCCGGCATCGCCGCGGTGCTGATCACCTCGCGGCTCGGCTCGACCCGGCCGTCAATCGCGCAGGGCTATGAGCTGGAAGTCATCACCATGGTGGTGCTCGGCGGCGTCAGCATCCTCGGCGGCGCCGGCAGCATTTTGGGCGTCGTGCTCGCCGCCTTCATCATGGGGCTGGTGACCTTCGGCCTTGGCCTGCTCAACGTGCCCGGCATCGTCATGTCGATCTTCATCGGCCTGCTGCTGATCATCGTCATCGCGCTGCCGATCGTCTGGCGGCGGCTGCGCGGAGGACGCTGATGGCTGAGAAATACGCATTCAAGATGAAGCTCAAGCCGGGCATGAAGGCCGAATACAGGAAGCGCCACGACGAGATCTGGCCATCGCTGGTCGCTCTCCTGAAGCAGGCCGGCGTTTCCGATTATTCGATCCATCTCGACGAGGAGACCAATATGCTCTTCGGCGTGCTGTGGCGGCGAGACGGCCACGGTATGGACGATCTGCCGAAGCATCCGGTGATGCAGCGCTGGTGGGCTCACATGGCCGACATCATGGAGACCAAGCCGGACAACGAGCCGGTGGCGGTGCCGCTGGAAACCGTGTTCCATATGGCATGAGCGCGATGCGCCACATCGCCGTCATCGACATCGGCAAGACCAATGCCAAGGTGGCGCTGGTCGATCTCGCGACGTTGAGTGAGATCGCGCTGCGCCGCATGTCGAATGCGCCAGTGCGGCAGGCGCCCTACCCGCATCACGATGTCGAGGCGTTGTGGACGTTTATCCTCGACAGCCTTGCCGGCCTCAACCGCGAACAGCGCATCGACGCCATTTCGATCACCACACATGGTGCTACGGGCACGCTGGTCGACGCCGCGGGCGAACTTGTGCTGCCAGTCCTCGATTATGAATTCGATGGCCCCGACAGGCTGGCTGCGGACTATGATGCGATCCGCCCACCCTTCGCCGAGACCGGCACGCCACGCCTGCCGCTCGGCCTCAATCTCGGCGCGCAATTCTTCTGGCAGCAGAAAAGCTTCCCGGCGGCGTTCGCCAAGGCCGCCGCGATGCTGATGTATCCGCAATACTGGGCGCTGCGCCTGACCGGGGTCGCCGCCAACGAGGTGACTTCGCTCGGCTGCCACACCGATCTGTGGAACCCGTGGAAAGCAGATTTTTCATCGCTGGTCGACCGCCTGGGTTGGCGCGACCTGATGGCGCCGGTGCGGCCAGCCAAGGACCGCCTCGGCCCGATCCTGCCCGCGCTTGCCGCGCGAACCGGCATCGATCCGCGAACGCCGGTGTTCTGCGGCCTGCACGATTCCAACGCCTCGCTGCTGCCGCATCTCCTGTCCGACGCGCCACCCTTCTCCGTGGTCTCGACCGGCACCTGGGTGGTGTCGATGGCCGTCGGCGGCAAACAGATTGTGCTGGATGCGGCGCGCGATACGCTGGTCAATGTCAGTGCGCTCGGCAACCCTGTCCCCTCGGCACGGTTCATGGGAGGCCGCGAGTTTTCCGTGCTGACGGAAGGCCATCCGGACAACTGGACCGAAGAGGATGTCGGCGCCGTGCTGGCGCAAAAGACATTGCTGCTGCCATCGACCCAGCAAGGGTCGGGACCGTTCCCGCACCATGCCGCGATATGGCTTGACGCTGACGGCATGAACAGTGGCCAGCGCTTTGCCGCCATCTCGTTCTACCTGGCACTGATAACGGCGACCTGCCTCGACCTGATCGGCGCCGACGGCCCGACCACGGTCGAAGGGCCCTTTGCCCGCAACCGGCTCTTTGTCGGCATGCTGGCGGCAAGCACGGCGCGCGCCGTTGTCGCGTCCGAGGCCGCCACCGGCACCAGTATCGGCGCCGCGTTGCTGGCTACGGACCGGGCAACGGCTCATGGCAAAGGCGAAAGAATGGAGCCGCCGACCGATCCGGCCTGGGTCAATTACGTCAGCGCGTGGCGTGCGGCGGTCGAAGCACAGGGATAGGGTCTGTTTGTTTGGGCATGATTTTTTCCGAAAACCGAAACCCACTTTTCGGCATCATGCCCAGCTACAAGATCCGCTTGCCGAAGGCCGACATGACGAAGTTGATCGTGTCGGTGCCGATCCGAGGTTCCAGATCCGCGCTCAGGCCCGAAACATCCATCGACAGCAGCCCACCGGAGAGCGCGATTGCCTCCATCGCCTGATGGGTTTCGCGCACGGTGAGGCCACCGGAGCCGGCGGCCCAGCCGGCGAATTCGGTGACATCAGGCGAATAGCTGACATGAAAACCCTGCGTGCCGGAGGTGGCGATGCGGATCGCCTCATGCATCAGGTCGCGCATGCCCATGGCGTCGATATCAGTCATGGTGAAGGCCGCAACGCGCGAATCTTTCAGCACTCTCACCTCGGCCGGATCGGCATGGCGCAAGCCAACGATGACGACATTCTCCGTCGACAGCTGCGGCTGCAGCGCACCCGCCTTGTGGTCGAGGCCGAGCGCGCGCGCCAGCACCGAGCCTTCCGGCAGGTCGATGCCGTCCTCATCCTCCGGCATCAGGGCGGCTATGGAATCGATCCAGATCAGGCCGAAGGAGTGCGTCGCGCGCGCCGTTGCCGTCAGCGCCTTGTGCGCGATGCGACGGTCGGCGCCGGCGGCCAGCCGGATCAGCCCCGATGGCGGTCGCTCGACATCGGCGAGTTCGACGACGTCGAAATTCATCGCCTCAAGCCGGGCGCCGGTTCCTTCCCGGGCCAGGATGCCGGCAGCGCCCTGTTCCGCCAGTATCGACACCATCTTGCGGCCGGAAAAATCCTCGACATCGTGCATCGGGGCCTTTTCGACATATTCCGAGGTCATCGCCAGCAGCATGGCGCCATAGCTCATGCGGAAGGCGACGCGGTCGCCGACGGCCGGCTGCGGATCGGCATCAGCGACATCCAGCAGCAGATGGTCGCTGGAGGCACCGAGCACCCGCACGCCCTTGGCGATCGGCGTCAGCCCCTCGACCAGCACATCCTCGCGGCCGATATTGGCGATGGCGCGCAGCCTGTCGCCCTTGTCGGGAAAGACAGGCTGGTTGCCGAAGGCGTCGTAGCCGGATTGCCCGATCGGCCGTGACGGCTTGAGCTTGACTTCGATGATGTCGCTGGTCAGGCGGCAAGCGTCGGGTTCGAGTTCAGCCCACGGCACATCGCGGAAGGTTTCGACGCCGCCTTGCAGGATCGCCTCGCCGACGCGCAGATTGTTGATGCCGGCCGGCAGCTTGCCTTCCAATAACAGCGGCAGTGACGACGAGGCGCCACCGGAAATCCAGTCGAGGCTTTTGCCGGACAGGCGCTCGGTCTTGTAGGCGTGGGCGACGAGCTGCCCGAGATTTTCCTCGGTCGGCATGATGGCGCCGAAACAGCCGAGATTGGTGCCGATGCCGGCGATGCGCACGCCCTTGAACTGCAGGATCTGCTCGACTGTGGGGATCAGGTCGCTCGGCCAGATGCCTTCGCGGAGATCGCCGAGGTCGATCATCAGCATGATGTCGTGGACGCGGCCCATGCGCTCGGCGATGCGCGAAATCTCGCGGATGATGGTCAGTTCCGACTGCAGGCTCACGTCGACGGTGCGCACCACTTCCTCGACACGCGCCATCGGCGGGCTGCGCAACAGCATGATCGGTGCGTTGATGCCGCTGTCACGCAGCCGGCGGATGTTTTCGAAACGCGATTCGGCGATGCCGGCGACACCACCGCGCAGCATGGCGCGCGCCACTTGCGGCATGCCGCAGGTGCCCTTGGTGACGCCGAACACCTTGATGCCCGACAGCGCGCAGCGTTCGACGATCGTGCGCGTGTTGCGCTCGATGCGGCCAAGGTCGATGGCGACTTGCGGTCCCGACATTCCTAGCCTCCGTAGACCAGTCCCTGCGGATCGATCTCCGGCTTGCGGCCGGCGACCAGATCGGCAAGGAATTTCCCCGAGCCGCAAGCCATGGTCCAGCCGACATGGCCATGGCCGGTGTCGAGATAGAGATTCTCATACCGCGCCTGGCCGATGACCGGCACCGAGTTTGGCATCATCGGCCGCAGGCCCGCCCACAGCTCCGCTTTCTTCTCGTCGAAGGCGCCGGGGAACAGATCCTTCCCGGTTCTGAACATGGCGGCGAAGTCGCTTGGCTTGTGGGTGCGGTCGAAGCCGGTGAATTCGGCGGTCGAGGCGAGCCGCAGCCGGTTGCCCAGCCTGGAATAGGCGATCAGCTGGTCCTCGTCGGCGCCGCCCATGGTCGGACCCTTGCTCTCGTCCTCCAAGGGCACCGTCGCCGTATAACCCTTCACGGGATAGACCGGCAGGTCGATGCCGTAACGGCGGCCAAGCAGGCCGCTTTCCGGCCCCATCGAGATGACCACGGCATCGCCGGCAATCGGACCGGCCGAAGTCATCACCGCGCGCACCCGGTCGCCCTCGATGTCGAGGCCTTCGACCGTCGTGCCGTAGAGAAATTTCACGCCGAGCTTTTCGGCGGCATAGGCGGCGAGTTTTTCCACGAACTGCCGGGAATCGCCGGTCTGGTCGATCGGCGAATAGACGCCACCGGCGATCTTTTCCTTCACGCCGGCAAGACCCGGTTCAAGCTCGATCAGCCGGTCGCGGCCGACGATCTCGATCGGCAGGCCATGCTCGGCCAGATAGCGATAATTGTCGGTGCCGGTGTCGAGACTGTGCTGCGAGCGAAAGAAATAGAGGATGCCTTTCTTGCGCTCGTCATAGCCGATGCCGGTGTCGGCGGAGATGGCGTTGATGCAGTCGCGCGAATAGAGCGCCAGGCGCAGCTTGACCCGGCTGTTGGCGCGCAAGCGCTCTTTCGTGCACTGGCGCAGGAAGCGCAGGCTCCAGACGAGGAAATAAGGATCGAAGCGCAGCCGCACCTTGATGCCGAGATCATGGTTGTAGAGCGCGCGCAGGAAGGTCTTCAGCGCCGCCGGCGAGGCCCAGGCGGTGGCGTCGCCCGGCGACACCAGGCCGGCATTCGACTGGCTGGTGCCGCGCGCCGGCGCCGCATGGCGCTCGATCACGGTGACGTCGTGACCTTCGCTGGCCAGATAATAGGCGGCCGCCGTACCGACAACGCCGGCCCCAAGCACCGTTATTTTCATGCCTCCCCCGAAACTCTTCGCGGCACAGCGCCTCCACGCCTGCCGCGAATGCCTTCAATAGCGCTTCACTGCCCGCCTTGCGAGCCCTTGGGAGAAAGCCCTTGTCAGCCCCGGACGGAGTTCTTGCCGGTCAGGATGCGCTCCCAGGCGAGCGCGTCGGCAACGATCTGGTCGAGATCGTCGCGTTGCGGGGTCCAGCCGAGTTCCGCGCGGGCGAGGTCCGAATTGGCAACCACCGCCGCGGCGTCGCCGGGACGGCGATCGCCCATCTTCACCTCGAAATCATGGCCAAAGGCGCGGCGCACGCTGTCGATGACCTCGAGCACCGAATAGCCATGGCTGTAGCCGCAATTGGCGACGAGGCTTTGTCCCCCATCACGCAGCCGCTGCAAGGCAAGGCGATGCGCCGCCGCCAGATCGCTGACATGGATGTAGTCGCGCATGCAGGTGCCGTCCGGCGTCGGGTAGTCGGTGCCGAACACCTGCATGAAGGGGCGTTTGCCGAGCGCCGTTTCGCAAGCGACCTTGATCAGATGGGTGGCGCCGGGCGTCGACTGGCCGGTGCGGCCCTTCGGGTCGGCGCCGGCGACATTGAAATAGCGCAGCGCGGTGTAGCGGAGCCCATGCGCGATCGCCGCATCGCGCAGCATCCATTCGCTCATCAGCTTGGACAGGCCATAGGGCGATTCCGGCGCCAGGCGGGCATCTTCGCGCACCGGCTCCAGTCCAGCGCCGCCATAGACGGCGGCGGTCGAGGAGAAGATGAAATTGGGCACGCCCTCGCGCACCGCGGTTTCGATCAGCGTGCGCGTCTTGCAGGTGTTGTTCTCGTAATAGCCGAGCGGGTCGGCGACCGATTCCGGGACCACGATGGAACCGGCGAAATGGATGATCGCGTCGACCCGATTGTCACGAATGATGCCGCCAACGAGTTCCTTGTCGGCGACATCGCCGACGACCAGCTTTGCCTCGGGCGCCACCGCCCATTCGAAGCCGGTCGAAAGGCGGTCGAGAACGACCACGCTTTCGCCGGCATCCAGCAACTCCCAGACCATATGGCTGCCGATATAGCCGGCACCGCCTGTCACCAAAACCGTCATCCCAGTCCTCGCATCTCAAGATTTATCGGAAACTGTCTCAACCACCGCCTTACTGGAAAGCCTGCCGCATGGCCATTAGAACCCGTGGTAACCGGCATCATCGGCATGTGGCATCATCCTGAAACAAAGTTGATCCACATCAAGGGAATAGGCCACGATCCGTGGTCGTTAGGAACAGGTCCGGGGCGTGGCATTTTGACCAAAAAGGCCCGGTGGACGACCAATAGGGCAATGATTATGATCCCGCGCAAAATTGGGAAGTCGACATGAACTATCAGCGGTTCTTCGAGGAAGCGATCGATCAGCTCCATGCCGAGCGTCGCTACCGCGTCTTCGCCGACCTCGAGCGTATTGCAGGCAAGTTTCCGCGCGCCATCTGGCGTTCCAATGGCCGCGCGGAGGAAATCACCGTCTGGTGCTCCAACGACTATCTCGGCATGGGCCAGCATCCCGATGTCATCGCCGCGTTCCAGAATGCGGCGGGCAAGATGGGCTCTGGCGCCGGCGGCACCCGCAACATTTCCGGCACCAGCAACCCGCTGGTCGAGCTCGAGCTGGAGCTTGCCGACCTGCACGACAAGGAGGCGGCCCTTGTCTTCACCTCCGGCTTCGTCTCCAACGAAGCGTCGATCTCGACCATCGCACGGCTTCTGCCCAACTGCCTGATCATTTCGGACGAACTGAACCACGCCTCGATGATCGAAGGCGTGCGGCGCTCGGGTGCGGAAAAGAAGATCTTCCGCCACAATGACGTCGCGCATCTGGAAAGCCTGCTGCAGGCGGCGGGCCGCGAACGCGCCAAGCTGATCGTCTTCGAAAGTGTCTATTCGATGGATGGCGACATCGCGCCGATCAAGCAGATCGTCGAGCTCGCCGAGCGCCACAACGCCATGACCTATATAGACGAGGTCCATGCCGTCGGCATGTACGGACCGCGTGGCGGCGGCATCACCGAGCGCGAAGGCCTCGCCGACCGCATCGACATCATCGAAGGCACACTGGCCAAGGCATTCGGCACGCTCGGCGGCTACATCACCGGCACCAGCGCTGTCATCGACGCCGTGCGCTCCTATGCGCCGGGCTTCATCTTCACCACGGCGCTGCCACCGGCGATCGCCGCTGCCGCGACCACGTCGATCCGCCATCTCAAGCGCTCGCAGGCCGAGCGCGATGCGCAACAGCGGCAGGCGACGCGAACCAAGCAGATCCTCTCCGCCGCCGGCCTGCCGGTGATGGAGTCGCCCACTCATATCGTGCCGCTGCTGGTCGGCGACCCGGAGCTGTGCAAGATGGCGAGCGACCGCCTGCTTGGCGTGCACGGCATCTACATCCAGCCGATTAATTACCCGACCGTGCCGCGCGGCACGGAGCGGCTGCGCATCACACCGACCCCGTTCCATTCCGACGCGCTGATCGCCGAGTTGCAGGACGCGCTGGTCGAGACCTGGGACGCGCTCGGCATTCCCTACGGCTCCGCAGGCCGTCCGTCGGTGGCCAAGAGCGACCGGATCATTCCGCTGCTGGTGCCCAAGTCAGGCGGCTGAAGCCCGTTTGAAACTCTACTCAAACGCTCTTCATCCACTTCGCCAGCCGGTGCGCCGCTTCCTCGACCTGGTCGAGGCGGCGGTGGAAGCACAGCCTGAGAAAGGCTTCGCCACCGGGGCCGAAGGCGGTGCCGGGCGCCAGACCGACATTGGCCTTGTCGACGATGTCGAAAGCGGCGCTCCGTGAATCGGTGATGCCGTCGACCGTGAAGAACAGATAAAACGCGCCTTGCGGCACGGTGAACCGGGCGCGGCCGGTGGCGCCGAGAATGCCGCAGACCAGGTCGCGCGCCTTCCTCGCCCGCTCGATCTGTTCGGCGATGAAACCATCGCCCTCATCAAGGGCGGCGACCGCGCCGCGCTGCATGAACTGGGCGACGCCGGAGTTCGAATACTGGATCAGGTTCTCGAACACCTGCTGCAAGGCGGGATGGGTCTTGATCCAGCCGACGCGCCAGCCGGTCATCGCCCAGTTCTTGGAGAAACTGTTGACGAACAGGATGCGATCCTCGGCAGTGGCGATGTCGAGGAAGGACGGCGCACGGCCATGGCCATAGTGGAACAACGAATAGATCTCATCGGCGATGATCCAGAGGTTTTTCGCACGCGCAAGATCGAGGATCGCCTGCAAGGTCTCATGGTCGGCGGTCCAGCCCGTCGGGTTCGACGGCGTGTTGATGAACAGCGCCTTGGTGCGCGGCGTGATCGCCGCCGCGATCTTCTCGACGTCGCAGGACCAGCCATTGCCGGAATGGTCGAGCGTGACCGGCACCGGAACGGCTCCCGATATCACCGCGGCAGCGTCGAAATTCGGCCAGGCCGGCGACAGATAGACAACCTCGTCGCCGGCGCCGGCGAGCGCGTCGAGCGCCAGCTGGATGGCATGCATGCCGGACCCGGTGACGATGAACTGTTCCTCGGGGAAGGTCTTGCCGAAATGCCTGGCGTAGTAGCGGGCAAGCGCCTGCCTGAGATCGGGGATGCCCCTTTGCCAGGTGTAGAACGTCTCGCCGCCGGCCAGCGCCTTCGACGCGGCATCGGTGATGAATGGAGGCGTCGGCAGGTCGCCCTCACCGGCCCAGAGCGGGATCATGCCCTCGCGCAGGCGGCCGTAATTGACGACGGCGACAATGCCGCTTTCGGGCGCTGCGCGGGCTTCCGCGCGCAAGCTGTCGATCAAGGTCATGGCGGCTCCGTTCCAATCTCGGGCGTTAATCAGCGCTCCTTACCAGATGCGAAAACAGAAAACCCCGGCCGCGAACGACCGGGGTTTTGGTCCAGCAATGCTGTACTAAACTATCTTTTGGCGAGCAGGTCGCGAATTTCGGTCAGCAGCGCAACGTCGGCGGGCGGCGGCGCGGCAGGTGCTGCCGGCTTCTCGGCCTCAAGCCGCTTGCGCAGATTGTTCACCGCCTTGACCATCAGGAAGATAATGAAAGCGAGGATGATGAAATTCAGCGCCACCGTTATGAAGCTGCCAAAGGCGAAAACAGCGCCTTGCTTTTTGGCGTCCGCCAGCGAGGTGGCGTTGACGGCCGAGGACAGTCCAAAGAAATAGTTGTTGAAGTCCAATCCACCGAAAATCGCGCCGACGATCGGCATGATGATATCGTTGACAAGGGAATCGACAATCTTGCCAAAAGCAGCGCCGATGATGACGCCGACGGCCAAGTCCATCACGTTGCCCTTGGAAATGAATTCCTGGAATTCTTTCAGCATTCGACCCTCCTTGTCATGACCGGCCCCGCTGCCGTTCCGTCCTTGCGGCATCGACCTGAAGACAACATAACAAAAACCTGGGGTTGCAACATGGGCGAAAAGGAGAAAACAACCGGTTTCGCCTTACCTTGCGGCACCTTGGCTGTGTGGTGTCTGAATGTCGCGGCCGCAATCATGCTTCCAAAGCCGCAATGGACTCGGACGCCAAGCTGTGATTGCGTTCGGACAAGCCGGACAAAAAGACGGCAAAGGAGGAAATTCCAGGCGTGCAGGGCTTGTTCATCGTCATCATCGCGATCGCCTATGTGACGCTGTTGTTCGCCATCGCCAGCCTGGGCGATCGCCGTTCGGCGATATCCGGGCCGAGCCGGGCGCGGCCGTTCATCTACGCGCTCAGCCTTGCCATTTACTGTACGTCCTGGACCTTCTTCGGCTCGGTCGGCCTCTCCTCCGAGCGCGGCCTCGAATTCCTCGGCATCTATACCGGCCCGATACTGGTGTTCGTGTTCGGTTTTCCGCTGCTCAACCGCATCGTGCGGCTGGCCAAGACAGAGAAGATCACCTCGATCGCCGACTTCCTCGGCGCCCGCTATGGCAAGAGCTTCACCGTCGCCGCGATCGCGACCCTGATCGCCACCATCGGCGCGGTGCCCTATATCGCGCTGCAGTTGAAGGCGATCTCCGGTTCGGTCAGCCTGATGGTCGAGCACTACACGGGCTCACCACCCTCCTTCGATCCGTTCGTCAGCGACATCTCGCTGGTCGTTGCCATGCTGCTGGCGCTGTTTGCGGTGCTGTTCGGCACCCGCCACGCCGACGCCACCGAACATCAGGACGGGCTGGTGCTCGCAGTGGCGGTCGAGACCGTGGTCAAGCTCGCCGCCTTCCTGGCGATCGGCCTGATGGTCACCTTCCTGATTTTCGGCGGCCCGGGCGATATGTTCGACAAGCTCGCCCAGAACGCACAGGTCCGGCAGGCGATGGGCTACAGCACCTCGCTTGCCACCTGGCTGGTGCTGACTTGCCTGAGCGGCTTTGCCATCATCATGCTGCCGCGGCAATTCTACGTCACCATCGTCGAGAACCGCGACGAGGCCGAGTTGCGCACCGCGACATGGGTGTTTCCGCTCTACCTCGTGGCGATCAATTTGTTCGTGCTGCCGATCGCCTTTGCCGGCCTGTCGCTGGTCGGCACCGGGACCAGCAGCGATCTCTATGTGCTGTCGCTGCCTTTGTTCAGCGGCCATGATCTGCTGGCGATGGCAGCCTTCATCGGCGGCCTGTCGGCGGCAACGGCCATGGTGATCGTCGAAAGCGTCGCGCTGTCGATCATGATCTCCAACGACCTCGTCATTCCGCTGTTCGTGCGCCGCCTGCTCAAGACCTCGACCTCCGAGAACGAAGACTGGTCGACGCTCATCCTCAATGTGCGGCGCGGGGCGATCTTCATCCTGCTGTTCATCGCCTTCCTTTACTACCGTGAGAGCACCAACAGCGCGCGCCTGTCGTCGATCGGCCTGATGTCCTTCGCGGCCATCGCCCAGTTCGCGCCGGCGCTGATCGGCGGGCTGATCTGGCGCGGCGCCAATGGCAGGGGTGCAGCACTCGGCATGGTCGCCGGCATCCTCGTCTGGGGCTACACGCTGCTGTTTCCATCGCTTGCCGCACCCGATACCGGTATCATCGTGCACGGACTGTTCGGCTTCGAGGCGTTGCGGCCGCAGGCACTGTTCGGCACCGTCGCCGAACCGCTGAACCACGGCGTGTTGTGGAGCCTGTCGATCAATGCGGTGTTCTTCGTGCTCGGCTCGCTGTCGCGCGCGTCGGTGCCGCTGGAACGCATCCAGGCGTCGATCTTCGTGCCGCGCGATGCCGGCCCGATGCCCAGCCTGCGCCGCTTCCGCACCGCCATCACTGTCAACGACCTCAAGGACACGATCTCGCGCTATCTCGGCGTCGAGCGCACCGAGCGGTCCTTCCAGTCGTTCGAAAAGACCAACGGTGCCTCGCTGCACGGCAACGAGCAGGCGAGCATGGACGTCATCCGATTTTCCGAGCAGCTGCTGGCCAGCGCCGTCGGTTCTTCCTCGGCACGGCTGATCCTGTCGCTGCTGTTTCGGCGCCACGACCGCGAATCCAAGGATGCCTTCCGGCTGCTCGACGACGCCACCGAGGCGCTGCAGCACAACCGCGACCTCTTGCAGATCGCGCTCGACCAGATGGAGCAAGGCATCACCGTCTTCGATCGCGATTTCCGCCTGATCTGCTGGAACCGCCAGTACCGGGCGCTGTTCGACCTGCCCGACGAGATGGGTCAGGTCGGCGTCTCGCTCGACCGCATCCTGCGCCATCTCGCCGAGCGTGGCGACATTCCGGCGGACCAGCGTGTGGCGATGCTCAACCGGCTGACCAGTTTCGTCAGCCCATGGCAGATGGAATTGAAGACCAGCGGCCGCATCCTGGAGCTGCGTTCCAACCCGATGCCGGATGGCGGCATCGTCGCCACCTATGCCGACATTTCCGGACGCGTAGAACAGGATCTGGCGCTGAAGCGCGCCAATGAATCACTGGAGCAGCGCGTCAAGACCCGCACCATCGAGTTGACCCGCGTCAACGAGGAACTGGCGCAGGCACAGATGCTGGCCGAGGAAGCCAATCTCGGCAAGACGCGCTTCCTCGCTGCCGCTGGCCACGACATCCTGCAGCCGCTGAATGCCGCCCGGCTCTATTGCTCGTCACTGATCGAGAAGGCCGGCAAGGGGCCTGCCGGCAAGGCAGCGGTCAACATCGAATCCTCGCTGGAATCGGTCGAGACCATTCTCGGCGCCGTGCTCGATATCTCCCGCCTCGATGCCGGCGCAATGAAGCCGGACGACACCGCCTTCAACCTCGACGGACTGCTGCGCCAGATCGGCAATGATTTTCGGCCGCTGGCCGCCGAAAAGAAGCTCGGCCTGACGATCATGCCGTCATCGCTGACCGTGATGACGGACCGCAACCTGCTGCGCCGCCTGATCCAGAATCTCGTCTCCAACGCCATCAAATACACGCGGAACGGCCGTGTGCTGGTTGGCGTGCGGCGACGCGGCGAACTGGCCGAGATCCAGGTGATCGACACCGGCATCGGCATCGCCGGCGACAAGTTGAACACTGTCTTTCACGAGTTCACCCGGCTGGACGAAGGTGCGCGCGAAGCCGAGGGCCTCGGTCTCGGCCTCTCCATCGTCGACCGTATCGCCCGGGTGTTGCGCCTGGAGATCCGGATCTTTTCCAATCCGGCCAAGGGTACGCGCTTCTCCGTCATCCTGCCGGTCGCGGCGGTACAGGAGCCGCGACGCGAGATCGAAACCAGGGCTCCTGCCCATGCGACGGCTTCGCTGGCCGGGTTGCGCGTGCTCTGTATCGACAACGATGCCCGCATCCTCGAAGGCATGCGGCTCCTGCTCGAGGGCTGGGGCTGCAGTGTCGACACGGTGTCCGGCTCAAGGGATCTGGCGAGTGCCACGATGCACCGCCCGGACATCGTCCTTGCCGACTACCATCTCGACGGTGAAACCGGCCTCGACATCATCGTCAGGTTGCGCGCGATCCATGGCGACACCCTGCCGGCCGTGCTGGTCACCGCCGACCGCTCCAACGAGGTGCGCACAGTCGCGGGCGGGCTCGAGATTCCGTTGATCAACAAGCCGCTGAAACCGGCGGTGCTGCGTTCGACGATGGCCAGGGTCAGGCCGCTGGCATCGGCCGCCGAATAATCCAGTCGTTTGATTTCGCCGGGGACCGCGTGTCAGCCGGCCGTCTGCAACGGGTCGCCGCCGATCTTGGACAGCAGGATCACCGCCTGGGTGCGGCTGTCGACGCCGAGCTTTTGCAGGATGGCCGAGACATGCGCCTTGATCGTCGCCTCGGAGACGCCGAGTTCATAGGCGATCTGCTTGTTGAGCAGGCCCTCGGCCAGCATGCCGAGCACGCGGGTCTGCTGCGGCGTCAGCGCCTGCAGGCGCTTGATCAGGTCGGAAATCTCGGGATCGCGCTCGACGCCGAGATCGACGCCGACGGGCGCGGCGATGTCTCCGGCAAGCACCGACTGCACGGCATCGCGGATCTCCTCCATGCTGGCCGACTTGGAGATGAAGCCGGAAGCGCCGAGATCGAGCGCACGCCTGATGGTCGCCGGATCGTCATGTGCCGAGACCACGACCAGCGGCACCGCCGGATGGATGCCGCGCAGCGATATCAGGCCGGAAAGGCCGCTGGCGCCCGGCATCGACAGATCGAGCAGCACCAGATCGACATCCTCATTGGCCACGACCAGCGCCTTGGCGCTCTCGAAATCGCCGGCCTCGTGGATCGCCGCGACATTGCCGATGCCGGCGAGCGCTTCGCGCAGCGCACCACGAAACAGCGGGTGATCGTCGGCGATGACGAAAGAATAGCCTGCCGGCAAATGTCCCTCCCCGAATCCCCCGATGATTTTTAGCTTTTTTCTGGGATCAGTTGGACGATTATGAGGGGCTGCGCGCTGTTTTCAAGCGGCAAAGCCAGCGCGCCGCGATTTCCCTGTTTCGAGCGCTCAGGTCTTCTGCGAGTTGAGCTGGGCGCCGTTGTCCTTGTCCAAATCCTTGACGATGCCCATGAAGCCACGCAGGAAACGCTCCATGTAACTCATCGTCTTGTTGAAATCCTCCTCGCTCGGCAATTGCGATTCGAGGCGGGCGGAGAGCGAATTCTCGAGCTTGGTGACCCGCTCGTCCATCGCCTTCATCGAGGTCTGGAGGCGGTCGACCTCGTCCTGGAAAGCGGCGCGTTCGTCGGCCGCCATCTTGCAGACGAGCTGACCGGAGCGCTCCTCGCAGATCGACATCGCACCGGTCTGCGTATCCATGCGGACATAGCCGTTATCAGACTTTTCCAGCCGGTAGCGATCGGTTTCTTCCGAATATGCGGATGCCGCGACCAGCGAAACCAGCGCGGCGGGGATCAAGATGTGCTGCAGACGCATGTTGTATCCTCCATGGCCAAAGTCAGATTTATCGCATGTTTGCGCCGGAAATGGGGAAGACCCTTGGCGTGGTCTTTCCCGCGTGGCTGGTTCGGACTATAGCGCAACCATGTCTCAGTTTATCTACAAGATAACCCCGCAAGCGCCCTGGCGCGAGGCCGAAGCAAATGGCTGCTTCACCGGCGCGCCGATCGATGTCGCGGACGGCTTCATTCATTTCTCCACGGCAGGGCAGGTCAAGGAAACGGCGGCAAAGCATTTTGCCGGCCAGACCGGCCTTCTGCTGGTCGCCATCGACGGCTCGCGTCTGGGCGCAGCGCTGAAATACGAGGTCTCGCGCGGCGGCGCGCTGTTTCCGCATCTCTATGGCGTGCTGGACCTGAAAGCCGTCCTGTGGGTCCGACCGCTGCCGCTTGGCGCCGACGGTACCCACCAGTTCCCGGCACTGGAGGCCGAATGAGCGTGCTCGACAGGCTCGGCCAGAAGCTGCTGTTCACATTCGATCCGGAAACCGCGCATGGCATGTCGATCGCGGCGCTGCGATGCGGCCTGCCTGTCGGCGCGCGGACAACGCGCGATGCGCGGCTGAAGGTGACGGTCTGCGGCCTCGATTTCCCCAACCCGCTCGGCATGGCTGCCGGCTATGACAAGAACGCCGAGGTGCCCGATGCGCTGCTTGGGCTCGGCTTCGGCTTTGCCGAGGTCGGCACGATCACGCCGCTGCCACAGGCCGGCAACCCGAAGCCGCGCATCTTCCGGCTGACGGCGGATGAAGCGGTGATCAACCGGCTGGGCTTCAACAATGAAGGCCATGCGGCCGCCGAAAAGCGCCTCGCTGCCCGCAAGGGCCGCAGCGGCATCGTCGGCGTCAACATCGGCGCCAACAAGGACAGTGCCGACCGCATCGGCGACTATGAGCGAGGCGTCGCCCGCTTTGCGCCCTATGCCAGCTATCTGACGGTCAACATCTCATCGCCCAACACGCCGGGCCTGCGCAACATGCAGGCGCGCGAGCAGCTCGGCGAGCTTTTGTCACGCGTCATGGCCGCGCGCGCCGCTGCAACGGCACAGCCGCCGGTCCTCCTCAAGATCGCGCCGGACCTGGTCGAGGCCGAACTGGAAGACATCGCCGCCGAGGTCACCGAGAAGCAGATCGACGGTGTCATCGTCTCCAACACCACCATCTCCCGGCCAGCGCTGCTCAACGGCGACGCCGCGCGCGAGACCGGCGGGCTCTCCGGCAGGCCGCTGTTCGAACGCTCGACCATCGTGCTGGCCAGGATGCGCAAACTGCTCGGGCCAGAGCTTGCAATCATCGGCGTCGGCGGCGTCGATTCCACCGACGCGGCGCTGGAAAAGATCCGCGCCGGCGCCGATCTCGTTCAGCTCTACACCAGCATGATCTATGCCGGCCCCGCACTGCCGGGCCGCATCGTCGCCGGGATGGCACGCTTTGCCGAAACGGAGCGGCTCAGATCCATTCGCGAGTTGCGCGACGGCCATCTCGATCAATGGGCATCGAAGCCGCTCAGCTGAACGCCGTCCGCACCCTGAGCCGCAAAATCGTAAGCAGGCTGAAGCCCCGCGCCAGCAGGAAGACGTGCAGCGCCGCCCACAGGCCATGATTGCCGAAGGTGGGCGCCAGAGTCAGCAGCGCGCCTGAGAAGACGAGGAACGACAGCAGCATCATGTTGCGCATGTCGCGCGACCAGGTGGCGCCGATGAAAACACCGTCCATCTGAAATGCCAGCACACCGCTGAGCGGCGTCAATGCCGCCCAGGGCAGATAGATGTCAGCGACGGCGCGAACGTCCAGCGACGTTGTGACCAAGGCGACCAAACCGGCACCGCCCAGCCAGAAGATCAGCGTGGCCGCACCCGCCAGCCCGAACCCCCAAAACAAGGTGAGCCGCACAGCCTGCCGGAACGGTGTGGCGGCACGCGCGCCGACGGCACGGCCCGCCAGTTGCTCGGCGGCGGTGGCAAAGCCATCGAGGAAATAGCCGGCAACGAGAAAGAAATTCATCAGCACGGCGTTGGCGGCGAGCGTCACCGTGCCGAACTGCGCGCCCTGGCGGGTGAACAGCGCGAAGGCGGCAAGCAGCGAGAACGAGCGGATCATGATGTCGCGGTTGAGCGACAGCATGCGCAGGAAGGCGGCCATGTCGAGCAGGCGGTGACGTGGCAAAGACGGGGCCGCCCGGAACCGGCGGACCACGATGGCCAGGCCGAGCAGCATGGCGAGGAACTCACCGGTGACGGTCGCCCAGGCGACGCCGGCGACGCCCCAGCCAAGCTTCAATCCAAGCAGGAAGCAGAGCGCGATGTTGATGCCGTTCAGCACCAATTGCAGCATCAGCCCGAGCCCGCCCTCGCCGCGGCCCAGGACATAGCCGAGGATGGCATAGTTGATCAGCGAGAAGGGGGCTGCGAGCAACCTGATGCGGATATAGACGCCCATCGCCTCGCTGACGCGCGGTTCGGCGCCCATGAACTTTTGCCCGGCGACGGCGACCAGCGGCGCAAGCGCTGCGAGCACGATGCCGGCGACAACCGCGATCAGCACGGCGCGCCAGAACACCGCCTGTTCCTCCAGTTCGTCGCCGCGCCCGAAAGCCTGGGCGACGAGACCGGTGGTGCCCGAGCGCAGGAAATTGAAGGTGGTGAAGACGACGTCGAAGATCAGCGCGCCGGCCGCCAGGCCGCCAAGCAAGGCCGCGTCGCCGAACTGGCCGACAACCGCCGTATCGACCAGGCCGAGCATCGGCGTCGTCAGATAGGCAAGCGTCATCGGCACCGCTATGGCGAGCACGGAACGATTGGTGACGACAAAGGATCTGGCGTCGGCTGGGGTTGCACCCTTGTCCAAAGGATTGCTGCCTTGCTGATTGCGGCTTGATCGAACAGGCGGTGTGCCCCATTTTGCCGGCATCGCGCAATCACCCATCCCGTGACGGCCAACCGAATCCCCGGTCTGGCGCGAGCCCGCCGGATCCAGTTCATGCCCCTGCAGATCGTCCACCATCCCGACTACGACGCCGGCTTCGCCATCAGCCATCGCTTTCCGATGAGCAAATATCCGCTGCTGATGGACGCCTTGCGCGCACGCGGACTGGCCGGACCCGACGCGCTCAACATGGCCGAACCCGCGCCGGCATCATGGCTGAAGCTTGCCCATGCGGCGGAGTATGTCGACCAGGTCATCTGCTTCTCCGTGCCTGAAAAAATCGAGCGTGAGATCGGCTTTCCGGTCGGCCCGCGTGTCTCGCTGCGCGCGCAGCTTGCCACCGGTGGCACGGTGCTGGCGGCGCGGCTCGCCTTGCGCCACGGCATCGCCTGCAACACCGCCGGCGGCAGCCATCACGCGCGGCGCGCGCAAGGCGCCGGCTTCTGCACCTTCAACGATGTCGCTGTCGCCGCGCTGGTCCTGCTCGCCGAAGGCGCCGCACAAAACATCCTGGTCGTCGATCTCGACGTGCATCAGGGCGACGGCACGGCGGACATTCTCGCGGACGATCCGCGCGTGTTCACCTTTTCCATGCATGGCGACCGCAACTACCCCGCGCGCAAGATCGCCTCCGACCTCGACATCGCCCTGCCCGATGGCACAGGTGACGCTGCCTACATAGAGGGGCTCGCAGCCATCCTGCCGGAGCTGTCGGCCAGGGCGCATTGGGATATTGTTTTCTACAATGCCGGCGTCGACGTCCACGCCCAGGACAGGCTTGGACGATTGTCGCTATCGGATGACGGCCTGCGCGCCCGCGACGACATGGTGATCAGCCACTTCCGTGCGCTCGGCATTCCCGCCTGCGGCGTCATCGGTGGCGGTTATTCAACCGATGTGGCAACGCTCGCCGCACGCCACGCCATCCTGTTCGAGGTCGCCTCGGCCTATGCCCGATAATCCCCTTCAAGCATGATCTTGTCCGAAAACCGGTTCCCAAGTTTCGCTGACGCGGACCTGCGGTTCGGGATCATGCCCTATTTCCGGTAGCTGGCGATCCTGAGCAGGATGAAGGCCGGAACGACGATCGCCGCACCCAGCAGGATATATCCCAGAAAGCGATCGATGGCGTGGAAGCCGAGGTTCCACAGGTCGCGGAAAAACTTCTGGATGCCGTACAGGACGTCCATCGGCGACCAGCCGAAGGCATTCATGACCAGGCCGACGAGGAACGACACCACAAGCAGCTTCAGGATCACCCTGAACGGCGAGTCGCCGAGAAAGCGCGTCAATGCAGACAAGGCCCGTCTCCCGATTGAGGTGCCCGAGGGCGTCGGCCCAGACATACGCACTTGGCTTCCCGGCTTCAAGCCGACAGGTTTGATTGGATATCGGGGGCCTTGGGCGAGACAGAGCGCGGCACTGTCGTGCGAATTATACTGATCGAACCCATGCCGATTGGTTAATAATGGGTAACCAGCGTCGCTTTAATTTTTTGAAAATAAAGCGAAAAATCTTCATTTTTCGATTTCCCGCAATGTGCGTGCAATTTTCGCCTGCGAGATAATCCACGTCTTTCAGGCAGAGGTTGCGCGAAAGATCCGGTCACCCACCACGACTGCCTTGCGTCAGTTCTCGTGACCCGCGCGACCATTCCCGGTGAGACAAGTGAGCCGGAGCATGACCGCCCCAACGATCAGGCTCCTAGGAGATCAACCTGCGTGTCGTCGGATGCGCGTGCGTGTGGAGTAATGCAATGTCCCCCCAAGCAATGATGCTGCTGACGGCAAGTGCGCTTGCCATGTGCCTGAACGGTTCGGCAATGGCTGCCGATCTTTCGCCGACCTACAACGATCCCCCCGCCTTCGAGTGGAGCGGCGCTTATGTCGGCGTGCATGGCGGCACGGCGTTTACAGGGATGCCGAACCCGTTTGCCGGCCGGAACGGTCTCAGCGGCGGTATCCAGGCCGGCTACAATCAGCAAGTAGGACCGGGAATCCTGGGGGCCGAGATCGAAGGCTCCTATCTGGGCGGCGCCGAGCACGACGTCGAGGGCGGCAAGATCAAGGAAAAGTGGCGCGGTGCCGCCAAGGCCAGGGCCGGCTTGAGCTTCGACCAGACGCTGCTGTTCGGAACCGGGGGCGTTGCGCTGACCAAATTCGACAAGGGCGACAAGGTGAGCAGCACCGACGGATGGAAACTCGGCTATCTTGTCGGCGCCGGCATCGAACAGGCTTTCGCCGGCGGCCTCTCGGCCAAGGTCGAATATGACTATGTCCGCACACCCGGCGTCGAAACCACGTCGGCCTTTGGCAAATCCAAGGCGACGAACGGCAGCCATGAACTGAAGGCCGGCATCAACTATCGGTTCTAGAGAAGGCCCCCGGTTCGGTTGAACTCAGCCGTCTTGTAGTCCGTTCGAACAGACCTTGCGCGGTGCCCGGAGGCAATGGGTGCCGCGCAATGCGTGCCTCCATCTGCGCCGGCATCGACGCGCATCAGTTGACCGCGCCTCAGCCAGCTCCTGCGTAATGTCGATGCAATCTTCACACCCTAGGTGCCGCGGATGACCTTGATGAGGGGAATCAGATAATGCCCAAATGCAGCGCAAACCATCTTATGTGGATCTCAAGGGCGGTCTTCGTCGCAATCGTGCTGGCGCTGACGGGGTGCGCCTCCGACATCATGAAGAACTACATCGGGCAACCGGTCGAATCGGTCATTCTGGACTACGGTCCGCCAACCGCCGTCGTTGACCTCGGCCAGGGCGAGCGGGCCTATCAGTGGCGCAAAATATCCACCAACGCGGTTTCCGGGACCTCCAGCGGCGAGGTTCGCCACACAAAACACGGAACCGTCTACGAAGAGACCGAAACGCCGGGCTATATCGAGCGTCAGGAATGCTTCTATACGTTCTACGCCCGCTCTTCGGGCGGCCGATGGTTCATCACCAATTTTCGCCAACCGAAGCTGGAATGCGAATGAATTGCTTCAGCACGCTGGTTGCCCGTGACGGAGAATGCGCATGCGCATCCTGCTGATCGAGGACGAACCGGAAATGGCCTCGGTGCTGAAGACGGCGCTCGAGCGCCAGGATATCATCGTCGACCATGCCGCGACACTGGCCGATGCGGAGGCCATGGCCCGGCTCGGATACCACGACGCCGTGGTGCTGGACCGCCGCCTGCCGGATGGCGACGGCCTCAGCCTGATACCGCGCCTGCGGGCCTTGCATCTGGATGTGCCTGTCATCGCGCTGACGGCGCTTAGCGGGCTCGACGACCGGGTGGCCGGGCTCGATGCCGGCGCCGACGACTACATGGTCAAGCCGTTCGCCACGGTGGAACTGGTTGCCAGGCTCAATGCCTTGCACAGGCGCTCGTTCACCACGCGCGCCAACCAGACGGTGGTCGGCCGCCTCACCTATGATTTTCGCCATCGCGAGGCGCTTGTCGAGGATCATGCGCTGGAGTTGCCGCGGCGCGAACGGCTGGTGCTCGAAACGCTCATCCGCAGGCCGGGCCGAACCATCATGCGCGGTGCCCTGGAAGAAGCCGTCTATGCGCTTGACGACGAGATCGGCTCCAACGCGCTGGATGCGCACATTTCGCGGCTGCGGCGCAAGCTCGACGATGTCGCTGCCGGCATCGAGATCAGGGCCATCCGCAACCTCGGTTATCTCCTGCGGGCGGCCTCGTGAAAAAAAAGCCGCGCACGCGCTCGCTGCAATGGGTGCTGGTGCGGCGGCTGATCCTGCTGCAGGCGGCGACGCTTCTCATCTTCATCGTGCTGTGTGCGGCCGCGCTGTGGATCGCCAATCCGCGGCTGCTGATCGACAACGAGGCTGCCGTTGCCGCCATCAAGGAGGCCGTCGACCGAGACGGGAACGGCAAGCTGATCGTCCATCAGACCGACGGGCTCGCTACCTTTCGCGATGGCTTCCCGAATGTCTGGTACATCGTTCGCGACGGCAGCGGCCAAAGCGTCCATTTCGGCAACGTGCCCGATGTTTACGCCAGGAATTTTGGCGATCTGCTTGGCGAGGCCGATCATGCCACCATCGGATTTTCCGAAGACGATTTGAGGCCGGAAGCCTATCTCGAGAGGGTTTCGACCAGGGCCGGCACGGTGCAGATCATCGCCGCGACACGGTCATCGCGCGACGAAACCGATGGCCTCGAGATCAACATTTCGGCGACGATCGACGTCGCCAGGAATCCGGACGGCAGCAGAAACTGGGAGAAAGCGCTTCCGGCGCTTGCGGTCATCATCATCATCCTGCTGTTGCCGATCGTCCTCGTCATGGGAACCACCACCCTGGTGACTACGCCTGCGGTGGTGCGCCGGTCCTTTGCCGGCCTTGTCGAAACCGTCCAGCAGGCCGCGCGCATCGATATCGGTACCCGGACGATGCAGCTGCCGGTCAAGAACGTGCCGCAGGAAATCGCGCCTTTGATGCAGGCGTTCAACCAGACGCTGGCGCGCCTCGCCCAAGGTTATGACCGGCACAACCGCTTCCTCACCGATGCGGCCCATGAACTGCGCACGCCGATCGCCATCTTGCGCACACGCGCGGAATTGCTGAAGCAGGAGCCGCAAAGCGCGCGTCTGCTGCATGACATCGAGCGCCTGTCGCATCTTGCCCAACAGCTGCTCGACCACCAATTGCTAGACCGCCCGACGGACCAGCGCCAGATCATCGATCTCTGCGACATTGTCAGCCGGGTCGCCGCCGACTTCGCGCCGCTTGCCATCGAGGCCGGCTATGACATTGCCTTCGAGCCCTCGCCCGACAAGACCCATGTCGAGGTCAACGTCCTGCAGATCGAGCGTGCGCTGGCAAATCTGGTGCGCAATGCCATCGACCATGGCGGCGGCAGCGGCACGATCACCATAGCCGTCGACGAGACCGGCGGCGTAGAAGTGCGCGATGAAGGCCCGGGCATTCCGGCCGAGGAGCACGAGAATGTCTTCGAGCCCTTCTACCGCCTGCAGCCACAGTCGCGCGGGGCGGGGCTGGGACTGAACCTTGCACGGCAGATCGCGCTGCTGCACGACGGCACCATCCGGATATTGGTGGGAACCTGGCGCGGTGCGCGCATCCGCATGGAACTGCCGGTTCGGTCGTGACTGTGGCCGCCGGCGACCGAAAAAGGCGGCCGGCCAATGGCCACGGCCGACCCCGCTGGCTTATCTGTTTTCTAACCAATTGCCGCTATTCCCAATCGAATAGAGGGAGCAAGGCTTTTGGTGGAGATGGAGAAAAACACCGCGCGACGCGCCGTCATGCTGTCGGTGGTCGTCCCATGCTACAATGAGCTGGATGGGGTGGCCGAACTTCATCGACGGGTGACGGCCGCATGCCTGGAACAGGGATCCTCCTATGAGATCGTCCTTGTCATCGACGGCGCGACGGACGGCACGCGCGAGGCCATTTTCCAGTTGGCCGAAAAGGACGACCATGTCGTCGCCATCGACCTTGCCCGCAACTACGGCCACCAGATCGCGTTGAGCGCGGGGCTCGAATTCTGTCGCGGCCAGCGCATTTTCATTCTCGATGCCGACCTGCAGGATCCGCCTGAGCTGCTCGGCGCGATGATGGCGAAGATGAATGAAGGCTTCGACGTCGTTTACGGCCAGCGGCAGAGCCGCGACGGGGAAAGCTGGTTCAAGCTCGCCTCCGCGTCGATATTCTATCGCTTGCTGCGCCGCATGGTCGACGTCGAGATCGCGGCGAATTCGGGGGATTTCCGTCTGATGAGCCGCCGCGCGCTCGACCATCTGAACGCGATGCCCGAACGCTACAGGTTCATTCGCGGCATGGTGAGCTGGATCGGGCTGAAACAGGTGGCCTTCCCCTATGAACGGCACCGGCGCTTTGCCGGCACCACCCACTATCCGCTGAGGAAGATGGTTCTTCTGGCGGTCGACGCGATGACCAGCTTTTCCATCGCGCCCTTGCGGTTCGCCTCGCTGCTTGGAATGTTGTTCGGGCTTCTGGGCATGGTCGTGCTCGGCTACACCCTGGTCGAGTGGTCGGTCGGAAACGTGTTGCCCGGCTGGACCAGCCTTGCCGCGATCGTGCTGATCCTTGGCAGCGTCCAGCTTATGGTGCTTGGTATCTTCGGCGAGTATCTCGGGCGCATGTACATGGAGACAAAGCGGCGGCCGCTTTACTTCGTCAACGAGATCGTTTCGCGCAGCCAGGCAATCGAGGACAAGGATCTGCCCGTCCACCGCCTGCAGGAGATGGCAAAGAGGGCCGCACGTGCTTGAGGCGGAGTTCGACCAATTTGCGCGGGAATACCAGGAGCAGCATGCCGCGAGCATAAGGCTGAGCGGCGAAACGCCGGACTTCTTCGCCAAATACAAGATCGACGACATCGCCGCGACGCTGCGGCGGGCTGGTGTGAAACCGCGACGGATACTCGACTTCGGCGCCGGTGTCGGCAACTCGCTCGGCCATATGCGCAACGCCTTTCCCGACAGCGAGATCACCTTGCTCGATCCTTCGCGGGAATCGCTCGACATCGCCAGCAAGCGCTTCCCTGGCCAAGCCGCCTTCACGCATTTCGACGGCAAGACAATTCCCTTTGCCGACTGCAGCTTCGACCTGGCTTTCGCGGCCTGCGTCTTTCACCACATTCCCGAGGACCTCCAGGTCGGACTGCTCGCGGAGATCGGCAGGGTACTGGCCGATGGCGGCAGCTTCTTTGTTTTCGAACACAATCCGTGGAACCCGCTGACCACGCAAGCGGTGAGAAATTGCGCCTTCGACGAGAACGCGGTTTTGATAAATTCGCACGAGATGCGCAGGCGCATGGCCGAGGCGGGTCTTGCCAACACCCGGATCATCTACCGGATCTTCTTTCCTCGGCTGCTTGCGAGGTTGAGGCCGTTCGAGCGTTTCCTCACCAAGATTCCGGTCGGAGCCCAATATTTTGCGCATGCGGTCAAATCTGCCGTTTGACTATCCGCGGATGCTGCGATTTGGCGCCGTCGGTCTGTTGAACACGGCGCTGGGCTACGCGGTCATTCTGGCCGGGCTTGCACTGGGTCTTGGCGACATCCTCGCCAATGCCACGGGCTATGCCGCCGGCCTTGTCCTCGGCTTCTTCCTCAACCGCCAATGGACCTTCACCAGCGCCGATGGCTTCCGGCCCGGAACCTTGCTGCGATATGGGGGCGTCTTTCTGCTCGCCTACAGCATCAATCTGGCAGTCGTGATCGCCGGCCGTTCTGCAGGCTTCACCGAAAGCCCCCTGGTTCACCTCGCGGGAATCTGCGTCTATTCGGGTGTCTTCTACCTCGGTTCGGCTCACTTCGTGTTTGTCGGGCGCGGAGGTCGCGAAGACGATAAAGCCGAGCGGAATAGTCGGGTGACCGATGGGCCCCGGCGGGTGCCGACCAGTCGAACTCCTTGAACCAAACTGTCATCGGAAGCGATTAGAGGCGGCGCTATGAACAACGCTCAGGCCAGTGCTGGGGCCGCAACCTACGACGAGCGGATCCGGCTGATATTCTGCCTGTTCACCGCCTGTATCATGGCGGCGGTGCTGGCCGCCTTTGCCCCCGCCATCCTGCAGGATCCCGACAGTTGGTGGCAGGTGAAGGTCGGGCTGGATTTCCTGGCAAACCGGACATTTCCGACAGTCGACCCTTATTCCTACACCTTTGCCGGCCAGCCATGGATCGCCAAGGAATGGCTGGGGCAGGTCCTGCTGGCTCTTGCCTACCGGGCGGGAGGCTGGAACGGCGTGGTCACGCTGATCATCGCCACGATATCCCTGACGGTTTTCCTGATCGGGTGGTTTCTCAGCAGATGGCTGAAGCCGATCCTGGCGACCATGCTGGCCTTCGTCGCGATGGCCCTGATCACCCCGATCTTTACGGGGCGTCCACATATCTTCACCTTCCCGATCATCGTCATCTGGACGGCGACGCTCTTTCGTGCGGCAAGGGAAGAGCGCGCGCCACCCTGGTGGCTGCTTGTGCTGGTTGTGTTGTGGGCGAACCTGCACGCTACCTTCACCCTGAGCTTCGTCATCGCGGCTTTCGCCGGTCTCGATCTGCTGACGCGCACGGGTCTCTCGAAACCGGCCCTCGTGGCGAAATGGATCGCATTCGGTCTGCTCTGTCCGCTGGTCAGCCTGATCCACCCCTATGGCGTCCAGGCCATCCTGGCGACCTTCGCCGTGGCCTATGGCAATGAGGCGGTGTCGCTGATCGCGGAATGGCGACCGTTCAATGCGCAGGATCTCGTTGTCCAGGAAGTTGCGATGCTGGTGGGGCTTTTCGGGCTGCTGGTGTCACGGTTGCGAATTGGCTGGGCCAAGGCGTTGTTCATCGTCTTCACCTTGCATGCCTTTCTCGCCCATATACGTTTCATGTATCTGTTCTTCCTCCTGGTTCCACTGGTGGTCGCGGTGGAGGTCGCACAGCAGTACCCCTCGCTTTCGGCCACCGCATGGCTGGCTGAAAAGCGCGACGGGCTGGAACAATTCTTTGCCAGGCGGTTTTATGCGATCTGCGGCGCGACAGCTGTTTTGCTGATCGGCGCGGTTGCCGTGTTCGGCAGCGTCTATCAGGTCGCGCCGAGCCCGAAGACTTCGGCCAGCGGGGCGCTGGCATTCGCGGAAAGCCATCATCTGTCCGGCAACGTGCTGAATTCCTACAATTTCGGCGGCACGCTGATTTTCCATGGGATCAAGACTTACATCGACGGACGGACGGACCAGCTCTTCCTAGGCGGTTTCACAAAAACCGATGACGAGACGGGGCACAGCAACGGCAGGCCGCTCCTCGAAGCCCAGCTGAAGAAATACGCAATAGGCTGGGCGCTGCTGGCAGCCGACGACAATCGCATTCCCTTCCTCGACCAGTTGGGCTGGAAGCGGGCCTATTCGGACGATTACGCGGTGATCTACCTGCCCGGCGCCTGATCCTGCTCCGCCGGCGCGAACCGGCTTCGCCAGCATTCGAACTGGCATATGCCTTGACACTCATGTTGCGGTGCAGCAAAGTTGCACGGCAGAGGACAGGCGTGTGAGACTGACGAGCCGGGATTTTTTGCAGGAGCGGGACATCGCCGTATGAGCGGCGTCTCGAGTTCCGCAGCACCAATGCCTCCGGCCGCGGCGCGCGAGCCGGTCCGGATGAACTACAGGCGCGACATCGATGGCCTGCGGGCCGTGGCGGTGCTGCCCGTCCTGCTCTTCCACTTCGGCGTCTCGGCCATTCCCGGCGGCTTCACCGGCGTCGACATCTTCTTCGTCATATCGGGCTATCTGATCAGCGGCAGCCTGCTCGACGATCTCGAGCGCGGCCAGTTCTCGATCGGCCGCTTCTATTGGCGCCGCGCACGGCGTATCCTGCCGGCGCTGACCTTCGTCATCCTGCTCGCGAGCATTGCTGCCTGGTTCATCCTGCTGCCGTCGGACCTGCACGAATTCAGCTGGAGCGTGATCGCCGCCTCGACCTTCTGGTCGAATCTGTATTTCTGGAAGACGACGAATTATTTCTCCATCGACGCTGAACTGCGGCCACTGCTGCACACCTGGTCGCTTTCGGTCGAAGAGCAGTATTATATCTTCGCGCCGATCCTGCTCTATTTGATCTACCGATATGTCTCGAAGCGATGGCTGACGGTACTGCTGCCGATAACCATCGGCAGCTTTGCCCTGGCGGTCATGGCAACCTCGCTGGCGCCGACCGCCGGCTTCTATCTCTTGCCGACGCGCCTCTGGGAACTGGCGCTTGGCGCCATGCTGATGCTGAAGAAGCCACCGGCGCTTGCCAGCCGGCCGGCGATGGAACTGATCGGCCTCGCCGGCTTTGCCCTGATCGCCTTTGGCTTTCTGACGATTTCGGAGAGCGACCCGTTTCCGGGCTACAATGCCTTGTTCCCCTGCATCGGAACCGCCCTGCTCATCTATGCGGGCCACGATCACGCTGGCGCCGACAGGCCGGCACCTGTTGCCACCCGCGTCCTTCGGTTCGCGCCGCTGGTCTGGGTCGGTCTCATTTCCTATTCGCTCTACCTCGTTCACTGGCCGATCAATTCGTTCGTCCACTATCTCTCGCTGAAGGCCATCGGCGTGCCGACGGTCATCGCGATGATGGTGGCCAGTTTCGCCTTGGCGACATTTTCCTGGAAATATGTCGAGCAGCCTTTTCGCCGAAAACGGGCGTTCACCGCCCCGCTGCCGATCTTCGCCTTTTCTGCAACGGCGATCGCCCTGCTCTGTGTCGGCGGCTTGGCCGGCGCGCTCGGCGGTGGTTTTCCACAACGGTTCCCGGACTTCTCGACGGAGCGGGTCCGGGTCGGCGACTGGCGCAACGGCGTCTGTTTCAACGAAGGGGCCCGCATCGACACCTGGAGCCTCGCCGACTGCACCCGCACGCAAGGCTTTGCCACCAATGTGCTGCTGTGGGGCGATTCCTTCGCCGCCCACTATGTTTCGGGACTCGAGGCCAACGCCCAGAAAATCCAGGCCAATGTCATCCAGTACACCTATGCTGGCTGCCCGCCCGACCTCACCTATTTTTCCTATGCCCGGCCAAGCTGTACCCGTTTCAACGAACGGGCCCTGTCGATTATCCGCGACGCCAACATCCGGGCGGTAATCCTGAGCGGCCGATGGACCGACTACCAGGTCAGAGGCTTCGATGGCCTGCAAAAAACGATCGATCGGCTTCGCGACATGGGCGTCAAGGTCTATGTCATCGGCCAGTCGCCGGAATTCATCGCCGACGTCCAGAAAATCGCTTTCTTCGCAAGACGGGAGCATGTCGGGAATGCGTCCTGGCCGATGGCCATGGATCCGGGCATCAACGAGCGGGTGCTGCCGTTCGCCAAAGGCGCGACGTTCATAGATCCGCTGGCATATCTGTGCGATGCGGCCGGCTGTTCGTACGCCGATCTCGACAGCAGGCAATTTCTCTACTTCGATTATGGCCACTTCTCTTCCGCCGGCGCGACGCTGGCCATCTCGAAGTACTGGCCAAGCTTTGCCGCCGGCAACAAGATCGCCAAGGCAAGATAGCAATCGCGGGTCCGCACTCGGGGAACCGCGCAGCCTGCGGTGTGAAAGCCGCTTTGCGATTGCCCGAAGGCCAACCCGCATGGTAACGAGGGCTCACGCGGGTATGATGTAATGGTAGCTTGTCAGCTTCCCAAGCTGAACGCGAGGGTTCGATTCCCTCTACCCGCTCCAGCTTGTGCCGCCAGAAACAATTTCAGCCTGCCTGTTCGTCGAACAAAACCGAGCAGCCTCGAGCAAGCGCCACCGTTGCGAGGGCGTTTGCTACATCGTCATCCGATGAGACGAAATCGCCGGTCAGTACCCGCAATTCTTCCACGCCTTCAGCCATCGACACGAAATTCCCGACCGATCGATCGTGCTTGCAGGCTTCGACCACGCAAAGCAGATCAATCATTTCGAAGCTGCGCATGTTCGGCCTCCTGAAGAAATCGCCCGTTGCAAGGATATGAACGCACCGGCAGGAAATAATGTTCCCGGCTCGCTGTTCGCTAGCCTCGGCCTGGCGGCTCATTCATGTGCTTTACGCGCACTCGACGCCTGTCCGAGCCATCACCCCACCTCTCGCAGGATGAAATCGTGCAGCATCTTGGCGGCCGGCGACAGCACGCGGTTCTTCACCGTGATCAGGCTGTAGGGCCTGACCTCGATGTCGAATTCGGTCTGGACGACGTCGATGGCGCCGGCCAGCCCGTCGGGATTCTGGATGAATTTCGCCACCTGGATCGACACCGGCGCGATCGCATCGGACTGCGCGACCATCACCAGGGTCAAGAGCAGCGAGCTGGTGTTGAGGATACGGTCCGGCAAGGCGATGTTGCGGTTGAGGAAATTGCTCTCCATCGCCTGGCGCAAGGGCGAACCGCCTGACTGGAAAACCCAGTCGTAGGCGGCGGTGTCCTCCAGCCGCACCGCCTCGCCCTTGGTGAGCGGGTGGCCCCGGCGCACGATCAGGCAGGCCTTCTCGACGCCGATGACGCGCGATTCGAACAGCCGCGGATTGAGATCGTCGGGGATGCGAGCGATGATGAAATCATGGCGCGTGGCGATCAATTCGCGTGCCAGCACGTTGGAGGTCTCGACCTGCATGGTGATCTCGATGCGCGGATAGATGCGGCGGATTTCGCGAATTGCCGGCACCGCCAGTTCGATCGCCGGTGCCGTCACGGCACCCAGGAACACCGAGCCGCCCTTGCCCGCCTTGAGTTCGGAAATCTCGCGGTCGACCTCGCGCATTTCCAGCAGAATCGAGCGCGCGCGCCTGGCCAGTGCCTTGCCGTAAGGCGTCAAGGTGATGCCGCGCGGCAGCCTTTCACACAGCTTGACCTCCAGCACGGCCTCCATCTCGCCGATCATGCGCGAGGCCGCCGGCTGAGAAATGTTCATAACCTGGGCTGCCGCGCTCACCCGGCCATGGTCGTCGAGCGCGACGATCATGCGCATGTGGCGCAGGCTGAGACCACTGCGCAGCAAGGTTTCGCCGTCGCCCTGTTTCTCGCTGTAACCGTTTGAAACCGCAGTCGGATTCCCCAGCGCCGCCATTGCCTCTCCTTGCTCCTGTTCGCGGTGCGTCGGCAGTCGCGCCGGCCGCCTCGCCTCAATACCACATACCAATCATGATATAGCAACTATCAAAGATCGCATTTGACAGTTATGGCAAAGGATCAGAACCTTCGCGCGTTCCGAGACGCGACGGTCGCTGACGAGAAACATCGTATCGATTGAAATCAGCGCCTCGGGGCCATGGGAGGATACCGGAGATCGATATGACGGCAGCAGTGCCTTGGCGCTTCTGCACGATTGCGCGGCCCGCGACCCCCGGGGGACCGCGTCCATCAACCAGGGAGAGTTAAGTGAAAATCATCAAGACGTTAGTCGCCGCCTTGGCGGTCAGCATCGCGGCCATGTCGGCCACCGCCTACGCAGCAGACAAAGGCCTGATCGGCGTGCTGATGCCCACCAAGACCTCGCAGCGCTGGATCAATGACGGCGACGCTGTCAAGTCCCAGCTCGAGGCTCTGGGCTACACGGTCGACCTGCAATATGCGCAGGACGACATTCCAAACCAGCTCAGCCAGCTGGAAAACGAAATCACCAAGGGCCCGAAGGCGCTGATCATCGCTTCGATCGACGGCACCACCCTGTCGGACGCGCTGCAGAAGGCCGCCGACGCCGGCGTCGTCGTCGTTGCCTATGACCGCCTGATCAAGAAGACCGCCAATGTCGACTACTACACCACCTTCGACAATTTCGGTGTCGGCGTCATCCAGGCCAATTCGCTGCTCAAGGGCCTCGGCTATCCGGACAAGAAGGGTCCGTTCAACGTCGAGCTGTTCGGCGGCTCGCCGGACGACAACAATGCCTTCTTCTTCTACAACGGCGCCATGTCCATTCTTCAGCCGCTGATCGACAGCAAGGTGCTCGTCGTGAAGTCCGGCCAGACGGGTATGGACAAGGTCGGCACGCTGCGCTGGCTGGCGGCAACCGCCCAGGCGCGTATGGACAATCTGCTCTCCGCCAACTACTCGGACGGCAGCCGCGTCGATGGCGTTCTGTCGCCATATGACGGCCTTTCGCGCGGTATCACCGCATCGCTGCGCGCCGTGGGCTACGGCACGGACGCTCAGCCCTGGCCGATCGTGACCGGCCAGGACGCCGAGACCGCCTCGGTCAAGCTGATCATCTCGGGCGAGCAGTACTCGACCGTGTTCAAGGACACCCGCGAACTGGCCAAGGCCACTGTCGGTCTGGTCGACAAGGTGCTGTCGGGCGGCAAGCCCGACGGCCTCGACACCAAGACCTACAACAACGACGTCAAGGTCGTTCCTTCGATCCTGTTGACGCCGCATGAAGTCGACAAGTCGAACTACCAGGCGCTGGTGGTCGACTCCGGCTACATCAAGGCCGACGACCTGAAGTAATCGCATTTGCGAAGCCTGGGGTCCCGCGCAAAGCGGGGCCCTTTTTGCTAGCGCGGCGAATCCAAAATTCGCATACTAAGCCCCCCGGGCATTGTTCCGGACCTTGGAGGAGCGGTATTCCTGATGGCCTCGACGATTTTGGAGATGCGCGACATCACCAAGACGTTCCCCGGCGTGAAGGCGCTGTCGAACGTCAACCTCAGCGTCGAGGAAGGCGAGATCCATGCCGTGGTCGGCGAGAACGGCGCCGGCAAATCGACGCTGATGAAGGTGCTGTCAGGCGTGTACGCATCCGGCACCTATGATGGCGCGATCGTCTACCGTGGCGAGGAATGCCATTTCAAAGGCATTCACGACAGCGAACACAAGGGCATCGTCATCATCCACCAGGAGCTTGCGCTGGTGCCGATGCTGTCGATCGCCGAAAACATTTTCCTTGGCAACGAACACGCCAGATTTGGCATCATCGACTGGAATGCCAACGAGACACGGACCAGCGCCTTGCTGAAGAAGGTGGGCCTCAAGGAGGACCCCAAGACGCTGATCACCAATATCGGCGTCGGCAAGCAGCAACTGGTCGAGATTGCCAAGGCGCTCAGCAAGGAAGTCAAGCTGCTGATCCTCGACGAGCCGACGGCGAGCCTGTCCGAGAAAGACAGCCAGGCGCTGCTCGATCTGCTGCTCGAGTTCAAGCGGCAAGGCATCACCTCGATCCTGATCTCGCACAAGCTCAACGAAGTGAACCGGGTCGCCGACAAGGTCACCATCATCCGCGACGGGCGGACCATCGAGACGCTGGCCAAGAAAGACATCTCGGAAGACCGCATCATCACCTCGATGGTCGGCCGCTCGCTCGACGACCGTTATCCGCCGCGCGAACCCAAGATCGGTGAGATCGTGCTGCAGGTGAAGGACTGGTCGGTCTATCATCCGATCCATGCCGAGCGGCAAGTGATCAAGGGCATCGACATGAATGTCCGCAAGGGCGAAGTGGTGGGCATCGCCGGGCTGATGGGCGCCGGGCGCACCGAATTCGCGATGAGCCTGTTCGGCCGCTCCTACGGCCGCCGTATCACCGGCGAGGTGCTGCTCAAGGGCAAGCCAATCGATGTCTCGTCGGTGAGCAAGGCGGTGGAACACGGCATTGCCTACGTCACCGAGGACCGCAAGACCTACGGTCTCAACCTGATCGATCATATCAAACACAACATTACGCTGGCCAATCTTGGCGGCGTGTCGCGCCACGCCGTGATCGACGATTTGCGCGAACTCGCCGTCGCCAACGACTACAAGGCCAAGACCAACATCCGCTCGTCCAGCGTCTATCAGATGACCGGCAATCTGTCGGGCGGCAACCAACAGAAGGTGGTGCTGTCGAAGTGGCTGTTCGCCAATCCGGAAGTGCTGATCCTCGACGAGCCAACGCGCGGCATCGACGTCGGCGCCAAGTACGAAATCTACACCATCATCGCCCGCCTCGCCTCGGAGGGTAAGGCGATCGTCGTCATCTCGTCGGAGATGCCGGAACTGCTCGGCATCACCGACCGCATCTACGTCATGAATGAAGGCCGCATGGTCGGCGAAATGGCGGCGAGCGACGCCAGCCAGGAAAAGATCATGCGCGCCATCGTTCGGGGAGAAGGAAAAGTATCATGACCACCGAGAGCGGTCCCGCGCCGAAAAGCGGCGTCGCCGAAGATGTGCAGCAGGGGCCGCGTGTGGCCGTCTCGGCGCTGATCACGAATCTGCGCGAGTACGGCCTGATCCTGGCGCTGATCGCCATCATGGTGTTCTTCCAGTTCACCACGTCCGGCACGCTGTTCAAGCCAGTGAACCTGAGCAATCTGGTGCAGCAGAACAGCTTCATCATCGTGATGGCGCTGGGCATGCTTTTGGTGATCGTTTCGGGCCATATCGACCTCAGCGTCGGCTCCGTCGCCGGTTTCATCGGCGCGCTGGCGGCAATGATGATGGTCATCTGGCCGCTTGGCCCCTTCAGCAATCCGCTGGTTGTGTCGATCATCTGCCTCATCATCGGTGGCGGCATCGGCGCGGCCCAAGGCTACTGGATTGCCTATCACCGAATACCGAGCTTCATCGTCACGCTGGCGGGGATGTTGATCTTCCGCGGCATCTGCCAGGCGCTATTGGGTGGCGGGTCTTCCGTGGGGCCGCTTCCAGACGGCTTCAAGGCGCTCAGTTCCGGCTTCATTCCGGACGTGATCGGCCCCTTGACGCTGATCCCGCCGACGGTGAACGCCGCCGGCAAGACCATTATGGGCAGCGGCCTGACCCTGCACATGACGACGATTGTGCTGGGCCTGATCGCCGTGCTCGCCTATGCGTATTTCGGGCTCAAGGCACGACGCACACGCGAGCAGCATGGCTACGAAGCCGAGCCCTTCACACTGTTTGTCGTCAAGACCCTGGTGACCAGCGCGCTCGCGCTGTTCCTGGTCTATCAATTCGCCACCTACAAGGGCCTGCCGATCGTTCTCATGGTGATGGGCGTGCTGATCGCCCTGTTCGTGTTCGTCACCAAACGCATGACGATCGGCCGACGCATCTACGCAATGGGCGGCAATGCCAAAGCGGCGCAGCTATCGGGCATCAAGACCGAGCGACTGACCCTGATGGTGTTCGTCAATATGGGTGTGCTGTCGGCGCTTGGCGGCCTGATCATCGCGGCGCGCCTGGGGCAGGCGGTGCCGGCGGCAGGTCTTGGCAGCGAGCTCGACGTCATCGCCGCGGTGTTCATCGGCGGCGCCTCGGCGATGGGTGGTGTCGGCCAAGTTATCGGCGCGGTGGTCGGCGGTTTCATCATGGGCGTGATGAACAACGGCATGTCGATCATGGGCGTCAATGTCGACTGGCAGCAGGTGGTGAAAGGCCTGGTGCTGCTCGGCGCGGTGGTGTTCGACGTCTACAACAAGAACAAGGGCTGAGGGAACCAGGAAGGCATACGGGTCACATCGCGGCGCTGCCCGGCAACCCGGCGGCACGAAGAAGTCCCAAGAGGGACCAGGCTCGCGAGCGCAATCCGAACGGAGAATTTCACCCGTGGCATGGACGAAGTCCCGGCCGCGCTGGGCAAGGTTTGTCGTTTCGGCAGCCAGGCCAAGGCAAATGAGAGAGGATTCATCATGCTGATCTCCCAGATTCTCGACGACGCCGAGACCATCCGCGTCGTTGCCCGCAACGGCGGCAAGACCCGGATCATCAATGGCGCGCGCAGCGTCTATTCGCTGGCGATGGAGGCCGCCCGCACCGGCGTCGGCCTCGTCGCGCTGATCGAACGCAAGGGGCTCGGCGAGACAGTCGATCTCGATGCCGCCTACAAGAAGGGACGGCTGCTGTCGCCGATCAATCATCCCGATCCGGCGCATCTGCATCTGACCGGCACCGGACTGACGCATCTCGGCTCGGCCGCGACGCGCGATTCCATGCACAAGAAGCTCAGCGCCGACGGCGAGGAACAGCTGACCGATTCCATGAAGATGTTCCGCATGGGGCTGGAGGGCGGCAAGCCGGCGAAAGGTCAGATCGGCGTGCAGCCGGAATGGTTCTACAAGGGTAACGGCACGATGGCGGTGGCGCCAGGTGCCGCACTCCTGTCACCGGCCTTCGCCAAGGACGCCGGCGAAGAGCCGGAAGTGGCCGGCATCTACGTCATCGGCGACGACGGCGCGCCGTTCCGCGTCGGCTTCACGCTGTCGAACGAGTTTTCCGACCACGTCACCGAGCGCGTGAACTATCTGTTCCTCGCCCATTCCAAGCTGCGCAACGCTTCGTTCGGACCGGAGATCCTGATCGGCGACTTGCCCGCCGACATCAGGGGCAGCTCGCGCATCTATCGCGACAACGAGGTGCTGTGGGAAAAGCCGTTCCTGTCGGGCGAAGCGAACATGTCGCACACCATCGCCAATCTCGAACACCATCACTTCAAATATGCCGCCTTCCGTCAGCCGGGCGACGTGCATGTGCACATGTTCGGCACGGCGACGCTGTCCTTCGCCGATGGCATCAACACCGAGGCCGGCGATTTGTTCGAGATCGAGGCCAAGGATTTTGGCCTGCCGCTGCGCAACCCACTCGAGATCGAGCAGCCGGTGAAGGTGGCGGTGAAGGCGCTGTGAGGCGCCAGCATTTCTCCTTCTCCCCCTGTGGGGTGAGCAGCCGGTTCGCCGAAGGCGAATTCATCGTGCCAGTGGCACGATGAAAGGCCGGCGAACGCCGGGACGCTGCGAAGCAGCGGGGACCCGGCAGGGGACCGGCCGCCTCCCGGCCCTTCGCAGGCTCAGGGCGTTCGAAGCTCGAAAAGCCAAGCAATTGGCTTTTCGAGGCCTGCGGCCACCGCTTCTCACCCCACAGGGGGAGAAGGAAGAAGGCGCGGCCGAACCTCAATAAATATCGAAGTCGAAATACTTGGCCTGGATCTTCTTGTAGGTCCCATCGGCGACAATGGCATCGATGGCCGCGTTGAGCTTGTCGCGTAGCGCGGTGTCTTCCAGGCGAACGGCAATGCCGGCCTGGGTCTCCGTGCCCTTGACGTCACCGACCAGCTTGCAGCAGCCCTCGCTTGCCTTCTTCAGCCAGTCCATCAGCACGAACTTGTCGGAGAGCACGGCATCAAGACGGCCGTTCGTCAGATCGGTGATCGCTTCTTCCTGGGTCGGGTAGAGTTTCGCCTCTGCGCCCGCCTTGCCATAGACGTTCTGCGCATAGTCGGCCTGCGTGGTCGAAGCCTGGGCGCCGACCGTCTTGCCGGCGAGCGCCGCGGGTTCGGTCGAGGTGAGATCGGTATCCTTCGGCGCCACCAGCGCCAGAGGCGTCGTATAGTATTTGTTGGTGAAGGAGACCTGCTTCTTGCGCTCCTCGGTGATGCTCATCGAGGCGATGATGGCATCGAATTTCTTGGCCTGCAGGGCGGGAATGATGCCATCCCAGTCCTGGGTGACAATCTCGCACTCGACCTTCATCTGCGCGCATAGCGCATTGGCGATGTCGATGTCGAAGCCGACGACCTTGCCATCCGCGGTGATGGTGTTGAACGGCGGATAGGCGCCCTCGGTGCCGATCTTCAGTTTCTCCGCTGCCTGCGCCGACAGAGAGCCGGCCGCCATCACCAGCATGGCAGCACCAGCTGCCGATATGATCCATCTGGAAATCTGCATTTTCTTGGTTCCCTTGAACGCCGGCATCTTGACAGCCAGCAAGGCAGCCAAGCATGGCGAGCCGGCGCAGGCAAGCATATTGCCTGACGGCAAAGGGGAGGTCAGCGCGCGGCGCGGAAATGCTTGGACAGCTTCAGGCCCTGCGCCTGGTAGTTGGAGCCGAGATCGGTGCCGTAGAGCGCCTGCGGCCGCTTCAGCATATGCTCGTAGACCAGCCGGCCGACGATCTGGCCATGGTCGAGGATGAACGGTACTTCGTGGCTGCGCACTTCGAGCACTGCCCGGCTGCCGGTGCCGCCAGACGCCGAGTGGCCGAAGCCCGGATCGAAGAATCCGGCATAGTGGACGCGGAATTCGCCGACCAGCGGATCGAACGGCGTCATCTCGGCAGCGTAGAGCGGCGGCACATGCACCGCTTCCTGGCTGACGAGGATGTAGAATTCATCGGGATCGAGCACCAGCTCGCCGGCGCCGCTCTTGTGGATCGGCTCCCAGAAGTCGACGACCTCTTGTGCCGCGCGTTTGTCAACGTCGACAAGACCGGTGTGATGCTTGCCGCGATAGCCTACCAGGCCGTTCTGATCCCCGTTGAGATCGATCGACAGCGCGATGCCGCCGCCGGAGATGTTCGGCGGCTCGGTGGCGACCAGCATCTCGGCGCGATGCAGGTCATGCAACTCGGCTTCCGAGAGCAGCGCATTGCCGGTGCGGAACCGGATCTGCGACAGGCGCGAACCGGTGCGCACGACGATCGGAAAGGTGCGCGGGCTGACCTCGAGATAGAGCGGGCCATGATAGCCGGCGGCGATCTTGTCGAACTCGTGGCCGCGATCGGTCATGACGCGTGTGAAGATGTCGAGCCGACCGGTCGAACTTTTCGGGTTGGCCGAGGCCGAAATGTCCGCCGGCAATGCCAGGCTTTCAAGCAAGGGCACGATATAGACGCAGCCGGTCTCCAGCACCGCGCCCTCGGCAAGATTGATCTCATGCAGTTGCAGCCGGTCGAGCTTTTCCGAAACCTTGTGGTTGGGGCCCGGCAGGAACGAGGCCCGCACGCGCCAGGCCTTGTCGCCGAGCCGCAGATCCAGGCTCGCCGGCTGGATCTGGTCGGCATCGAACGCGCGCGGTGACTTCAGCGCGCCGGACTGGAACAGCGCCGAAATGTCCTGATCGGGAAGAATGCCTGTCTGCCGCAAGGCTCCACTCCTAGGCCAGGCGATTTTCTTGTCGCAGGTTCCTGCCGCAAAACCATGGAACAGTTTTGCGGCTTGGTACAAACCTCTTAATCAAGCCGGCAATTGACGCAAGCGTGGCGCGGGTCTAAAGGGTCGTTATCCCGTGGTGATTTGGCCGGTCGGCTTGCAGCCACGTTAAACAAGTCGCTAAAGGACCGTCGGGCCGCAAGGCCGTATGGACCGGTTGCGACTTTCGCGGCCGGTTTTTTTGTGTCTGGAACAAAAGCGATGAGCACCAAGAAGCACAACTGGAAACCTCAAACAGCACTCGTGCATAGCGGGACCCTGCGTTCCGGTTTCGGCGAAACCTCCGAGGCGATGTACCTCACCCAGGGCTATGTCTACGAAACGGCGCAGGCTGCCGAAGCCCGCTTCAAGGGCGAGGAGCCGGGTTTCATCTATTCGCGCTACGCCAACCCGACCGTCGACATGTTCGAAAAGCGCATGTGCGCGCTCGAAGGCGCCGAGGATGCGCGCGCCACCGCGTCCGGCATGGCCGCAGTGACGGCAGCCCTTCTGTGCAGCGCCAAGGCCGGCGACCATATCGTGGCGGCGCGCGCGCTGTTCGGCTCCTGCCGCTGGGTGGTCGAGACGCTGGCGCCGAAATACGGCATAGAGGCGACACTGGTCGACGGCACCGACATCGCCAACTGGGAAAAGGCGGTCAAGCCGAACACCAAGCTGTTCTTCCTGGAAAGTCCGACCAACCCGACGCTGGAAGTGGTCGACATCGCCGCAGTTGCCGCGCTTGCCAATTCGATCGGTGCGCGGCTGATCGTCGACAATGTCTTTGCCACGCCCCTGCAGCAGAAGCCTTTGCAGCTCGGTGCGCACATCGTCGTCTACTCGGCGACCAAGCATATTGACGGCCAGGGCCGCTGTCTCGGCGGCGTCATCCTGTCGGACAAGAAGTGGATCGACGAGAACCTGCACGACTATTTCCGCCACACCGGCCCGAGCCTGTCGCCGTTCAATGCCTGGACGCTGCTGAAGGGCCTGGAGACGCTGCCGCTGCGCGTGCGCCAGCAGACGGAAAGCGCCGGCAAGATCGCGGATTTCCTGGCCGAGCGGCCCGAAATCGCCCGCGTCATCTATCCCGGCCGCGCCGACCACCCGCAGGCGGCCATCGTCAAGAAGCAGATGTCGGGCGGCTCGACGCTGATCTGCCTGGACGTCAAGGGTGGCAAGCAGGCGGCCTTCGCCTTGCAGAACGCCCTCGACATCGTGCTGATCTCCAACAATCTCGGAGACGCCAAGAGCCTGATCACCCATCCGGCGACGACGACGCACAAGAATTTGAGCGACGAGGCCCGCGCCGAGCTCGGCATCGGGCCAGGCACGCTCAGACTGTCGGTCGGCCTGGAGGATACCGATGATCTTCTGGAAGACATCGAACAGGCGCTGAAGGCCAAATAGAGGCCTTTGGCTATCAGGCGCCGGACGGCGTCTCTTCCAGTTCGGCCGCCTTGGTGCCAATGGTCATTGCGTTGCCGCGCCAGTCGACGGCGCCACCGAGCCAGCCGCGCGCCCACATCGCCGGCAGGATCAGGTCGCGCGCCAATATCGCCGCGACCATGCGCGGCGACAGGTGCCAGCCCTTGGACCCAGCCAGGGCGCATTCCGGAAGGTAGAAGGCCGCCAGCACGGCAATGGCGGTTGCCCAGAGGCTGACGCCGGCGGCCGACGCCGCAACCAGCGCAAGCACCAGCGGCACCACCGCGCCAGTCAGGATTTCGGGTGCGAAGAACAGCGGGAAGGTGACGCGGCGCAGCCGCGCCCAACGGGCCTGACGCGACCAGATCTCGTCAAACGTGCGCCGGCCGAGCGGCTGCTCGAAGGGCGCGGCGACGAGATTGACGCGCAGGCCAAGGCCATTGACCAGCTTGGTCGCGGCAGCGTCCTCGGCGATCTCGGCGGCCAGCGCACGGATGCCACCATTGGCATCCAGCATCGGCTTGTTCCAGAGCATGCTCTTGCCCTGGGCAAAGCCGAGCCCAAGCGCGTCGCCGGCATATTGCCAGCGCGCCTGCAGCGTGTTGAGGAAGGCGCATTCGACTTCGGCCCAGAAGCCGGCCGGCCGCGAGCCGATCGGCGTCGAGCAGACAAGGCCGGTGTCCGGCCGCCATGCGGCCATCAGGTGCTGGACGTAGTCTCTCGGCATCAACACGTTGGAATCGGCCAGGATGACCCAATCGTGGCGCGCGGCTTCCCAGCCCTTGACGCAATTGTTGAGTTTCGGATTGGCGCTGATGCGGTCGTCGCCGATCAACAGCCGAGCCGGCACCTTGGGGAAACGGGCAATGGCGGCGCGGATCAGCCTGACCACCGGATCATCGGCATGGGCGACGCAAAAGACCAGTTCGTAGCGCGGCCAGTCGAGCGAGAAGGCACGCTCCAGCGTCTCCTGTGTAAACGGCTCGACACCACGCGACGGCACGACGATCGACACCGGCCGCGGCTTGCCGGCCGGCGGCGCGATGGTGCGGCGGCGCTTCAGACGCGAAGCGGCGAGCAGGATGCTGGCGAGGTTTGAGAGGATGAGAGCAGCTGAAAGCGTGGCGGCTATGAGAGTGAGTTCCATCGAAATCCGGTCACTCCAGAAAAACCGGTCCGCATGACGACCGATTTCAACAGTTCGACAGAGCGCCCGAGTCGCGCGGCACTGGTCGGCGCACACCATCATTGTCGTGTGTCACTTAAATGACATTCTTTGCCGGCACCTGCCTTTGAGGCCGCAATGACAGGACGCGCACCGTTGACCAGTCCGCGCGGAGCGCCGAAAGTTACCGGATTGTTTTGGAGCCGCTTATGTACCGCGCCGTGACGCGCAACATCGAAGTGCAGGTCAGGCCGTTCTATCTGGAGGATCGCTCGGATCCGTCCGAGAACCGCTATGTCTGGGGCTATCAGATAACGATCGACAACCAGTCGGATGAGTTTGTGCAGCTGTTGTCGCGCTATTGGCACATCACCGACGGCACCGGCCGGGTCGAGGAGGTGCGCGGCCCCGGCGTCGTCGGCGACCAGCCCGAACTCAATCCCGGCGACAGCTATCAATACACGTCCGGCTGCCCGCTTTCGACACCGTCCGGCATCATGGTCGGGCACTACACGATGCGCAACAAGCGGGGCGAGACGTTCGACATCGCCATCCCTGCCTTCTCGCTGGACCTGCCGGGCACGCGGCGGACGGTGAATTAGTTTCGCCTTACCGGCAGCGAAGCAGCCGGTAAGGCGTGTTTTTCCCTACTGGGCCACCGTAAATTCCGCAGGGTCGAAGTCATATTGCTTCGAGCAGAATTCGCAGGCGACGTGGATGCCGCCGTCTTCGGTGCTGTCCTTGATCTCCTGCGCCGAGAAGCCCTCGAGGATGCCGCGGATCTTGTCGCGCGAGCACGAGCACTGGTCGGCGACCGGAACGCCGCCGAAGACGCGCACGCCATGCTCGTGGAACAGCCTGTAGAGCAGCCGCTCGGCGCCGATCGTCGGGTCGATCAGTTCGGTCGGCTCGATGGTGCCGAGCAATGCCAGCAGCTCCTGCCAGGAATTGTCGGCCGGATCGTGGATCTCCTCGCGCGGATCGCCATCGCCGCCCGGCAGGTCCGGAACGCGCATGCGTTCGGGCGACTGAGGCAGGAACTGCGCCAGGATGCCACCGGCGCGCCACTGCTCGCGGGCGCCGCCGATGCCGGGCGTCAGCAACTTGGCCACAGAGAGCCTGAGATCGGTCGGGATCTGCTCCGACTGGCGGAAATAGGTGCGGGCCGCATCCTCCAGCGTTTCGCCGTCGAGCTGGACGATGCCCTGGTAGCGCTGTGTATGAGCGCCCTGGTCGATGGTCAGCGCCAGCACGCCGCTGCCGAGCAGCGTCTGCTGAGACGTTTCGCCTGCCGCGACCAGCGCCTCCAGCCGATCGGCATCGAAGCGCGCATAGGCGCGCAGCGCCGAGGGCGTGGAAAAGTCCGCGACCAGCATGTCGACCGGCCCGTCGGTGCGGGTCTGCAGGATGAACTTGCCCTCGAACTTCAGCGAGGTGCCGAGCAGCACCGTCAGCACACAGGCTTCCGCCAGCAGGCGGGCGACCGGCTCGGGATAGTCGTGACGGGTGAGGATAGCGTCGAGCATCGGCCCGAGCTGAACGGTGCGGCCGCGCACATCGAGCGGGCCGACCTCGAAGGGCACGACGTGATCGTCGCCGGCGTAGCCGAATTCGCCGAGTTTGGGGTGATGTTCAGTCACTTGATAGGTTTCCAACATGACAAAGCTCCAGGGCGCGGCCATGCCGCCCTGGAGGGCGCATGCTTCGAAACGCGCTTGATTTGCGTGATGCGGCGCAGATAGGCATCACACCCCCAGAGATCAAGCGCCGAGACACCAGGCGAGTACGGCCTTCTGCGCATGGAGCCGGTTCTCGGCCTCGTCGAAGACCACAGAATGCGGCCCGTCAATGACCTCGTCGGTCACTTCCTCGCCGCGATGCGCTGGCAGGCAGTGCATGAACAGGGCATCCGGCCTGGCCTTCGCCATCAGCTTGGCGTTGACCTGGTAGGGCGAAAACACGTTGTGACCGCGGGCGCGATGCTCCTGGCCCATCGACACCCAGCAATCGGTGACCACGCAATCGGCCTGGTCGACGGCTTCCTCGGGCGAGCGGGTGAAGTGCAGCTTGCCGCCATGCGCCTGCGACCAGTCGATATGCTTCTGCGCCGGCTCGCTGCCTTCGGGTACGGCGACGTTGAGGTTGAAGCGGAACCGCGCCGAGGCTTCGAGCAGCGAATGCAGCACATTGTTGCCGTCGCCGGTCCAGGCGATGGTCTTGCCGGCGACCGGACCGCGATGCTCCTCGAAGGTCATGATATCGGCCATCAGCTGGCAGGGATGGGTGTCGTCGGTCAGTCCGTTGATGACCGGAACGGTGGCGTTCTCGGTCAGTTCCAAAAGCCGCTCATGCGAGGTGGTGCGGATCATGATCGCGTCGACGTAGCGCGACAGCACCTTGGCGGTGTCGGCAATGGTCTCGGAGCGGCCGAGCTGCATCTCGGTACCGGTCAGCATGATGGTTTCACCCCCAAGCTGACGCATGCCGACGTCGAAGGACACGCGGGTGCGCGTCGAGGGCTTGTCGAAGATCATCGCCAGCACCTTGCCTTCGAGCGGCCTGGTCCGCTCGCCAGCCTTGAGGCGAGCCTTTCGCACCACCGCATCGTCAAGCATGAAGCGCAGATCGCCTTCGGAAACGGCGGAAAGATCGGTGAAATGGCGAACTGACATCAGCAATGGTTCCGGGATTACTTCGCGGCGGCGGCGGCGATCGCCTCCGCCAGGCCCTTGGCGCCGGCGCGGATGCGGTTGAGCGCGTCGTGGATCTCGGCATCGGTGACAGTGAGCGGCGGCAACAGGCGAATGACGTTGTCGCCGGCCGGAACCGCCAGCAGGTGCTGGTCGCGCAATGCCATGTTCACCTTGGTGTTGGGCATGGCACATTTGAGGCCGAGCATCAGCCCGGTGCCTCTGATGTCCTCGATGACCTCGGGAAACTCGTCAGCGACCGCCGCCAGCCCCTGCTTCATCAGCAGCGCCTTGCGCTGGACATCTTCCAGGAAGCCGTCTTCCAGCACCACGTCGAGCACGGCGTTGCCAACCGCCATGGCCAGCGGGTTGCCGCCGAAAGTGGTGCCATGCACGCCGGATGTCATGCCAATGGCCGCTTCATCCGTGGCAAGGCAGGCGCCCATCGGGAAGCCGCCGCCAATGCCCTTGGCGATCGCCATGATGTCGGGCGTGACGCCGGACCATTCATGCGCGAACAGCTTGCCGGTTCGGCCGATGCCGCACTGAACCTCGTCGTAGATCAGGAGCAGGCCGTGCTGTTCGCACAACTGCCGGAGCCGCTTCAGCGATTGCGTCGGCACCGGGCGGATGCCGCCCTCGCCCTGTACCGGTTCGATCAGGATCGCCGCGGTCTCCGGCGTGATCGCCTTTTCGGCCGCATCGATGTCGTCGAAGCCGACCTGGTCGAAGCCTTCGACCTTGGGTCCAAACCCTTCAAGGTACTTGTATTGACCACCCGCCGCGATGGTCGCCAGCGTGCGGCCATGGAAGGCACCTTCGAAGGTGATGACGCGGAAGCGTTCGGGATGTCCCTTGACGAAATGGTAGCGCCTCGCCGTCTTGATCGCGCATTCCAGCGCCTCGGCACCGGAATTGGTGAAGAACACCTTGTCGGCGAAAGTGGCGTCCACCAGCCGCTCGCCGAGCCGGCTTTGCCCCGGAATCTCGTAGAGATTGGAGACATGCCAAAGCTTTGCGGCTTGCTCGGTGAGTGCTGCGACCAGATGCGGGTGGCTGTGGCCCAACGAATTGACGGCAATGCCGCCGGCAAAATCGAGATATCGCTCGCCCTTGTCGGTAACAAGCCAGGTGCCTTCCCCGTGGTCGAAGGCCAGGGGTGCGCGAGCAAAGGTCTCGTAAAGCGCCGAACCGCTCATTATATGCGTCTCCGGTACCGGAAAATCAAAAAAGCCGCCAAAGCGGCGGCCTGTGCGGCTTATCGTGTTTTTCGGCCATGAAGTCAACGAAAACGTCGCGTAGTGCCCCGCGGCAAGCCCCCTGACGCAACGCCGGCTCATGAGCGACCGGGCAAGTTGGGGAAAACCGAAAAAACCGATTCGTGTTGCCCTTGGGACTCTTGTCACCGAGTCAGCGCATAGAGTAGTTGTAGTCGAGAAATAACTAGATTTCGTGCGGCGGACCTAATCACCAGATATATGTGGTGTCTGCCCCGGCAAATGTTGCCGGGTCGGGAGTGGATTCCGATTGCCGCACGCTTAGCAGGAGCGCGGTCTCATGAACTGGACTGACGAGCGGGTAGAACTTCTCAGAAAACTGTGGTCGGAGGGTCTGAGCGCAAGCCAGATTGCTGCGCAGCTTGGAGGGGTCAGCCGCAATGCGGTCATCGGCAAGGTGCACCGGCTGAAACTGTCGGGCCGCGGGCGATCGACCGCCACGCCGGCACGCCAGAAGAAGGCGGCGCAAGGATCGACCGTTCAGAAATCGGTGTCGCGCGCCGCAAGCGCCGTCCGTCATGTCACGACATCGATCGGCGCCACGGCGTTGCAGACGCAGTTCGACGCCGAACCGGTGGCACGCCACTACATCCGCCCAGTCGAGAATGTCGTGGTCCCGATCTCACGCCATCTGCAGCTCGTCGAGCTGACCGAGCGGACCTGCAAATGGCCGAACGGCGATCCGCTTTCGGAGGACTTCCATTTCTGCGGCAACGAAGCCGCCGAAACCGGACCCTACTGCAAGTACCACGCCCGCGTGGCGTTCCAGCCGGCATCGGAGCGGCGTCGCAACAGGTAGGACGTAACGGAATAGGGGAGTAAGGCAGTACGGCAGTAGGTGTGCGGAAAGTCGCGCTCACGAAATGCTGCCCTACTGCCCTCTCTTCACAGCCAGCCGTTCTTGCGAAAACGCCAGTAGAGAAACGAGCAGATCAGCGCGATCGTGGCCAGCACCACCGGGTAGCCGTATTCCATCTTCAATTCCGGCATGTCGTTGAAATTCATGCCGTAGATGCCGGCGAATGCCGTCGGCACCGCCAGGATGGCGGCCCATGAGGCAAGCTTCTTGGAGATCGCCGTTTCCTGGCTCTGGCCGACTAGGAGGCTGGCCTCGAAAGCAAACGCCAGCACCTCGCGCAGACTGTCGATCTTTTCCTGCACGGTGCGGATATGGTCGGTCACGTCACGGAACAGCGGATGCATGGCCGTATGGATCTGCGGCAGGTCGGCACTGGTCAGCCGGCGGCAGACTTCGACCAGCGGAAGTGCCGCATTGCGCAGGCGCAAAAGATCGCGGCGCAGCATGTAGAGCCGCTCGATGTCAGGACCGGTCATCGGCTTCAGCAGGACCCTGTCCTCGATCACCTCGACCTCGTCCTCGATCTGCTCGAGCACCGGCATGTAATTGTCGACGATGAAATCGAGAATGGCGTAGAGGACGAAATCCTCGCCCTTGGCCAGCGAATGCGGGCAGCTTTCCCAATGCTGACGAACGGCGGCGTAGGAGGTGGACGGGCCATGCCTGACGCTGACGATGTAGCCGCTGCCGACAAACAAATGGGTCTCGCCGAAGGTGACCCGGCCGTCGATCAGCTGCGCTGTGCGGGCGACGATGAACAAGGCGTCGCCATATTGCTCGATCTTCGGCCGCTGGTGCGGGTGCTCGGCATCCTCGATCGCCAGCTCATGCAGGTGAAACTGCGCCTGGACGCGAAGCAGCAGGTTGCGGTCGGGCTCGAGCAGGCCAATCCAGACGACATGACCGGATTTTTTTGCCCATTCGCCGGCTTCCTCGATTGGAATGTCGGCGATGCGACGCCCGGCCGTGTAGACGCCGCAAGCGATAATGCCGGATGCCGGCGCAGGCGCCGGAGTCAGGTTCCGAACATTTTCCATCACAACCTCCCGAAGCCAATCCACGGACGAGGATACAGGAAAGCCCGGAAAGTCTAGCGCAATTCGGATGACGCTTCGAGAGTGTGACCGTTCAATTAACCGGCAGCGTCGCGGAAACGCTGATCTTGTCGGTCTTGTCGCCCTTCGGCCGCTCGGCCGGCATCTGCTCGCCGGTGACGATGTAGTAGATGGTCTCGGCGATGTTGGTGGCGTGATCGCCGATGCGCTCGATGTTCTTGGCGCAAAACAGCAGATGCGTGCACGGCGTGATGTTGCGCGGATCTTCCATCATGTAGGTCAGCAATTCGCGAAACAGCGAGGTGTACATGGCGTCGATCTGGTCGTCGCGGTCGCGCACGAAGCCGATCTTGTCGACCGAGCGCGATGCGTAGACGTCGAGCACTTCCTTGAGCTGGGTCAGCGCCAGGTTGGCCAGGGCCTCGAGGCCGCGGAACAGGCTGGTCGGCTGGCGTCCGTCGGTGACAGCTGCCACCCGCTTGGCAACGTTCTTGCCGAGGTCGCCGACCCGTTCGAGGTCGGCGGAAATGCGGATGGCGCCGACGATCTCGCGCAGGTCCGTCGCCATCGGCTGGCGCTTGGCGATGATGATGATCGCCTTGTCGTCGATTTCGCGTTGCCCTTCATCGAGCACGGCATCGTCACGGATGACCTTCTGGGCGAGGCCGGGGTCGGCATTGACGAGGGCGGCAACCGCCTGTTCGACCATACGCTCGGCATGGCCGCCCATCGCCGCGATGCGCTTCGACAGATATTTCAGCTCCTCGTCATAGGCGCTCATAATATGCACGGACTGCATGGCGAAATGCCTTCCCACGGAGTGTCTTGGTTTTGAGTCGTTTCCTCGAATCCCCGCTGATACGCTAGCCGGATGACAGAAAAAAGAAACGCTCCAGTGGAAAAATAGGGCAGTATCAGTGCGTCGGCAAATGAACCGAGAAGGCAGCGCCCTTGCCGAACTCGGACTTGATCGAAAGCCGGGCATTGTGGCGTGTCAGGATATGCTTGACGATCGACAGACCAAGGCCGGTGCCCTTCTGGGTGCGGCTGGTCTCGACATCGACGCGATAGAAGCGCTCGGTGATGCGCGGAATGTGTTCCTCGGGAATGCCGGGGCCAAAGTCCCTGATGGTCACGTCGATGCCTGGCTCCGAGCCGGCATCGCTGCGCGCGATCGACACCACGACGCGGCCACCCGACTGCCCGTATTTGCAGGCGTTTTCCAAGAGGTTCTCGAAAACCTGGAAGAGCTCGTCGCGATCCCCGGGCACATCAAGCGGCCCGTCGGCGTAGTCCCGCTCGACGGCAACACTGTTTTCCCTGGCCAGCGGTCCGAGCGAATCGATGACGCTGTCGACTGTCTCACGCAGGTCGACCTCGGTGCCCGGCTTCAGATAGGGCTTCATCTCGAGCCGCGACAGCGACAACAAATCGTCGATCAGACGCGCCATGCGGCCGGTCTGGCTCTGCATGATCTGCAGGAACTGGTCGCGCGCCGCCGGGTCGTTGCGGGCCGGTCCGCGCAGGGTTTCGATAAAGCCGGCGATCGAGGCGAGCGGCGTGCGCAGTTCGTGGCTGGCATTGGCTATGAAATCGGCGCGCATGCGGTCGATCCTGCGCGCTTCGCTCTGGTCCTTGAACACCAACACATAGAGATCGGTGCCGTGACCGACCGAAGACGCGCTCACCCGGTAGGCCCGTTCGACCGGCAGCTTCTCCGTATAGTCGACGACGTCAGAGGCGACATCGCCCGACAGCACGCCGTCCAGCAGAGCCTGCATTTCCGGCGCCCGGAATTTCAGCGACAGCGACAGGCCAGGCGCGATCCCGCCGAAGGCGGCGAAAGCGGCGGCATTGGCGTGGACGATGGTGGCGGTCCGGTCGAAGATGATCAGCGGGTCGGCGACGGCGGCCGCGAGATATTCGCCGGAGAGCCGTTGCAACCCGAATGCCTCGATCGCCGCGGCACTCTCGGCCGATTGGCGCGTGCCGCTGACCGGCAGCATTGCCGCCGCAAGCAGCAGCGCCAGCGCCGCAAGGACGATATAGGCGGATATCGCGGCCAAGGCATACACAGCGAGAATCGCGACGACACCGGCGATCAGCAGCCAGCGGCTGTTCCACAGCCGGACGGCCAGGGCTTGCGCCGTGCCTTTCTGCTCTGCGTCCAGGTCAGCCATTTCGCTCGCGCGCCCGCACCCAATGCCTCGCACCCGACCAGTGACGGAAACTTCCGCTGGACCGGTCTAGCGCATGACCCAGAAAAATCGGAATCGATTTTCTGAAAGGATCATGCGCAAAATCAAAGTGCTGTAGTGGCTCCCAATAGCATGAGTCCGGAAGCAGGAAAGGGTTCGCCTCGATGAAAAAAGCCAAGGAAACTCCCGCCGCGCCGACTTCGGGTCCGCTGAAGATCAGGATCGACGGCAAGGAGCGGGAGTTCGATATTGAAAATCCCGTGCTTCCCGACTGGGTCGAGGACAACAAGCTGACCGCCGGCGATTACCCCTACGACAAGAAGATGAAAAGCGACGAGTATGACGAGACGCTCGAGAAGCTGCAGATCGAGCTGGTCAAGGCGCAGGCGTGGCTGCAGTCGACCGGCAAACGGGTGATGGCGCTGTTCGAGGGCCGCGACGCCGCCGGCAAGGGCGGCACGATCTTCGTGCTGCGCCAGTACCTCAACCCTCGTACCGCGCGCAACGTGGCGCTGACCAAGCCGACCCCGACTGAGCAGGGGCAATGGTACTTCCAGCGCTATGTCGACCATTTCCCGACATCGGGTGAGTTCCTCACTTTCGACCGCTCCTGGTACAACCGCGCCGGCGTCGAGCCGGTGATGGGCTTTTGCACGCCGCAGCAGCACGAGCAGTTTCTCGACGAGACGCCGCATTTCGAACGGATGATCGCCAACGAGGGCATCCACTTCTTCAAATTCTGGCTGAACATCGGCCGGGAAACGCAACTCGAGCGCTTTCACGATCGCCGCTACAGCCCGCTGAAAAGCTGGAAGTTCTCGCCGATCGACGTTGCCGGCATCACCAAATGGGACGACTACACCAAGGTCCGCGACACCATGTTCGAGCGCACCCACAAGGAATTCGCGCCGTGGATCATCATACGGGCCAATGACAAGCGGCGCGCGCGGCTGGCGGTCATGCGGCGCATCCTGTTGTCGCTGCCCTATGACGGGCGCGATCTCGACATCATCGGCAAGGAAGACAAGAAGATCATCGGCGAAGGGCCGTCGTTTTTGAAAGAATAGGATGGCCCGCAAGAAAGCAGGCCATGGTCTGGGAAAACAGGGCTGACGCTTTTGCGCCGCGCAGCCAGAGGCCGCGCGGCGATGCCTTTTTCCTCGTGACTCCCAGTCTAAGCCACCAGCCGGGCAATGCGCTGCAGGCGTCGCAGCGTGGTGTCATCCTGCAGCGCCTGCTGGAAGAGCGAAATCTCCTGATCGATACGGTCGCACAGCGCGCCGGTGTTGCCCTTGAGCAGGCCTCGCGTCGCCAGCAAGGCGGCGACCGGCTTCTTGACAAGTTGTCTCGCCCGGCCGAGGGCCGCTTCCTCGACGCTGCCGCCCGGCACGATCTCGGCGACGAGGCCGAGCGCCCTGGCGTCCTCGGCGCGAAGCGTGTCGCCGAGGCAGAAGAAGCGGAAAGCACCGGCATAGCCGAGTTTCTGCGGCGCCAGGATGCTGGTCGCCGCATCCGGGACCAGGCCGAAATCGACGAACGGCACCCGGAACGTGCTTTGATCGGATGCGATCACCATGTCGCAATGGAATAGGATGGTGCAACCGACGCCGACGGCATCGCCATCGACGCAGGCAAGGATGGGCTTGGGAAACGTCGCCAGCGTGCGAAACAGATCGGTGACGGCGGCGATCAGTTTCTTGTGCTTGGTGGCGTCGAGGAATTCAGAGAAATCGCCGCCGAGACAGAAGCAGCCTGCCAGGCCGCGCAGCACGACGACGCGCACCTCCTCATTGTCGGCGGCTTCATGGAAGGTCTTTGCCAGGCTTTCATAGGCTCTTCTGTCCAGCACCGGCCGGCCGTCACTAGACGATACGGTGACGATCAACGTGTGGTTGCGGAGTTCTGGTTGCGGATGGGGGCTCATGACGGTCTCCGATCTCACGACGCACGCCTTTGGCCGAGCATGTCGGGGTATCCCCTGGCCAGCACGGGAGCAAAATGATTGCGGCGCGAACGCACCACATCGAGCGTGTGCTCGTTGAAGGTAAGCAGGGTGGCTACGACCTGCTGGTTGCCATAGGTGCGCTGATAGCCCAGCGGGGTCGCCAGGAAATGCAGCTGCAATGCGCGCAGCACCCACATCGGCTCGAACTCGATGATCATCTGGTTGACGTTGCGCTTCAGTCCCCACTCGACGAAGCCGGCAATCAGCTCGGTGCCGACGGTCGACACACCGCGACGGCCGTCGCGGTAACCGGGAGCGACCGCATAGCGGGTCAACTCGTAGATATTGGGCCCGGAGGGCGGCGTCCCTTCAAAGAGGTCGGTCAGCACCTCGGTCAGAAGATGCCCGCGTGTCGTCGGCAAAAGCCTCTGGTAGCCTGCGACTTCACTGCCCCTGATGACGATTTGATGGACGGCTTCGTCATGATCGAACTGGTCGCATTCGAGCCCGTCGGGGCGCCTGAGATCATCCCACCCCATCTCCTCGACGAAGATCTTGTAGCGCAAGCGATGGACCGCCTCCCAAAGGTCGGGACGTTCCATCAATTCTTGGGTTGTGAGAGAAAAAAGCATTCCGTCATCTCCTGGTTTCAGAGGAAGATACGGCCGTGCTTCGATGAGAAAATTGCGTGATCGCGTAGGCTAGAGTTGCTAGGCCGGCACGGCCGACCTAGCTAATGTAGCCCCGCCTTATCGCTTCCGCGACGGCCTGAACCCGGTTGACGGCACCAAGTTTGCTTTTGGCGTTAAGAAGATGTTTCTCCGAGGTGTGTTCGGAGATGCCGAGGATTTGCGAAATCTCCCACTCGGACTTGCCGACGGCGGCCCATTGCAGGCATTCGCGCTCGCGCGGCGTCAATACGATGTGATCGATGGTGTTGCTCGCCATCGTGTGGAGCTGCATGGCGCGGCCGACCGCATAGGTCGACACCAGCGACACCAGGCCGAACTCGGCCGCCGACAATTCAACTGCCTCGCCGCCCAGCGACACCATGACGATCTGGCCGTCGAGCGTGATCAGCGGGAAGGCCAGTCCGTCGCGCAACTTGAACACGCCGGCATCGCCCATCACTTCGCCGCTGCTCTTGTCGATGCGGGCGCCCTGTGAGGCTTCGCGCCACTGGAACGGCGCCTGCAGCTGTTTCATATGGCTGACGACCGGGTCGTGATCGACATAGTTGCGCGCCACATAGCGCTCCAGCCATTCGACGGGCCAGTCGCAGAGAAGCACATGCTGCTTTTGCAGGCCGCTCGGCGTGCCCGGCTGCGGCACGGTTCCCGCCATCAGCGCGGTGAGGCCGAAATCCGACGTTATGCCCAGCAACGTTTCGCAGACTGCCGCCGCCGTTCCGGCGTGCTGCAGGTGGTCTATGAATTCCAGCGTGCGATCGAACTGACCCATCGCAACATCAACCCCATGTTGCTGCCTTATGCATTGCGACCAATGATGCGTGCTTCGTTTGCACTTCACCACCGACCACGGATTGCAAACCGCTTGTTTTCGGTCGTGGTTCTCGACCCTGGTCCCCCACCAAGGCAGCCACGGCTATTTGCAAATCACCTAAAGCATATCCTGAAATCGACGCGTTGAAATCAAAAAGCATTGTACCTGTGTCATTTTCGTACCAAAACCCTGCCAACACGACTGCGGCGGAGTTTTATCGTGGCGTTCCAGTGGAGGTTTTTGGCTCTTGCGTCGATGCTGATCGGAGCGCTGTCGGTCGCCGATGCCGCACGCGCCGCTGAGCCGCAGGTGCCGGTGCTGTGGGATGCCAAGGAGCGGCTGCCGAAGCCGGACCTTTCGGCACTGCCCCGGCTGCGCTTCCTGACGACCACGGATTTCCCACCCTTCAATTTCCTCGACGGCGCGGGAAAGCTGTCCGGTTTCCACATCGATTTGGCACGCGCCATCTGCGCCGAGCTTGGCATTGCCGAAAAATGCCAGATCCAGGCATTGCCCTGGGCAGAGCTCGAAGGCGCGCTGCAGAAAGGTGAGGGCGAAGCGATCATCGCCGGCATCGCCGCAACGCCGGAATCGCGCGCGACCTATGCCTTCTCGCGCTCCTACCTGCAGTTCCCGGCCCGCTTCGTCATGCAGAAGGGCAAGGCGCTGACCGAACCGGTCTTCGACAAATTGCGCGGCAAGCGTGTCGGCGTGCTAGCCGGCTCGGCGCATGAGCGCATGCTGCGCGACTATTTCAATACCGTTCAGATCGTCGCCTTCGACAGGCCGGAAGACCTCTATACCGATCTCAAGGCGGGCAAGCTCGACGCCGCCTTCAGCGACGGCATGCGCCTCGCCTTCTGGCTGGGCGGCTCGGATGCGGCAGGCTGCTGCCGCTTTGCCGGCGGCCCCTATCTGGCGCCCGAATATCTGGGTTCGGGCATGGCCATAGCCACCAGGGCGGACAATCCGGCGCTGGCCGCCGCGCTCGACTACGCGCTGCAGGAGATCTCGATGAAAGGCACGTTCGCCGAATTCTACCTGCGCTATTTTCCGGTCAGCTTTTTCTAAGGCAGCCCGGAAGACACAGCCGACTAGGTCAGAGTGCGCAACCGCGCCTTGGCGGCGCGGCCGATGGCGGCGACGGTCAGCGTGTCGAGATCGAGCTGACGGCGGATCAGCTGCAGCACCCGCACCTCTTCCATGCGCATTTCGAGATCGACGGCGGCGACCTCGAAGGCAGCGGCATAGGCGGTGTCGCGCAAGCGCTCGGGCAAGGCCTCGGCAACCCGCGCAAGAACGCCTTCCAGCCCGTCCTTTTCATGCAGCATCTTCTGACAGGCCTGGGCGACGCCGACCAGCCGGTCGTGGTTGAAATCCTCGAACACCGGCCAGGAGCGGACAACCTCGCCGATCCGGGCCAGTTCGACATCGGTCATGTCGCGATCGGAGGCCGAGGTGATGACCATCAGGTAGATCAGCGCTTCATGCGGCGTCGGCAACGACATTCTATACTCCTTGAACGGGCTCCGAAGGTAGGAACGCGGTATCTGCACCGCAAGGAAAAAGCGCTGCACGCGTTGACGCTCTGGCGATGCACGCCTAGAGACCGGTTGAAAAGCCCTGCTCCGGCCCCGCCTTCGATTGATTGGGCCGGCGATTGATTTGGAAAACAGTGACTGATTTGGAAAACAGTGACATGGCGGGATCAAACATCATCGATCTCAATCCCGAGCTGCTGGCGGCTGCGACCGAAAGCAAGGCATGGCCGTTCGAGGAAGCCAAAAAGATCATCGAGCGCTACAAAGGCACCGACTTTCCCGAAACAATCCTGTTCGAGACCGGCTACGGACCGTCCGGCCTACCGCATATCGGCACGTTCGGCGAGGTGGCGCGCACGTCGATGGTGCGGCATGCCTTTCGCGTCCTGACGCAGGACAAGGTTGCGACCAAGCTGCTGTGCTTTTCCGACGACATGGACGGCATGCGCAAGATACCCGACAACGTGCCGGATCGCGCAGCGCTCGAGCCGCATTTGCACAAGCCGCTGTCGTCGGTGCCCAATCCGTTCGGCGATGACTATGCGAGCTTTGCCGATCACAACAACGCGATGCTTTGCCGCTTCCTGGACACGTTTGGCTTCGACTACGAGTTCGCCAGCGCGACGCAATATTACAAGTCGGGCCGTTTCGACGCGATGCTGCTGCGTGCCGCCGAGCGCTATGACCAGATCATGGCGGTGATGCTGCCGACGCTCGGACCCGAGCGGCAGGCGACCTACAGCCCATTCCTGCCGATTTCGCCGAAAAGCGGCCGCGTGCTTTACGTGCCGATGAAGCATGTCGACGCCAAGGCCGGCACCATCACATTCGACGATGAGGGCACCGAGACCACGCTTTCGATCACCGGCGGCAGGGTGAAGCTGCAATGGAAGCCGGATTTCGGCATGCGCTGGGCAGCGCTCGGCGTCGATTTCGAGATGTTCGGCAAGGACCACCAGACCAATGCGGTGGTCTATGACCGCATCTGCAACATTCTGGGTGGGCGCGCGCCGGAGCATTTCGTCTATGAACTGTTCCTGGACGAGAACGGCCAGAAGATATCGAAGTCGAAGGGCAACGGGCTGACCATCGACGAGTGGCTGACCTATGCGCCGACCGAAAGCCTCGGGCTCTATATGTACCAGCGGCCGCGGCAGGCCAAGAAGCTGTATTTCGATGTCATCCCGAGGGCCGTGGACGAGTATTACACCTTCCTTGCAGCCTATCCCCGGCAGGACTGGAAGGAGCGGCTGGGCAACCCGGTCTGGCATATGCATGACGGCAACCCGCCGGCCATCGACATGCCGGTGCCGTTCTCGCTGCTGCTCAACCTGGTCAGCGCTTCCAACGCGCAGAACAAGGATGTGCTGTGGGGCTTCATTTCGCGCCATACGCAAGGCGTGACGCCAAAGACGCATCCCGAGCTCGACCAGCTGGTCGGCCATGCGATCCGCTATTTCGACGATTTCGTGAAGCCGACGAAAACCTTCCGTCCCGCCGACGAGGTCGAGCGCGAGGCGCTGGCAGCCCTCGACACGGCGCTTGGCGCGCTGCCGGCTGACGCCAACGGCGAAGCGATCCAGAACGCTTCGCTCAACGTCGCGCGCAGGATCGAACGCTATCAGGATCATTCCAAGCAGAGCCCGGAGGGCGGCCCCGGCGTATCGGGTGCCTTCTTCCAGATGATCTACCAGGTGCTGATCGGCCAGGAGCGCGGCCCGCGCTTCGGCTCGTTCGCCGCGCTCTATGGCATTGCCGAGACGCGGGCGCTCATTGAGCGGGCGCTGGCTGGTCAGCTGGCCTGAGCACGCCGTCGACCTCTTCCAGGATCGAGCTCGGCGCCTGAGGCGCGGGGTTCGGTGCGGCCGGCATCGCCGGCATGCCGGCAAGGTTCGGCGCCGATCCGAAAATACCCTTTTTCGCCGTGCGTGCCTTGTCGCCGGCCTCGACATAGGGCCCACCCTTGGCGGCCCGAGCCCAGCCGTTTTCGACCAGCCATTGGCCAACATCCTGCTTGCCGATCCGGCATTCGGCGGCGATCAGGTCGCGACCACCCTCGGGCGGCACGGTGCAGACCACCGCGCGGCCGCGCAGGAAGGCGCGAAACGCCGTCCGCGCCCGGACGCCGCACGGCCAGGACTTGCCGTCATCGCTACAGGTCTCGTCCTGCCTGACGATGTCTATGCCGGACACCGCGACCGAATAGCCCTTCGCGTCGATCAGGCCGGCGGCCGGCGTAACCGGCTGGAACAGCTTTGTCCCGTTCCAGTCGTCGGGCATTTTCGGCTTGGGCGGCACGGCCAGCGCCATCTTGCTCAACGGCGCGCGCGGCTCGACACGCTCAAGCCCCTCGGCAGGCAGTTCCGGTGGCGCGACAATTTCGGGATCGATCGCCCTCGAATGTGACGCCGGCTTTGGCGGCTGCGGAGCGGCTATGGCAGATGTGGCCGGCTCTCCGGGCACCGTCTCGGCGCCCTCCTGCGAGATCGCATCGGCGCCCGGATCAACCTGATTCGCCGTGATCACGCTCTCACTTCCCTTCAGAGTGCGACCGCCAGCGACGACCATGGCCGCCATCACCGGGACCATCAGAACCGCCAGGGCAAGATGAGGGAGCCGCACCTGCCGGACCTATTGGCTTGCCCAGACAATCCGCGCCACCCATTCGACATCGCGCATGGGAATGTCGCGGTTGGGATGATCGGGATTGAGCGAGACCAGTGCAATCGACTTGACGGTCTGGCGCTCGAGCACCTTGGCCATCACTTCGCCGGCGGTTGTCTTGACGACGACGCGATCGCCCTTGCGGGTGATGGCGCCCGGCTCGACGATGAGAACGTCGCCATTGCGGTAAAGCGGCAACATGGAATCACCTTGCACCTGCAGCGCATAGGAGCTCTCGGTCGATTGCGCCGGCAATTCGACCAGGTCCCAGCCTTGCCCGGCCGGAAAGCCGGCATCGTCGAAGAAGCCGCCGGCGCCGGCCTGGGCAAAGCCGAGCAACGGCACGGAGCGCCTGCGGGCGACCGATGCGACCTGGACGGATCCGGCCCTGCCTTCGATCAGGCTGGTGAATTCGTCGAGCGAAGCGCCCGTCGCCTCGATGATCTTGGCCAGCGATTCGGTCGAAGGCCAGCGCGGCCGGCCATCCGACGACAGACGTTTCGACTTGTTGAAGGCGGTCGAATCGAGCCCCGCGCGCCGGGCCAGGCCCGAAGCCGACAGCGAATAGCGCTCGGCGAGAGCATCGATGGCAGCCCAGACACGGTCATGCGAGAGCAATCTCGCTCTCCTCGAAACAGGAAAAAATACCTTCCCCGTTCTAACCCCGGGCCACCATCTTGTCCACAGTCTAAGGGCTGGCCTACGCTGCCTGCTTCACGTCACCCTTGGCGTAGGGATCGAAGCGCTCGTAGAAGGTCTGGTCCTTCTCGGCCATGTCGTGCAGCAGCCTGGGCGCCTTGAATTCGGCGCCGTATTTCTTCTGCAGTTTCTTGGCGATCTTGACGAATGCCTTGACGCCGATGCCGTCGATATAGGACAGCGCGCCGCCGGTGTAGGGCGCGAAGCCGAAGGCCAGGATCGAGCCGACATCGGCCTCGCGCGGATCGGTGACGATACCCTCTTCCATCACCCGCGCCGCTTCCAGCGCTATGGTGACGAGCAGCCGCTGCTGCAATTCCTCATAATCGACCTTCTCGGGCGCAAGCTGCGGGAAGAGATCCTTGAGGCCGGGCCACAGCTTCTTCTTGGCCGGCTTGGCGGGATAGTCGTAAAAGCCCTTGCCGTTCTTGCGGCCGAAGCGGCCATGGTTGTCGACCATGGTGTTGATCAGCGCCATCTGCTTCTGGTCGACAGCGGTGTCGCCGAGATCGCGCATGGTCTGCTTCATGATTTTTTGCGCGAGGTCGATGGCCGTTTCGTCGGTCAGAGCCAGCGGGCCGACCGGCATGCCGGCGGCTTTCGCCGCATTCTCGATCATCGGTGCCGGCACGCCTTCTATCAGCATCTTGTAGGCTTCCGACATGTAGCGCAGCACGCAGCGGTTGACGTAGAAGCCGCGCGTGTCGTTGACGACGATCGGCGTCTTCTTGATGGCGCGGACGAAGTCGATTGCCGTGGCCAGCGCCTTGTCGCCGGTCTTCTTGCCCAGGATGATCTCGACCAGCATCATCTTGTCGACCGGCGAGAAGAAATGGATGCCGATGAAATTCTTCGGCCGCGCCGAGTTCTTGGCCAGCGAGGAAATCGGGATGGTCGAGGTGTTGGAGGCGAAGATCGCCGAGGCTTTAAGCACGGCTTCCGCCTGTTCGGTGGCGCTCTTCTTGACAGCGGAATCCTCGAACACGGCTTCGACCACCAGGTCGCAGCCGGCAAGATCGGCATAGTCGGCCGTCGGCGTGATCAGCGACAGCAGTTTGTCCTTCTCCTCGGGCTTGGCGCGGCCCTTCTTCACCTGATCCGAGACCAGGCTGTCGGAATGCGCCTTGCCCTTGGCGGCCGACTCCATGTCGCGGTCGAGCAGCACGACCGGAATACCGGCCTTGGCGGTGACATAGGCGATGCCGGCGCCCATGAAGCCGGCGCCGAGAATGCCGATCTTCTTGAACTTCGTTTCCGGCACGCCGGCCGGGCGGCGCGCGCCCTTGTTCAGTTCCTGCAGCGACACGAACAGCGAGCGGATCATCGCCGCCGCTTCCTTGGTCTGCATGATCTCGGTGAAATAGCGCTGCTCGATGCGCAGGCCGGTGTCGAACGGCACCAGCAGGCCCTCATAGACGCATTTCAGGATCGCGGCGGCGGCCGGATAGTTGCCATAGGTCTCGCGACGCAGGATGGCGATGGCCGGCGGCCACAGATTGGCGCCCGCCATTGAGTAGATGGGTCCGCCGGGCAGCTTGAAGCCCTTCTCGTCCCACGGCGCCACCGGCTTCAGACCGTTCTTGATCATCGCCTTGGCGGTTTCGACCAGCTTGGCCGGTTCAGCGATCTCATGGATCAGGCCCATCGACTTGGCCTTCTGCGGCGACAGCGTCTGGCCGGAGGTCAGCATCTGCAGCGCCTGCTGCTGATCGGTCAGCCGCGGCACCCGCTGGGTGCCGCCGGCGCCCGGGAAGATGCCAATCTTCACTTCGGGAAGCGCCATCCTGACTTTGTCGCTATCAGCGGCGACACGGCCGTGGCAAGCGAGCGACAATTCGAAGGCGCCGCCCATGCAGGTGCCGTTGATCGCCGACACCCAGGGCTTACCCGACGTTTCCAGCTTGCGGAACAGGCCGGTCATATAGCCGGCATTGTCGAACAGCGCCTTGGTCGCCTTTTCGACATCCTTGTCCTTTTCGGCGGCGAAGGTGGCCAGCATCTTCTGCAGCATGGTGAGGTCGGCTCCGCCGGAGAATGTATCCTTGCCGGAGGTGATCACCGAGCCCTTGATGGCGGCGTCGCCGGCCACTTTGTCGACGATGGCGTTCAGCTCCAGCATCGCTTCTTCGGTGAAGACATTCATCGACCGGCCAGGCATGTCCCAGGTGACCAGCGCAATGCCGTCGGCGTCGATGTCGAGGGTGAAATTGGTGTAGGTCATGATTTCTCTCCCCTATCAGACGCGTTCGATAATCGTTGCGGTGCCCATGCCAGCGCCGATGCACAACGTTATCAGCGCGGTGTTGAGGTCGCGGCGCTCGAGTTCGTCTAGCACCGTGCCGAAGATCATGGCGCCGGTGGCGCCGAGCGGATGGCCCATGGCGATGGCGCCGCCATTGACGTTGATCTTGTCGTGCTCGATGTCGAAGGCCTGCATGTAGCGCAGCACAACCGAGGCGAAGGCCTCGTTGAGTTCGAACAGGTCGATATCGGACAGCTTCATCTTGGCGCGCTTCAACAGCTTCTCGGTGACGTCGACCGGACCGGTCAGCATCAGCACCGGCTCGGAGCCGATGTTGGCGAAGGTGCGGATGCGGGCGCGTGGCTTGATACCCATCGCCTTGCCGGCCTTCTTCGAGCCGAGCAGCACGGCGGCGGCGCCATCGACGATGCCGGACGAATTGCCGGCATGGTGGACGTGGTTGACCTCTTCCACCTCGGGATGCTTCTGCACCGCGACGGCATCGAAGCCACCCATTTCGCCAGGCATGACGAAGGACGGGTTGAGCGAGGCCAGCGACTGCATGTCGGTTGACGGACGCATGTGCTCGTCATGGTCGAGGATGGTCAGGCCGTTCTGGTCCTTGATCGGAATGACGGACTTCTTGAAACGGCCATCGGCCCAGGATTTTGCCGCGCGCTTCTGGCTCTCGACCGCATAGGCATCGACGTCGTCGCGGGAGAAGCCGTATTTGGTGGCAATCAGGTCGGCCGAGATGCCTTGCGGCACGAACCAGCCGGGCAGGCCGACCGAAGGATCCATGAACCAGGCACCGCCGGAGGCGCCCATGCCGACGCGCGACATGGATTCGACGCCACCGGCAATGACGATCTCATCGGCGCCTTGCGCGATCTTGGCAGCGCCGAAATTGATGGCGTCGAGGCCTGACGCGCAGAAGCGCGAGATCTGCATTCCGGGCGCCTTGGTGTCGTAGCCGGCCTCGAAGGCGGCGGCGCGCGGAATGACCGAGCCCGCCTCGCCGACCGGATCGACGCAGCCGAAGATGATGTCGTCGATATTGCCGGTGTCGAGCCCATTGCGGTCGCGCAACGCCTCAAGCGTCTTGGCGGCAAGCCGCACCGCCGGCACCTCGTGCAGCGATCCGTCCTTCCTGCCCTTGCCGCGCGGCGTGCGCACAGCATCATAGACATAAGCTTCGGCCATTTTTTTGCTCCTTGGGTTTATCGAACGCAGCTCAGAGCGAACGTCCGATCAGCAATTTCATGATCTCGTTGGTGCCGCCGTAGATGCGCTGGACGCGAGCGTCGCGGAACATGCGGGCGATCGGATATTCATTCATGTAGCCATAGCCGCCATGCAATTGAAGGCATTCGTCGACGACTTTTCCCTGCAGGTCGCTGAGCCAGTATTTGGCCATCGACGCGGTCACCGGATCGAGGCCACCGGCGATGTGGCGGGTCACGCAATCATTGTAGAAGACGCGGCCGATGGTCGCTTCGGTCTTGAGCTCGGCCAGCTTGAATTGGGTGTTCTGGAAATCGATGATCGCCTTGCCGAACGCCTTGCGCTCCTTGACGTAGTCGATGGTCAGCGCCAGCGCCCGCTCGATCATGGCAATCGCGCCGGTGCCGATCTGCAGCCGCTCTTGCGGCAATTGCTGCATCAGCTGGACAAAGCCCTGCCCTTCCTCGTGGCCGAGCAGGTTGGAGGTCGGCACGCGCATATCGTTGAAGAACAGTTCCGAGGTGTCGTTGGCTTTCAGCCCGATCTTGTCGAGGTTGCGGCCACGCTCGAAGCCTTCGACCTCATCGGTCTCGACGACGATCAGCGAGGTGCCCTTGGCGCCCTTTTCCGGATCGGTCTTGGTGACGACGATGATGAAGTTGGCAAGCTGGCCATTGGTGATGAAGGTCTTGGAGCCGTTGATCTTGTACTGGTTGCCATCCTTCTGCGCCCGCGTCTTGACGCCTTGCAGGTCGGAGCCGGCACCGGGCTCGGTCATGGCGATGGCGCCGATCAGTTCGCCGGTCGCCAGCTTCGGCAGCCATTTCTTCTTCTGCTCTTCCGAACCGTAGTGAAGGACGTAGGGGGCGACGATCGAATTGTGCAGGCCGATGCCGAAACCATCGACACCGACATGGCCGATGGCCTCGATGATGGCACTCTCATGCGCGAAGGTACCGCCGGAGCCGCCATATTCCTCCGGCATCGAGGCGCAGAGCAGACCGGCAGCACCCGCCTTCAACCAGCTCTCGCGGTCGACCATCTCGTTCTTCTCGAATTCGTCGTAACGCGGCGCGATCTCCTCCGACATGAAGCGGTGCGCCATGTCGTAGAGCATGCCGACCTCATCCGCCGCCCAGGCGGGCTTCGGCAAAGAGAGCACTTCGGCGGGATTTGTCGCCACGATTTCCTCCGCGTATCGACAGGCAAGGCCGGCGGTGCCGGCGTTCGAGCTTAGAACGCTTCCGCCGGCAGAGCCATCAGCGTATCGGCACCGCTCGAAATGCGGGCGAGGTGAGCGCCGGTCTCCGGCATGATCCGCTCCATGAAGAAGCGCGCGGTCACAACCTTGTTGTCGTAGAAGGACTGGGAGCCGTTGGCGCCCGTCTTGCCAAGTGCTGCCTTGGCCATCTGCGCCCACATGTAGCCCAGCGCGACAAGGCCGAAGAGATGCATGAAATCGGTCGAGGCGGCACCCGCATTGTCGGGCTTGGCCATGCCGTTCTGCAGCAGCCACATGGTCGCCGCCTGCAGATCGTTGAGGCCCTTCTTCAGCGCCTTGGTGAACGGCGCCATCTTCTCGTCGGAGCGGTTTTCCTCGCAGAATTCGCCGACCTCCTTGAAGAAGGCCTGCACGGCGCGGCCGCCATTCAAACCGAGCTTGCGGCCGACGAGGTCGAGCGCCTGGATGCCGTTGGCGCCTTCATAGATCATGGCGATGCGGGCATCGCGCACGAACTGGCTCATGCCGTGCTCTTCGATGTAACCATGACCGCCGAACACCTGCTGCGCCATCACGGCGTGGTCGAACCCCTTGTCGGTCAGCACGCCCTTGACCACCGGCGTCATCAGGCCGGTGTAGTCGTCGGCGACCTGGCGGTCCTTGTCGTCAGCGGAGCGGTGGGCGATGTCGGACTTGATCGCCGTCCACAGCGCCAGCGCGCGGCCGGCCTCGTTGAAGGCCTTCATGGTCATCAGGCTGCGGCGGATGTCGGGATGGACGATGATCGGGTCGGCCTTCTTGTCCGGCGCCTTCGGCCCCGACAGCGAGCGGCCCTGCAAGCGGTCCTTGGCGTAAGCGACGGCGTTCTGGTAGGCGATCTCCGACAGCGACAGCCCTTGCAGGCCGACACCAAGCCGCGCCTCGTTCATCATCGTGAACATCGCCTTCAAGCCGCCATTGGCCTCGCCGAGCAGCGTGCCTTCGGCCTCGTCATAGTTCATGACGCAGGTCGAATTGCCGTGGATGCCCATCTTCTCCTCGATCGAGCCGCAGGAGACAGTGTTCCTGTTGCCCGGATTGCCCGATGCGTCGAGCTTGAGCTTCGGCACGATGAACAGCGAGATGCCCTTGACACCTTCCGGTGCGCCTTCGATGCGGGCCAGCACCAGATGCACGATGTTGTCCGACATGTCGTGCTCGCCGGCCGAGATGAAGATCTTCTGGCCTGAAATCTTGTAGGTGCCATCGCCATTGGGCACCGCCTTGGTGCGCAGCAGGCCAAGATCGGTACCGCAATGCGGCTCGGTCAGGTTCATGGTGCCGGTCCAGGCGCCCTCAACCATCTTCGGCAGCCATTTGGATTTCTGCTCGTCGGTGCCGTGGGTGATGATCGCCGCGATCGCGCCTTGCGTCAGGCCCGGATACATCATCAGCGACATGTTGGCCGACACCATATATTCGGCGACGGCGGTGTGCACGGCGTAGGGCAGACCCTGGCCGCCGAACTCCACCGGTGCGGCCAGGCCCATCCAGCCACCCTCACGATACTGGTCGAAGGCCTCCTTGAAACCTTTCGGCGTCGTCACCGAGCCGTCGTCATGGCGCACGCAGCCTTCCATGTCGCCGACACGGTTCAGCGGATGCATGACGTTTTCGGCGAGCTTGGCGCCTTCGGCGAGGATAGCCTCCAGAACATCGGGCGTGGCGTCGGAAAATCCTGGAAGGTTCGAATAGCGCTGATAGCCCAGCACCTCGTTGAGCACGAACAGCGTATCCTGGACCGGAGCCCTGTATGTCGGCATGCTTTTTCTCCACCCTGCAGACCTGATCCGAAAGCCCCCGAAGTCAGCTAGGGTGGCATGCGGACCCATGTTGCTAGCGGGATAGCAAAAATTGACGTTTGCGTAAACGTCAATTTTTTCGATGCGACAAGATTTCCCGCCCACCGCGCGGTGAACGTAGCGGCGCGGCGTTGCACAAGCTGGCGCCGAAAGGCTGCATTGGGGCGCGGCCAAGACGACGAAAAGCCGCGCGGCAGGGCCACGCGGCCTTGATAGTCAGACAATCGGCGGATGACTTAGCCCGCGACGCTCGCCTGCGGCGCCGAACGCTCGGCCAGCATCTGGCGCACCGCCGACATCGAGCCGCTCAGCTCGTTGATGGCGTCGTCGATCAGCGCCCGCTGCTTCTGCAGGCGGGCAAGCTGCTTTTCCGACTTGTCCAGCGCCAGCCGCAGCTGCTTGGTGTTGGAGCCGGTCGGATCGTAGAGGTCCATCATCTGCTTGACGTCGCGCAGCGAGAACCCGACCTTGCGGCCAAGCAGGATCAGCTTCAGCCGGGCCTTGTCGCGGCGCGTGTAGAGACGGGTCGAACCGTCGCGCTGCGGGTTAAGCAGGCCCTTGTCTTCATAGAAACGCAGCGTGCGCAGCGTCACTCCATATTTCTTGGCCATCTCGCCGATGCGGACAAGGTCCTCGCCGGTTTCGACAGACATATTGTTGGTATTGGCCGCGGTCTCGCCGGCCGAGATAAGCTTCATGGTCACTGGCTTTCCCCGTCTGGTGGCGTCGCGGTCCTGGACCGTGCGTCGCCTGACTGGAAGCGGGGGCTTGCTTCCGGTCGTGGTTTCAACAAACAAATCGCAAACAGCACGCTCGATGCGTCTTTTACGTTTACGTCAATTCTATACCGATAGCCGCCTCATGACGCAAGGGCGTTCTGCGCGACGAGCTTTATGCCGCACCGTCAGGCCGGCATCCGACATCCTTGCAACTTCTTAAGTTTGGTTAACGCGTTGTTTACCACGTTGGGCGAAATGTGGGCACGTCGGCCACCCGTGTTTATCCTGTATCGAATTTTTCACGGTTTTTCGGAGCGCGGGTGAGAACCCGGGAAGCTCGTCTTCCACCGCGGCATGGCCGCTGTCGCCTCGTTCCGACAGGGACTTGGGGGAATCTGGCCGCGAGCCAGCCATTCTGAAAGACGGACGCACCGATGAATAGCAAGCGGTCCTACCTCGATACACTCAACGCCGGCAGGCAGCGCAGGTCGCAGACCACGCTCGAGCAGTTGAACCGTTCCCTCGAAACGCTGGAACAGCGGCTGGAGCGTACGCGCGAGGACCCGATGGCACGTCCGGAGCCCCGCCAATACGGGGCCGACGCGCGCTATCCAGCAGCCCAACCCTCCAGCCAGCAGCGCTGGTACGAGGATCCGCAGCCGGCGCCGCGCCCGAAAAGCCCGATGCAGCCCGCCGCCGCTTTCGGGCAGAATTACCAGGCCATCGCCCGCGACATCGATCGCGTGCGCGGCCAGGAAGACGGCGTTGCCATGGTCGGCAAGATCGCGGGAGAGTTGCGCGGCATGCGCGAGGAACTGCGCCACCAGATGACGGCCGGGCTGCAGCGAGAATTCGAAGCGCTGCGCAAGGACATCGAGCGGGCTTTCCAGTCGAGCGCCAAGCCTGGCGCCTCGGCCAAGGGCAGCGCCGAACTCGGCCTTGAATTCGAACGGCTCTCCGGCGCCATCCAGACACTGGCCGAGAAGAGCGACGACAGAAGCGTCAACATGCTGCGGCTCGAACTCGAGCAGGTCAAAGCCGCGCTCGACACGCTGGCGCGCGAAGAGAGCGTGCAGAAGGTCGACCGCCGCTGGGACGATTTCGATCGCCGCTGGACAGCCTTCGAGGATCGCGTCGACGCCGACCAGCGCAAGCGCTCGGACGACCCTGGCCTGTCGATGCTGACCGACCGGCTGGAGCAGATCAGCAACGCCGTCAACAACCTGCCGGAATCGCTGTCGCTGCGCTCGCTCGAGGAAAAAGTCCGCACGCTTGCCGGCGCCGTCGATCATTTCGCCAGCCAACAGGACAATCGCGGCAGCGACACGCTTGGCATGATCGACGAGCGGCTGGACGAGATTTCCCGCGCCATCGTCGCCTCGACGGTCGCCGCGCAAGCCAATTCATTCGACCACGAGGCTTTCGAGCGCATCGAGAAGCGGATCGACTCGCTTGCCCAGCAGATCGAGGAAGTGGCGCAGGATCGCCCGGGCAACGCGGTCATGGATCGGCTGAGCACGCTGTCGAGCCGGGTCGACGATCTCGCCGGCCGCGCCAACCTGCCCGAGCAGGCGATGGAGCGCCTGGCCAAGCAGATCGCGCTCATCGCCGACAAGATCGACCAGGCGCCTGCCATGCCTGACGCCGACTATATCTTCCATGGCCTGGAACAACGCTTCGACGTGCTGTCGGGCATGATGGAACGTCGCCAGGGTGACGCCATCGAACAGGGCAACATGCTGTTCCGCGATCTCGAGCGGCGGCTTGACGAGGTTGCCGACAGGCTGGACCAGCGCATGCCGCAAGTCGACAGCGCCGGCATCATGGAAGCCATCGACGCCCGCTTCACCGCGCTGGCCAAGCGCATGGAAACGCGTGTTCCCGATCCCGCAGGCGAAGCGGCGATCCGCGGCCTGGAAAGCCGGCTCGAAGACATTTCAAGCCGGCTGGATGCATCGGCCGCGCAGGTGGCCGGCATCGATCCGGCGCTGATCCGCAGCCTGGAGGCACAGGTCGCCGGCCTGTCCGCCCACCTTTCAAGGCCCAGCACGCCGCTGCCGGAATTCGAGGATATCAGCCCGCGTCTCAACGAGATCGAGAAGTCGCTGGCGGGAACCCGCGATTCCATCCTCGGCGCGGCGCGCGAAGCGGCCGAGAACGCAGTGCGTTCGCTGGCCGGTTCGAGCGCCAACACGACGGCCGTTTCCGGCCTCGCCCAGGATCTGAAGACACTCGAAACGCTGACGCGGCGCTCGGACGAGCGCAATTCGAGAACGTTCGAAGCCATCCACGACACGTTGCTCAAGATCGTCGATCGGCTGGGTTCGCTGGAACCCGGCGAACCGGTCGAGGCGGTGAGCGAACTCCTGGATGCGGCGGTGGTCGAACCGAACAGCCGGCGCGGCGCGCGGCGGTCCAAGATGGCCGTCGATGCGCCGTCGATGGATATCGATCAGCCGATGCCGCTGACCGGGGACGTGGCCGATCTCGATGGCCGCGCCGCCGCCATCCTGCGTGATGAGCCGGGTTCGCGAAATGAACCGGGCATGCGTGGCGACCTGGGTACGCGTAGCGACCTGGGTACGCGTGGCGACCTGGGTATGCGTGGCGACCTGGGCACGCGCTCGCCGGCCGAGGCCGCCGCTGCCGCGGCCATGGCCGCTCTCAGTTCCGACACGATCGCCGAGAAAAGCGAACAGGCAGGCGGCCGCAAATCGCTGTTCAGCGGGCTGGCACGCGCATTCAAGGGCAAGAAGGAGGCGGACATCCCGCCGCTGGCCGGCTCGGCGCCGACTGCCCCGGCACCGAGCGTCGACCTCGACGAACCGCTCGATCCGAAAATGGCCAACCGGCCGCTGGAGCCCGGCTCCGGCGCGCCTGACCTCAATGCCATCATGAAGCGCGTGCGCGACGAGCGGGGCCAGCCGGCCAAGCCCAGCGACACCACTGATGCCGCCAAGTCGGACTTCATCGCCGCCGCCAGGCGCGCGGCGCAGGCCGCCGCCGCCGAAGCCGATGCCCTGAAGCGCCAGTCAACGATGACCGGACCGGTGAAGGCGCTGCGGATCGGCGACCTGCTCAAGGCGCGGCGCAAGCCGATCCTGATGGCGGCCGCCGCAATCATGCTGGCGCTTGCCGGCCTGCAGCTGGGCAAGGCCTTCTTCGCCGATCCCGCGCAGGTGGCGAGCAACGACGTCGCGCCGATCGCCGCCTCGCAACCGGTGCAAACCGCCTCGGTCGATGCCCCTAGCCAGCCGAAGACGGACATTCAGCCCCAGGCCGTGGAAAGCGCGCCGGCCCGTGCCGTCAGACAGGCCGAGCCGTCCGAACCGGCAGCCAAGGATGACATGGCCGCGCAAGGCACGATGGCCACGCCGCCAGGCATCGAGCCGTCGATGGATGCAGCGCCGACAGCCGAGCCGGCTCCCGCGCCTGCTGCTTCGGCGACGCCCGCCGATGCGAGCCCGGTGGCGTCCGACACGACAGCTTCGGCTGCTGCGGTCCTGGCTGGTCCGGCTCCTGTCGCCGCGGAAGCGACCGATGCCGATACCGGCACCCAGCCTGATGTGGCCGAACCGACCACCGCCAAGGACACCACTGGCGCGGTTCCGCCGGCGGACGCTTCGCCAGCGGCGGCGACGGCCAAGTTCGACATTCCCACCGACGTCGGCCCGGTCGCCTTGCGCGATGCTGCCGGCAATGGCGACGCCAAGGCGTTGTTCGAGGTCGGTTCGCGCTACGCCGAGTCGCGCGGCGTCAAGGAAGACATGGCGGCAGCCGCCAAATGGTACGAGAAGTCGGCGGAACTCGGCTTCGCGCCGGCCGAATACCGCATCGGCAATTTCTTCGAGAAGGGCATTGGCGTCGCGCGCGATATCAAGAAGGCGAAGACCTGGTACCAGCTCGCCGCCGAGCAGGGTAACGCCAGCGCCATGCACAATCTGGCCGTGCTGTTCGCCATGGCTGCGGATGGCGTCACCGACAATGAGTCGGCCGCGCACTGGTTCCAGGCGGCGGCAGACGTCGGCGTCAAGGACAGCCAGTTCAACCTCGGCATCCTCGCTGCCAAAGGTGTCGGCATGAAGCAGAACCTCGAGGAATCCTACAAATGGTTCGCGCTCGTCGCCAAGACCGGCGACAAGGATGCGGCGGCCAAGCGCGACGAGATCGCCAATGCGATGCGGCCCGAGCAGCTCGAACGCGCCCGCGCCGCAGCCGAACTGTGGAAGGCCAAGTCGCTGGATGCGGCAGCCAATTCGGTCGACATTCCCGAATCCTGGCAGGACGGCACGCCGCAGACGACCGCCAGCGTCGACATGAAGAAGGCCGTCCAGAACATCCAGCGCATTCTCAACAAGAATGGCTACGATGCGGGCGACGCCGACGGCAAGATGGGCCAGAAGACGAAGACCGCCATCATGGCTTTCCAGACCGATAACAAGCTGCCGGCGACCGGCACGGTCGATGAAAAACTGGTCAAGGCGCTGCTGGCGCGCAAATAACGGCAGATGCGTCGCTTCCACGACGCCCTTGCCACACATTTGCCTGTTAACTGATTGAGTTGTTTTTTGTTTCGGCGGCGCGACGCGGTTTGACTTCGTTGCACCTCCAGCGCAAGAACAAATTGGCTTGTCGGGTCAAGATGCCCGCAACGGTTGCATTCACCGACAGGCAGAACTGATCGAGACTGACGGGTGGGCATCTATCTCCCGATCGCGGAAATTTCCGTCAACGTCTTCGTGCTGCTGGCCATGGGTGCGGCAGTGGGCTTCCTGTCGGGCATGTTCGGCGTCGGCGGCGGCTTCCTCATCACGCCGCTGCTGATCTTCTACAACATCCCCCCGGCGATCGCGGTCGCCACCGGCGCCAACCAGGTCATCGCCTCCTCCTTCTCCGGCGTCCTTTCGCACATGAAGCGAGGCACGCTCGACTTCAAGCTCGGCGGCGTCTTGCTGGCCGGCGGCATCGTCGGCTCCACCGGCGGTATCTTCGTCTTCGCCTTCCTGCGCAGGCTCGGCCAGCTCGACCTGTTCATCTCGCTGCTTTACGTCGTGCTGCTCGGCACTGTCGGCGGGCTGATGCTGGTCGAAAGCGTCAATGCGCTGCGCGCCACGCGCAGCGGCGCCGCGCCGGTGCTGAAGAAATCCGGCCAGCACAACTGGATCCACCGCTTGCCGCTGAAGATGCGGTTCAGGGCCTCGAAACTGTTCGTCAGCGTCATCCCGGTGCTTGGCCTTGGCGCCGGCATCGGCTTCCTGTCGTCGATCATGGGCGTCGGCGGCGGCTTCATCATGGTGCCGGCGCTGATCTATCTGCTGAAAGTGCCGACCAACGTCGTCATCGGCACTTCGCTGTTCCAGATCATCTTCACCTCCGCCTACACGACGCTGGTCCACGCCACCACCAACCAGACGGTCGATGTCGTGCTGGCCTTCCTGTTGATGGCGGGCGGCGTTGCCGGCGCGCAATATGGCGCCAAGGCCGGCCAGAGGCTGCGCGGCGAGCAGCTCAGGGCGTTGCTGGCGCTGCTGGTGCTGGCGGTGGCGATCCGGCTCGCCATCGATCTCTTCGTCACCCCGCCCAATCTCTATTCGCTGTCCTCCGCGGGCCTCAACTGATGACGGGTCCGAAAGCGTTCGCAACCGCCATTCTCCTGTCGTTGCTTACGGCCACCGTGCCGGCCAAGGCACAGACGCCACCGGTAGAAGGTATCCAGATCGGGCTCTCCACCGACAATGTCTCGATCACCGCAGGCTTTTCCGGCGCCGACCTGACCATTTTCGGCTCGCTGGAAAATCCCGACCCGCTGGTTGCCCGTCAAGGCAGATACGATGTCATCGTCGTGCTTGAGGGTCCGCCAAGACCGGTCGTGGTGCGCCGCAAGGACCGGGTGCTCGGCGTCTGGGTCAATCTGGAGTCCGAAACCTTCGAGAATGTGCCGATGTCCTATTCGGTGGCCACGACGCGGCCGCTGCAGGACATCACCGAACCGAACAGCTACAGGCAGCTGTCGCTCGGCGCCTCCAACCTCTACATGCAGCCGGCCGACGACGGCGACAGCCCGGCGACCATCGAGGAATTCACCGCGGCGCTGCGCAGTCGCAAAACAGCGACCGGCCTCTACAGCGAGAATGTCGGCGGCGTGCAATTCCTGTCGCAGAACCTGTTCCGCGCCACCGTCAGGCTGGCGCCGAATGTTCCGGTCGGCACCCACAAGGCGCGCGCCTTCCTGTTCAAGAGCGGCGTGTTCATCAAGGAAAGCTCGGCCCAGCTCGAAATCCGCAAATCCGGTTTCGAGCAGTCGATCTTCCGTGTCGCACACAATTATTCCTTCCTCTATGGCGTCTTCGCGATATCGCTGGCCATGCTGACGGGCTGGCTCGGAAGGGTGATCTTCCGAAAGGATTAATGCGTGTCGCTCAAAAGTGGCCCCGTTTTGAGACAACGACATGCATAGAAACAAAGACTTAAAGCGCGTCGCATGAATCCGTTTCGACGCAACGCGCTTTGAGCGCCGGACCTTTTTTCCGAAAAAGGTTTCCCTTTCCGGCGTCATGCGTTAGAGCACGCCCCCGGCCCGACCGGACACGAGCTGCCGCTCCCCAAAAGACAAAATACAGGAAACTTGCCATGCGACCAGCATTCGGCGGTATCGACTTTGGCACTTCAAACTCTACCGTTGGCGTGGTCCGCAACGGGCAGCCGCGCCTCGTCGCGCTTGAAGATGGCCAGGTCACGCTACCCAGTGCCGTGTTCTTCAACTTCGAGGACAACCGCACCTGTTTCGGACGCCATGCCATCGCCAACTACACCGACAGCATCGAAGGCCGGCTGATGCGCTCGCTGAAGAGCGTGCTCGGCAGTTCGCTTGCCCACGAGAAGACCCGCATCAAGGCCCGCTCGATCGGCTTCATGGAGATCGTCGGCCTGTTCCTCGGCCATCTCCGCAAAAAGCTGGAGGAAGATGCCGGGGGCGCGGTCGAGACGGTGGTGCTCGGCCGCCCGGTGCAGTTCGTCGACGACGATCCTGAAGCCGATGCAAACGCCGAGGGCGAACTCGAAAAGGCCGCGCGTGCGCAGGGCTTCAAACACATCGCCTTCCAGTTCGAGCCGATCGCGGCGGCGCTCGACTACGAGCAGAAGGTGACGCGCGAGGAACTGGCGCTGATCGTCGACATGGGCGGCGGCACGTCGGACTTCTCGATCGTGCGCGTCTCACCGCAGCGCTCGCGGTTGCTTGACCGCAAGGACGACATCCTGGCCAGCCGCGGCATCCATATCGGCGGCACGGATTTCGACCGGCTGTTGAGCATCGCCCATGTGATGCCGCAGCTCGGCTACCTGACCCCGACCAAGGACGGCAAGCGCAATCTGCCGGCCAGCTACTTCATCGATCTCGCGACATGGCAGCGCATCAACCTGGTCTACACCGCCAAGGCGATGACGCATCTGCGCCAGATCCGCTACGAGGCGGTGCGCGCCGACCTGGTCGACCGCTTTATCCACATCGTCGAGCATCGCTATGGACATGCGCTGGCAGCACTTGTCGAAAAGGCCAAGATCGAGCTGACCGACAGATCATCCGCTGACGTGGCGGTGAAGCTGCCGGGCGCGGCGTTCGCCGCCGAAATCACGCGTATTGGCCTGGACGCCACGATTGCCAGGGACATCGAGCGGGTCACCGCAACGGTCGGACAGACCATCCGCGACGCCCAGGTCAAGCCATCCGATATCACCGCGGTGTTCCTGACCGGCGGCTCGACCGCGATCCCGCTGGCAAGACGAGAGATCCTGTCGCTGGTGCCGCAGGCATCCGTCATCGACGGCGACATGTTCGGCTCGGTCGGGCTTGGCCTGGCGCTCGACGCTCAGCGGAAGTTTGGCTGACACGGCCCACTCACAGGCGGGCGGGCACTGTTTGATCGGCGCTGGCGCCGAGATGCGCCTTGAGCGCCATCTGGGCCAGGCTTGCCTGACGATCGCGATGGGTGATCATGGCGAAGTCGCGTTTCGGCAATTCGAACGGCACCGACCGCAGGGTGCCCTCAGCGACGGCGCGCGCCACGACAAGCTCCGAGATGATGGTGGCGCCGGCCCCCGCCTCGACCGCCTGGCGTATCGCCTCGTTGCTCGGCAGCACCAGGAATATCTGCAGATCGGCGAGCGAAATTCCTTCGCGACGGGCCAGATCCTCCAGCACTTCGCGCGTACCTGAACCGCCCTCGCGGATGATCCAGCGCAGGCCCTTGATGTCGGGCCGGCCCTGCGAGACTTCGGCGATCTCCGGATGGGCGCTGGCAACGACCAGCATCAGCCTGTCGACGTCGACCTTGGCGCGGCGCAGGATATCGGATTCCGTGCGCCCCTCGACCAGACCGAGATCCGCCGCGCCATCGAGGACATTGGCCTCGACCTGCCTGGTGTTGCCGATGGTGACGCTCAACCTGACGGCGGGATAGGCTTCGTGGAAGGAAGCCAGCCGGCGCGGCAGCCAATAGCTGGCGATGGTCTGGCTGGCGGCGATCGAGAGGCTGCCGGTGACTGTCTGCGAGACATGCTCAAGCACATTGCGCGCGGCGGCCGCCCGCTCCAGCACAGCCTTGGCCTCGGGCAGGAACCGATGCCCGGTCTGGGCGAGCTCGATGTTGCGGCCGACCCGGTTGAACAGATGGACGCCGTGCTGCTCTTCAAGCGCGCGGATGGCGGCCGACGCGGCCGACTGGGAAATGCCCAGCAGCTCCGCCGCCTTGGTCATGTGACCGCGCTCGGCAACGGCGACGAAAATCCGCAATTGGTCCAAGGTCATGCGCGCATTAAGAACCAATATCGATCGAATTTACAAGAACAACTGATTAGACAGATCGATAGCTTTATCCTACGTTTTCGGGTGAAGTTAGAAAAAATTCGCATCGAATCGCAGAGAACAAAATGATCGGGCGGTTCAGATCCCTGCTTGCCCATTGGACCCGCGGCGTCCGGCGGCGGCTGGTCGGTGACCGATACCACCCGGAAGAGCACTACATGCGCGGCCCCGGGCCGAAGACACGAGCCAAATCCGCCGGCCGCGCAGGCACCACCGGATCATGATGCACCGACCGCCACGCGGCGCAAATTCGGCACCATCGCAACGTCCGCTTGCCGACACGCGCGCACCCGATGAAGGCGACGGCGTCGACACCTCGCCGGATATCTCAGACAGCATCGCCAAGACGACCTGCTACATGTGCGCATGCCGCTGCGGCATCGACGTGCACATCAAGGACGGCAAGGTCCGCTACATCAACGGCAACAAGGACCATCCGGTCAATCGCGGCGTGATCTGCGGCAAGGGCAGCTCCGGCATCATGCAGCACTACAGCCCGGCAAGGCTCAAGAAGCCGCTCAAGCGCACCGGTCCGCGCGGCTCGGGAGAATTCCGCGAGATCGAATGGGAGGAAGCCTTCTCCATCGCGACGGAACGGCTTTCGGCCATCCGCCGGACCGACCCCAAAAAACTGGCCTTCTTCACCGGCCGCGACCAATCGCAATCCTTGACCGGCTGGTGGGCAAGCCAGTTTGGCACGCCGAACTTCGCCGCCCATGGCGGCTTCTGTTCGGTCAACATGGCGGCCGGCGGCCTCTATACGATCGGCGGCTCGTTCTGGGAGTTCGGCGAACCCGACTGGGACAACACCAGATACTTCATGCTGTTCGGCGTCGCCGAGGATCACGATTCCAACCCGATCAAGATCGGCCTCGGCAAGCTCAAGGCGCGCGGCGCCAAGGTGGTTTCGATCAATCCGTGCCGGACCGGTTACAACGCCATTGCCGACGACTGGATCGGCATCCGGCCCGGCACCGATGGCCTGTTCGTGTTCGCCCTCATCCACGAATTGCTGAAGGCCGGCCGCGTCGATCTCGACTACCTCCTGCGCTACACCAATGCCCATTTGCTCGTCATCCAGGAGCCGAATGCTGCCGATGACGGGCTGTTCGTGCGTGACGCCGACGGCAATCCGCTGGCCTGGGACAGGGTTGCGAAGAGACCGGTCAGCGCCACCGATACCGGGGCCAAGCCTGCACTGACGGGCAGCTCCATCGTCGACGGCCGCCGCTGCGTGCCCGTGTTCCAGCTCATCGCCGACCGCTACCTCGATGAGAGCTACGCACCCGATGCGGTCGCGGAGCGCTGCGGCATTCCTGCCGACACGATCCGCAGGATCGCCGCCGAGCTTGCCCATGTCGCCTTCGAACAGACGATCGAACTGCCGGTCGCCTGGACCGATTGGGCCGGGCGAAGGCACGAGACGATCAAGGGGCGGCCTGTCTCGATGCATGCCATGCGCGGCATCTCCGCCCATTCGAACGGGTTTCATACCTGCCGCGCCATCCATCTCTTGCAGGTGCTGCTCGGCACCGTGGATGTTCCCGGCGGCTTCCGCTTCAAGCCACCCTACCCCAGATCGGCACCGCCGGGCCCAAAGCCGGCGGGCAAGACCGTCAAGCCGATGACGCCGCTCGACGGAATCCCGCTCGGCTTCGTCTGCGGGCCGGACGACCTTTTGGTCGACGAGGCCGGCACGCCTGTTCGCATCGACAAGGCCTATTCCTGGGACGCGCCGCTGGCGGCACATGGCCTGATGCACACCGTCATCCGCAATGCCTGGGCCGGTGATCCGTACCCGATCGACACGCTGCTGATGTACATGTCGAACATGGCCTGGAACTCCTCGATGAACACCGTCGAGACCATCGCCATGCTGACCGACCATGACGAAGCGGGCAACTACAGGATCCCCTTCATCATCTATTCCGACGCCTACTATTCCGAGACCGTGCCATTCGCCGATCTCGTGCTGCCGGACACGACCTATCTCGAGCGGCACGATTGCATCAGCCTGCTCGACCGGCCGATCAGCCATGCCGACGGACCGGGCGACGCCATCCGCCATCCCGTCGTCGAGCCGGATCGCGATGTCAGGCCGTTCCAGTCGGTGCTGATTGAGCTCGGCGGGCGGCTTGGCCTGCCGGGCTTCGTCGATGACGATGGCTCCACCAAATACCGCGACTATGCCGACTACATCGTCAACCACGAGCGCACGCCCGGCATCGGCCCACTTGCTGGCTGGCGTGGCAAGGATGGCGCCTCGTTTGGCACGGGCGAGGCTAATCCGGACCAGTTGCAGCGCTACATCGACAATGGCGGTTTCTGGCACCAGGATTTCGCTGAAGACCAGCGCTACTACAAGATGGCCAACCGCTCCTATCTCGACTTCGCGGTGCAGATGGGCTTCATCCCCAAGGCGGAGCCGATCGTCTTCCAGCTCTACTCAGAACCTCTGCAGCGCTTCAGGCTCGCCGCGCGCGGCCATGGCCGTGTGGTGCCGCCAAAGGGCAACCGCCAGCGTATCGAGACCTACATGGACCCGCTGCCGTTCTGGTACATGCCGTTCGAGGAAGCGGCAGTCGACCTCGAAAAATATCCGCTGCATGCGCTGACGCAGCGGCCGATGCATATGTATCATTCCTGGGGCTCGCAGAACGCATGGCTGAGACAAATCACCAGCCAGAACCGGCTGTTCGTACATCACCAAACCGCCAGCAGTCTCGGCCTTGTCGATGACGACTGGGTGTGGATCGAAAGCATCAACGGCAAGGTCAAGGGGCAGATCAAGCTGGTCGACGGGGTGAACGAAAGCACGGTCTGGACCTGGAATGCGATTGGCAAGCGGCGTGGCAGCTGGGGTCTGAAGGATGACGCCGCCGAATCCAATCGCGGCTTCCTGCTCAACCACATCATCGGCGACCAGACCTCGGCCGACGCCAACGGCAAGCGCTATTCGAATTCCGACCCGGTGACCGGCCAGGCGGCGTGGTTCGATTTGCGCGTGCGCATCGTCAAATGCGCGGCCGAAGAAGCCGGCTTCACCGAACCGCAATTCGAGCGCTTCCAGCAACCGCCGCATTTCGAACCCTCACCCGACAAGCTCAGTTTCGGCGCTGAATTCCGCCGGGCAAGAGAGGCGGCAAAATGACCTGTCTGCCAAGTCAAAGCGGCAAGAAGCTCGGCCTCGTCATCGATCTCGACACCTGCGTCGGCTGCCAGGCCTGCGTCACCGCCTGCAAGGAATGGAATACCGGCGGCCACATGGCGCCGCTGACCGACATCGACCCCTATGGCGGTAATGTCGACGGCGTCTGGTTCAACCGCGTGCACAGCTACGAACACACCACCGAGATGGGCGGGCGGACCGTGAACTTCCCACGCTCCTGCCTGCATTGCGAGACGCCGGCCTGCGTCACGGTCTGCCCGACCGGCGCCTCCTACAAGCGGGCCTCGGACGGCATCGTGCTGATCGACGAGGACAAGTGCATCGGCTGCAAATTGTGCAGCTGGGCCTGCCCCTATGGGGCGCGCGAATTCGACACCGATGTCGGCGTGATGAAGAAGTGCACGCTGTGCGTCGACCGCATCTACAATGACAATCTGGCCGAGGAAGACCGCGTGCCGGCCTGCGTCGCGGCTTGCCCGACCAGCGCCCGGCATTTCGGCGATCTCGGCGATCCCGCGTCGGCCGTCTCCCAGCTGGTGGCGGAGCGTGGCGGCGTCGACCTGATGCCGGAACTCGGCTATCACCCGACCAACAAATACCTGCTGCCGCGCGCCCACACCAAGCGCGCCGCATCGGTGGCCGCGCCGGCACACGAACCGGTGCGTGCCGAAGGCGGCTTCCTTGGCTGGGTCGACCGCATGCTTTCGAACTGACATCCATGCATCCAGCCTTCTCCGTCGTCTTCTTCACCACCGCCACGGGCGCCGGCTATGGGCTGCTTGCACTGCTTGGGGTGCTCGGAGGCTTCCAGATCATCCCGCCCGATTTCTGGCTGGGCCTCATCGGCATGGGCCTGGCGCTTGGCCTGATCGCGGCGGGACTGCTGTCCTCGACCGGTCATCTCGGCAGACCCGAACGCGCCTGGCGGGCGTTCTCGCAATGGCGCAGTTCATGGCTGTCGCGCGAAGGCGTTGCCTCTGTCATCACCTTTGTCCCGGCGGGACTGTTCGGCATCGGCTGGGTGTTGTTCGGCCGCACCGGCGGCTGGGTGGCCATCGCCGGGTTGCTGGCAGCCATCGGCGCGGTCGTCACCGTCTGCACCACCGGCATGATCTATGCGTCGCTGAAGCCGATCGCCCAGTGGCACAGCCGCTTCACTTTGCCGGCCTACCTGATCTTCTCGGCGATGACCGGCAGTGTGCTGTTGAACGCGCTGCTGCAGTGTTTCGCTATCGGCTCGAAGACCCTTCTGGCGGCCTCGGTGCTGCTAGGTCTGCTCGGCTGGGGCTGGAAGCTGGCGACCTGGCGCTACAATGACCGGCTGGACATCGCGACCACCGCCAATACCGCGACCGGGCTGGCCGGCGGCACGGTACGATCGCTGGAATGGCCGCATACCGAAGAGAACTACCTGCTCAAGGAAATGGGGTTCCGCATCGCGCGCAAGCACAGCGCGCGCCTGCGCCAGATCACGCAGATTCTGGCCTTCGCCCTGCCCGTCCTGCTGCTTGCCGCCGCATTCGCCCTGCCGTGGCCCTTCGCGGCGATGCTGTCGGTCCTTGCAGCCATCGTCCAGTTCGCCGGCATGCTGGTCGAAAGATGGCTGTTCTTCGCCGAGGCGAAGCACACCGTGACCCTCTACTACGGCCGATAGAGACCATTGACGAAAGAGCGGCTTCAGCCAGGCCGCAGCATCGAGCGGGAGATGGCAAAGATGCGCTCGGCGCCGAGCATGTAGGCCATCAGGGTGTCCAGCCGGAACAGCCCGGCATAGGCGCGGTCGAGCACGTTGAGCGAGCCGGTATAGGCGCCGAAGGCCGGCATGATCATGCGGTCGCCATCGCCGGCAAAGCAGCGCCGCCGCACCGAACGGCCGCGCTGCACGATGCGCGCGCATGGGTGCAGATGGCCCGCTATTTCGCCTTCGACACGCTCCTTCGACGGCTCATGCCGGAACAGCAGCGAGCCTATGGCGAGTTCACGCACCGTCTCGCCAGGCAGGTCGGCCGGTGCTTCCGGGTCATGATTGCCGGCAACCCAGAACCAGTCGCGGCCTGATATCAGCGCTTCCAGCCGTTCGCGGAAGCTTGCATGCATGCGCTCGGCGCCGCCGCCATCATGGAAGCTGTCGCCCAGGCTGATGACGATGGATGGCTGGTAGTCGGCGATCACGGCCTGCAGTCTCAGCAAGGTCGCACCGGTGTCGTAAGGCGGGATCAGCGCGCCGCGCCGTGCCAGCGACGAACCTTTTTCGAGATGCAGGTCGGAAACGGCCAGAAGCCGCAGATCCGGAAAATAAAGCACGCCGCGAGGGTCGCAGACGGCACGCTCGCCGGCGATGCCGACAAGATCGGCCTCCGCGATCAGCGATGTGCGCGCCAGCGAAAAATTCATCTCGAAATCAGTTTCATCTTTGGCCCATAGCCTCCTCGACCAGATCGGCGGCTTCCATGAGCAAGGACTCGTTGGCGCCGCCATTCACCGATTCCTTGCCGATCTCCAGCATGATCGGCACGGCCAGCGGCGATATCTGCTCAAGATGCTTATGCATGATTCGACCGCGAACACGCGAGAGCATCTCGGCAAGTCTGCTGACATCGAGCAGGCCCGCCGATGCATCGGTGCGCGTCGCCTGCAGCAGGATGTGGTCCGGCTCGTGACTGCGCAGCACATCGTAGATCAGGTCGGCCGAGACGGTTACCTGGCGGCCGCTCTTCTCTTGCCCGGGAAAGCGCTTCTCGATCAGTCCGGCGATGACCGCGCAGGTGCGGAACGTCCGCTTCAGCATCCAGCTGTCGTTGAGCCAGGCCTCGAGGTCGTCGCCGAGCATGTCTTCGTCGAACAATGCGGCCAATGACGGCTTCCTGGCCTTAAACAGTGCCGCCATGTCGTCCAGCGCCCAGACGGCCAGCGAATAGTCGGTGGCGACGAAGCCGAGCGGGCGGGCGTTGGCCCGCTCCAGCCGCCGCGTCAACAGCATGCCTAGTGTCTGGTGCGCCAGCCGCCCCTCGAAGGGATAGGCAACCATGTAGTGGCGGTTGCCGCGCGGAAAGGTCTCGACCAGAAGGTCGCCGCGCTTCGGCAGCACCGACTTTTCCTTCTGCAGCCGCAGCCAGTCGGCGACCTGTTCGGGCAGCGCCTGCCAGCGGTCGCTGTCGGCCAGCATGCCGCGCACCTGATCGGCGAGATAGGTCGACAGCGGAAACTTGCCGCCGGCATAGGACGGCACGATGATGTTGGCGCCGGTGCCGTTGGAGACGACGCATTCGTTCTCGCGAATGCCCTCGAAACGCAGCACCTTGCCGGCAAACAGGAAATTGTCGCCGGGGCGCAAGGTCTCGGCGAAATACTCCTCGATCTTGCCCAGCACCGGCCCACCGCGCCCAGCCATGCCACGGCCCTGCCTGACATAGCGGACATTGAGTTCCGGCATTTCGACAATGGTGCCGACATTCAGCCGGTATTGCTGGGCGACACGCGGATGCGAGACGCGCCACAGCCCGCCGACCGTCTTTCGAATGCGGGCGTAGCGCTCATAGTTCTTCAGCGCGTAGCCGCCGGTGGCGACGAAATCGACGACACGGTCGAAGGTGTCGCGCGCCAGCGCGGCATAGGGCGCGGCACTGCGCACTTCTTCGAACAGATAGTCGGCATCGAAGGGCGCGCCGCAGGCGACGCCCAGCACATGCTGCGACAGCACGTCGAGCGCGCCGGTGATCAGCGGTGGCGTGTCCTGTGCACCGAGATAGTTGGCGTCGAGTGCCGCCCGGCATTCCAGCACCTCGAAACGGTTGGCCGGAATGAGGATCGCCTTGGACGGTTCGTCCATGCGGTGGTTGGCGCGGCCGATGCGCTGCGCCAGCCGGCTCGCCCCCTTGGGCGCGCCGACGTGCACGACCAGATCGACATCACCCCAGTCGATGCCGAGATCGAGCGTCGACGTCGCCACGATGGCGCGCAGCGCATTCTCGCCCATCGCCTTCTCGACCCGCCGACGCTGGCCGACATCGAGCGAGCCGTGATGCAAGGCAATCGGCAGCGAGTCCTCATTTGCCCGCCACAGTTCCTGGAACAGCAATTCCGCCTGACTGCGGGTGTTGACGAACAGCAGCGTCGTGCGGTGCCTTCTGATCGCCTCGTAGATTTCGGGAATGGCGTAGCGGGCCGAATGGCCGGACCACGGCACATGCTGTTCGGAGTCGAGAATGGTGATGTCGGGCTTGGCTCCACCCGCCACGGTGATCAGACCGGCCATGGCGCCTGGCGGATTCTGGCCGACCAGCCAGCGCCGCAATTCGTCGGGCTCGGCGACCGTAGCCGACAAGCCTATCGTCTGCAGGCCAGGCACGTAGCTGCGCAGCCGCGCCAGGCCGAGCGCCAGCAGATGCCCGCGCTTCGACGTCACCAGCGAGTGCAGTTCGTCGAGCACGACATAGCGCAGATCCTCGAAGAAGCGCCGGGCGTCGGGCGCCGCGATCAGCAGCGCCAATTGCTCGGGCGTGGTGAGCAGAATGTCGGGTGGCACCAGCTTCTGGCGCTGACGCTTGTGCGCGGGCGTGTCGCCGGTACGCGTCTCGATGGTGACAGGCAGGCCGATCTCTTCGACCGGCTTGCCGAGATTGCGCTCGATGTCGACCGCCAGCGCCTTCAGCGGCGAGATGTAGAGGGTATGGATACCGCGATGCGCCTGCCCCGGTTTTCGCCTTGGCCGGTTGGCCAGCTCGGTCAGCGAAGGCAGGAACCCGGCCAACGTCTTGCCGGCGCCGGTCGGGGCGATCAGCAGCACCGATTGCCCGCCCTGGGCCCTTGCCAGCAATTCGATCTGATGGGCACGCGGCGACCAGCCCTTCTCGCCAAACCATCTGATGAATGGTTCGGGCAGGGCCACAGTGGCATTGTGTTCGGCAAGGCGCGGCTGCTCTGTCACGCGCCAGAGGTAGCGCGGCGGCGGTCAATCGCCAAGAAGAATCGGAACAAAAGGGGATCGAAGACTTTGTTCTGATGCATGTCGTTACCCCAAAACCGGTACCCACTTTTGGGCGACAGGCAATTAGGGCCGCCGAAACCCGGTCGGGCCGCCATAGAGGTAGCCGATGCGGGCGATCGCCTCCTTCAGTCCTTCGCGCGACACCAGCATGGCGTGGCCATTGGCGTGGATCATGGTGTCGGTGTCGGTCATGACGGCGACATGGCCTTTCCAGAAGACGAGGTCGCCGCGCCGCAGCCCGCCGTAATCCGGATCCGGATCGAGCGGCTCACCGAGGGTCGCCGCTTGCATGTCGGAATCGCGCAGCACGTCGCTGCCGGTCATGCGCATCGCCAGTTGCACAAGGCCCGAACAGTCGATGCCGAAGCCCGAAGTGCCGCCCCACAGATAGGGTGTGCCGAGAAACATCTCGGCCACCGCAACATAGTCGGCGGCAACATCACCGACAGGCCGCAGATGGCCAGCGATGATCGCCTCGCCGGAGGGCAGGATGGCATAATGCGTGCCACGCGTTTCGGCGGCATCCGTCACCGTCAGCGTCGATCCCATCGACAATTGTCCTGCGATTGGAAACCGCAGATCCGGCCCGGGGTAGAGGAAGGTGCGCGGCACCGACACGATATGGGTCGCCGCATGGTCCTGCCCGCCCAGCATGGTATCGGCGATATAGCCGACATAGCCATCGCGCTCAGCCTGGATCCAGGCCCAGCCTTCGGCGACCTCGAAGACGAGGACATCATCACCGAACAGAAGCTGCGTGTTGACGCCGGCATCCGGCCGCGGCGCCTTGCGCACATCGGCCACGGATGCGGTGATCCGCGCCGGCCGGCCGGCGACGAAGCGGTCGGCGGCGACCTCGCCCTTCAGCCGTGCATCGGCAAGGTCGGAACGGAAAGCGTGAAGGCGGGCATCCCTGGCAGTCAAATCGGCAACTCTGAACTACTTTGTTTGAGCATGATCTTGTCCGAAAACCGGTTCCCACTTTTCGGGATCATGCTTTAGATGGGCAATTCGTGGGCCTTGGCGATGATACCATCGCCGAAGCGCTCGACAAAGAGCGCGCCCTCGACGGTGCGCCTGATCAGAACATTGCGCTTGTCGAGTTCGTCGCGATGGCGCGACACCAGTTTCAACGCACCCATCGTGTCGAGCGCGCGGGTGATCACCGGCTTGGTGACATTGAGTCGGGCGGCGAGCCCGCGCACTGTGTGCGGCGGCGGATCGAGATAGATGGTGAACAGGATCGCCGTCTGGCGCATGGTCAGGTCGGGCTCGTCGTCGCGCACCTGCGACAGCATCACCTGCTGCCACAGTCGCAAGGCCTGGCTCGGGCGCATCGCAATCGACATCGCGCCAGCATGACGGCAAATTGTTTCGGTTCCGTTTCAGTTTCGGCAATTTTGTCGGCTCTGCTGTAGCCATCAGCCAAAGCGTTTCGAGATGATCCGCTCCAGCGCTCGAATGCCTTGCGCCTCGCCGCCGGCGGGGCCATGCGGACGGTCGGCGGGGTTCCAGGCGAAGATGTCGAAATGCGCCCAGCCCGCGGTCTTTTCGACAAAGCGCTTGAGGAACAGCGCTGCCGTGATCGAGCCGGCGAAACCGTCCGTGGTGACGTTGTTGATGTCGGCGATCTTCGATGACAGTTTTGCATCGTAAGGCCGCCATAGCGGCATGCGCCACAGCGGATCTTCGGCCGCGACGGAAGCCACCGCCAGGTCGGACGCCAGTGCTTCGTCGCCGGTATAGAAAGGCGGCAAATCAGGGCCGAGCGCGACACGGGCTGCCCCGGTCAGCGTCGCCATATCGACCAGAAGCTGCGGCTCCTCCTCGTCGGCCAGCGCCAGCGCATCGGCCAGCACCAGCCGCCCCTCGGCGTCCGTGTTGCCGATCTCGACGGTGATACCCTTGCGGCTCGTCAGCACGTCGCCGGGCCGGAAGGCGTTGCCGGCGATCGAATTCTCGACCGCGGGAATGAGAACGCGCAGACGCACGTTCAGCCCGGCGGCCATGATCATCGAGGCGAGACCAAGCACATTGGCCGCGCCGCCCATGTCCTTCTTCATCAACAGCATGCCGGACGACGGCTTGATGTCGAGACCGCCCGTGTCGAAACAGACGCCCTTGCCGACCAGCGTCACCTTCGGCGCGCCTTTCGGCCCCCATTTCATGTCAATCAGGCGCGGCGCGCCGGTCGACGCACGACCGACGGCATGGATCATCGGGAAATTCCGGTCGAGGAGATCGTCGCCCTTCACCACCGAGACTTCGGCATTGTGCGCTCCGGCCAGGCTCCGCACCGCCCTCTCCAATTCTTCCGGGCCCATATCGCTGGTCGGCGCGTTGACCAGATCGCGTGTCAGGAAGACACCATCGGCAATACGGCGAACGCGCCCGGCATCGACGCCGGCCGGCAAGTCGAAGCGCAGCGCCTTGCCGGGCTTCTTGCCATAGCGGGTAAAGACATAGCCGCCGAGCACCAGCGCGGTTGCCGCCAGTTCCGGCTCGGCCGGCGCGGAGGCGAAATGCCAGTCGCCTTCCGGCAAGGCTTTCGACAACGCGCCGAGAGCAAGCGCGCCCTCGCCGTCGCCGACACCGAACAAGGCGCCGCCGAGCGCTCCGTTTTCGCCGGGCAAAACCAGCGTCCTGCCTGCCTCGCCGGAAAAGCCGTTGGCCCTGGCCCAGGCGACGGCGGCTGGTGCAAGACCGGCTGCGTCCAGACCATCCCTGGCGACCAGATGGACCGGCAGCGCGCCAGGCAGTTTCTTCTCGACGAGTTCGACAGGCATTCGATGTTCTCCGTGCGGCGGCTCCCTGAGTCGCCGTTCTTAACCATCCGTTAGGGTTAACAGAATATTTCTGCGGGAGGGAAGACGGCCACGCAATGGCCGCGCATGAATGGAGGCCCGGTGCCGATGCCGACCAACCGCACGATCAACGCCAGGGGAAAACGGCTCATCAGCACGGCCCTCGTGCTGGCGCTCGCGGCCGGTGTCGCCGGTTGCGCAACAGACAAGTTCACCACCGGCTCGATCGCACGCACCGGCGGCAAACCGCTGGAAACCATGTCGGCGGGAGAACTGCACACTGCGACGGGGGCACTTGGCCAATCCTACGCCAGGAACCCAAACGACAAGCGGATAGCGACAAATTATGCGGCGGCACTGCAGATGGATGGCGACGCCGACCAGTCGCTCGCCGTAATGCGCAAGCTGGCGATCGCCCTGCCGAAGGATCGTGACGTGCTCGCCGCCTATGGCAAGGCGCTGGCCGCCAATGGCCAGTTCGAGGCTGCGCTTGACGCCGTGCGCCGCGCCCAGACACCGGAATATCCCGACTGGAGGCTGGTATCGGCCGAAGCGGCCATTCTCGACCAGATCGGCCAGAAGGACGACGCGCGCCAGCTTTACCGCAAGGCGCTCGAGCTCAAGCCGAACGAGCCTTCGGTGCTCTCCAATCTCGGCATGTCCTACGTGCTGGAAGGTGACCTGCGCACCGCCGAAACCTATATGCGCTCTGCCGCGCAGCAGCCGAACGCAGACAGCCGGGTGCGCCAGAACCTGGCGCTGGTCGTCGGCCTGCAAGGCCGTTTCGACGAAGCCGAGAAGATCGCCTCACAGGAACTCTCGCCCGAACAGGCGCAGGCGAACGTCGCCTACCTGCGTCAGATGCTGGCCCAGCAGAATGCCTGGAGCCAGCTCAAGGACCAGGACAAGCCAAAGTCCGCGACCAACTAAGCAATTCCAGGAAAAGTGTGAAACGGCTTTCCGTCCGGAATTGCGTCAAACAAAGAGTTAGAGCGGTTCGCCGTTTCCGTGAATCGGTGAACCGCTCTAAAGCGCGTCGTGCCGAAAACGGATTCAGTCGACGCGCTCTAAGTCTTTGTTTTATGCATGTCGTTGTCTCAAAACCGCTGCGCACTTTTGGACGACACGCATTGGACGACAATCTGCAACAACCTTGAAATGAAGAAGCCGCGCTGCGTTCAGCGCGGCTTCTTCATATGTCGTGCAGGGACCTGCCTCGTCGCTATTGCGCATTTGATGCTGGTGCCGAACGATCGCCGAAGATGCCGCCGCGCTGGCTCACCTGAATGCCGGCCGGGCCTAGAATGATGGCGAAAAGCACCGGCAGGAAGAACAGGATCATCGGCACGGTGAGCTTCGGCGGCAAGGCTGCCGCCTTCTTTTCGGCCGCATTCATGCGCATGTCGCGGCTTTCGGCGGCCAGCACGCGCAGTGCATGCGCCACCGGCGTGCCGTAACGCTCGGCTTGCACGAGTGCCTGCGACACCGACTTGACCGATTCCAGGCCCGTGCGGCTTGCCAGGTTCTCGTAGGCCTGCCTGCGCTCTTGCAGATAGGAAAGCTCGGCGTTGGTGAGGATGAATTCTTCCGCCAGCGCCACCGATTGCGCGCCGATCTCGTCGGCGACCTTGCGCAGGGCCGCTTCCACCGACATGCCCGATTCGACGCAGATCAGCATCAGATCGAGCGCATCCGGCCACGCCATCTGGATCGACTGCTTGCGCTTGGTAGCGCGGTTGTTGACATAGACGACCGGGGCGTAGAAGCCGCCATAGGCAACGAGGATGCAGACGAACAGCCTGATGACCAATGGCTTGTCGGGCAATCCTCCGAGTACGAAGATGTAGATTGCGGCCAGCGCGAAGCCGACAAAAGGAAGCACGAGACGAAAGAAAAGAAACCGCGTCAGCGGGTTCTGTCCGCGAAACCCGGCCACCTTGAGTTTCTGCAATGTGCCCTCATCGGCAAGCGCGCGCCTCAGATCCAGCCGGTCGACAATGTTGCGCATGCCAACCGACTGTTCCTCGCGCAGGCCCTTGCGACGGCGATCCGCCTCGACGGCAAGCCGGGCGCGCTGCTTGGCTCGCAGTTCGTCGCGTTCCAGCGCGACGGTTTTCATGCGTGACTTGAGCTGGTTTCCGCCAAACGCCGGCAACAAGGTGAAAACGGTCGCAAACACCGCTATACCGACCAGCAACGCGATCAGGAAGCTCGGATCGGTCAGCGATTTGATGACTTGGTCGGTCATGCCAGCATCCTAGACTTCGAAGTTCATCATCTTGCGCATCACAAAGATGCCGATCGACATCCAGACCGCCGAGCACCCAAGGATCAGGTGTCCAACGCTGGTGACGAACAGCGGCATCAGGTAGCTCGGGCTCGACAGGTAGACGAGAAACGCGACGATGAAAGGCAGCGCACCGATGATGGCGGCGGACGCTTTCGCTTCCATCGACAGTGCCTGGACCTTGGCTTTCATCTTCTTGCGATCGCGAAGCACGCGCGAAAGATTGCCCAGCGCCTCGGATAGATTGCCGCCAGCCTGCGATTGAATCTGGATGACGATGCCGAAGAAGCTTGCCTCCGTGCAAGGCATGGTCTCGGGCATGCGCAAGGTCGCATCGGGGATCGACAGGCCCATCTGCTGGGAATCGACGATACGACGAAATTCGGTCTTCACCGGTTCGAGAGATTCGTTGGCGATCAGGCGCACGGCGTCGTTCAGCGGCAGGCCGGATTTGACAGCGCGCACGATGATATCGAGCGCGTTTGGAAATTCGTTGAGGAATGCCTTGACCCGGCGGGCGCGACGAAACGAGACGAACCAGCGCGGCAGGCCGAGTGCGCCGGCCAGCAGCACACCCGGCAGGACGAGCCGCGGCGCTCCGGCCACAAAGGCAACCATCGTCAAAGCGAGGCCGCATATGGCGGAGTATATGTAGAAGCGCTCGACGGTGGTCTTCAGGCCAGCCTGACGGAGTTGGGCTTTCAGTGGTGGTTTCTTGACCCTGCTGTCGTTGGTTTTCTGCTTTGCGTCGAGCTCGTTCAGCGAATCCTGAACTGATTTGCGCCGCTTGACGGCTTCCGCCGCGCGGTCCCGCGAGGCTTTGACGACGGAGCGATCCGTCTCGGCGGACTTGATCGTTTCAAGCCGCTTGCCGACCTGTTTCTCGTTGCTGATCTGGGTGAACAGAAATGCATAGGCGACCGCGCCGGCGCTGAAGCCGGCGAGCACGACAAACGCCAGTACTGTGCCGTCAATTCCAAACATTGGCCAGAACCCTCACGCCATCAGTCAGCGCGTTTCTCCATCGCCTCGAGCGCAGTGGCGAGGCGCTGCTCCTCGCCATAATAGCGAGCCCGGTCCCAGAAATGCGGACGGCCGATGCCGGTCGATACATGCTCTCCCAGCAGCCTGCCATTGGCGTCCTCGCCCTTTATGTTATAGAGGACGATATCCTGTGTGATGATGACGTCGCCCTCCATTCCGATCACCTCGGTGATGTGGGTGATGCGACGCGATCCATCGCGCAGGCGCGCCGCCTGGATGATCACGTCGATGGAGCCGACAACGATTTCGCGCACGGTCTTCTGCGGCAGCGAATAACCGCCCATCGCGATCATCGATTCGATACGGTTCAGACATTCGCGCGGGCTGTTCGAGTGGATCGTTCCCATCGAGCCGTCATGGCCGGTGTTCATCGCCTGCAGAAGATCGAACACCTCGGGTCCGCGCACTTCGCCGACGATGATGCGCTCGGGCCGCATGCGCAGGCAGTTCTTGACCAGGTCGCGCATCGTCACCTCACCCTCGCCCTCCAGATTGGGCGGGCGGGTTTCGAGGCGCACGACATGCGGCTGCTGCAATTGCAGCTCGGCCGAGTCCTCGCAGGTGATGACGCGCTCCTCGCGGTCGATATAGTTGGTCAGGCAGTTGAGCAGCGTCGTCTTGCCCGAGCCGGTACCGCCCGAGATGACGATGTTGCAGCGAACACGACTGATGATCTTGAGAACTTCGGCTCCCTGCGGTGAAATGGCGCCGAACTTGACCAGCTGATCGAGGGTCAGCTTGTCCTTCTTGAATTTGCGGATGGTGAGCGTGGCTCCATCGATGGAGAGCGGCGGCGCGATGACGTTGACGCGGGAGCCGTCGGGAAGACGCGCGTCGCAGATCGGGCTGGATTCGTCGACACGGCGGCCAACCTGGCTGACGATGCGCTGGCAGATGTTGAGGAGCTGCTGGTTGTCACGAAAGCGGATGCCGGTCTGTTCGACCTTGCCGTTGACTTCGATGTAAACGTTCTTGGAGCCGTTGACCATGATGTCGGCGATGTCGTCGCGTGCGAGCAACGGCTCGAGCGGCCCATAGCCGAGCACATCGTTGCAGATATCCTCGAGCAGTTCTTCCTGCTCGGCGATCGTCATCGCGAAATTCTTGATCGCGATGATGTCGTTGACGATGTCGCGGATTTCTTCGCGTGCGCTTTCAGGATCAAGCTTGGAGAGCTGCGACAGATCGATCGTGTCGATGAGCGCGGAGAAAACCTGGCTCTTGGTGTCGTAGTAGGTTTCGCTCTTTTCTCGCTGGACTCGTTTCAGGTCCGGCGCCGATGGAGGCGCCTCGATCGCGCGGCGCGCTGGCGGCGCGACAGGCGCGCTTGGCGGAGGCGCAGCGGGGCGGGCAAGCACCGCCGTATCCGCGGAACTTGCGGCCGCCGGCGCAACCGGGGCCGGTGCTGGCTGGCGAAATTCCGGCGTGAACCGGTTTCCGTCGTCGCTGCCTCTTTTACCAAACATGATCTGCTACCGATTCCACCGCTGAAACGTCACTTCTTGTTGCGCGAGAGCTTGCCAAGCAGATTGCCAAGCCCTGCTTTCTTCTTCGTCTTGATTTCACTGCGCCCGGTCAGCACATGCGCGATTTCGTTGATCATCGCGACAACCGGGTTCTTGGCATCCATTTCGCCAAGCATGCGCCCGTTGTTGGCGGCATTGCCGAACAGCAATGGATCAAAGCCAATGACCGACATCGGCAACAGGCCGAGCGGCTCGGCGAAATCGGACGGTGAAATCTCCGGGCGCTTGGGAACGCCGGCTTGGTTGATGATCAGCTTCGGCGGCGGGTCATTGGGACGAAGTCGCTTTAACATGTCGACCAGGTTCTTGGTGTTGCGCAGGTTGGCCAGTTCCGGCGTCGCCGTGATGACGATCTCGTCGGCCTTGACCAGCGTGTTCTTGGTCCAGCCCGTCCAGGCATGGGGAATATCGAGCACCAGCAGCGGCACGCTGCGCTGGGCGGTGTCGATGAGCTGCGTGAAGGCTTCGGGATCGAAGTCATAGACCCGTTCGAGCGTCGAAGGGGCTGCCAACAGCGAGAGGTGTTCGGCGCACTGGGTCAGCAGACGGTCGAGATAGACTTCATCGATGCGCTCCGGCGAAAACACCGCCTCGGCGATGCCTTGCGCCGGATCCCGGTCGAAATTGATGTTGGCCGTGCCGAAAGCGAGGTCGAGATCGGCGACGACCACCTCGGATTTGAACAGGGAGGACATCGCCCAGGCCACATTGTGGGCAATCGTCGAGGAACCGACGCCGCCCTTGGCGCCGACAAAGGCGATCGAGCGCCCGAGCGGCTCGGCTTCCGGATCAATGAAAATCGACGCCACCACGCTGACGATGTCAGCCATCGACACAGGTGCGATCACATATTCGGAAATGCCGGAGCGGATGAGCTCGCGGTAGAGACCGACATCATTGTAGTGACCGATCACCACCACCTTCGAGGTCGGATCGCAGTATTCCGAGAGCTGGGCAAGTTGCTCCAGCAATTGCTTCGGCTCGCTGCGCGACTCCAGCAGGATCAGGTTAGGCGTTGGCGCCGACTGGTAGAATTCGATGGCGGTGGGGACGCCGCCCATATGGACCTTGAGATGCGCCTTCGTCATGCGGCGATCCTCGCCGGCGCGCTCGACCGGATTGGCAACGCCCTCGGTCTCGCAGAATGCCTGGATCGAGATGCGCGGAATCGGCCGCAATGCCTGCATCGCGGCGATGTCCTGCTGCGAGGTATCGCTGCCATCCACCGGGGCGTCGTAGGCAAGATTGCTCATCATCATCTCTTTCCCGTGGCCTGTTCTATCCGAGACTGGCGGCTCAGTACGAAACTTCCGAATTGCCGAGGAATTCGTCCGAAATGCCTCTTGAACGGTAGACATCGATCACCGCGCCGCGATTTTCAGCATCGATGGTGGATTGCTTGCGCGGGCCGAGCAGATCGGCCGGGTTGTCCATCTGGGCGGCAAGATTGTTCTGATAGGAGCAGCCGAAGTCGGCATAGTGCTTGTTTTCCGCCGTATCGACCAGGTCATCTGGCCAGCGTCCGCATTTGTCGGTCTGGGCTCTCACCGAGACATAGGCGACGCGAACCGGCGAGGAGATCTCGCTCGAGGCGGCCTGATAGGAGGTGACGACGATCCGGTTGCGCTTGACACCGGCGGCGACCGCGAGCCGGGCGAAATCGCGAGCGGCTGCCGTCGCGGCGACCTCGTTGGCCGATCCGCTCGGGACCTGGATCGTCAGCGTCGGGGCGGCACTCTTGTCATAACCGTCGAGGAAGCCCAGAAGCGTGTCGCGCTGCGATCCGGTCATGCCGCGATCGCCGGCGCCGACAGGCAGGTCGATCTTCTGGTTCTTCTCCGCGATCACGATCGGATGATTGGTGCGATAGTCGTCCGGAACGGCGCCGACGGTAATGCTGTCGCGCTGGGCGCAGCCGGCCAGCAACGCCGCCACGGCAACCACCAGGACCGGTACGGCTCGTCCGCAGATCTGCGAACGGCCAAAGCGCATCGTTGTGGCGATGGTGCTTGCCTTCAATGCTGACTGAGACATGTCCGCTTCCCCGCTTACTTGTAGATGAAGCCGACAACGCCGTGGTAACGGCCGTTGGGCTTGTCGGTCTGCATGGTGCCGTAGACGCGATTGACGCGGCCAAGGAACATGGCGGCGCCATCGCTGGCAGCATTGAAATTGTCGTCCGGCTTGGCGAGGTCGTTGCGTGCCACCGGCTTCACCAGATAGGGCGTGATGATGATGACGAGCTCGGTCTCGTTGCGCACGAAATCCCTGCTGCGGAAGAGCGCGCCAAGCACCGGGATCTTTGTCAGTCCAGGCAAACCGTTGACGGCTTGCCTGACATCGTCGCGAACCAGGCCGGCGATCATCATGGACCCGCCAGAGGGCAATTCCACCGTTGTGTCGGCAAGACGCTTGCGCAGCGACAGGGCATTCATGCCGGCACTCGTCACGCCTTCCGACAACGATACGGATCCCTCGGTTGTCGGCTCGGAAACCGAGGTTCGGACTTTCAGGCTTATGCGGCCGGGAGACAACACCACCGGCTGGAATTCCAGGCCGATGCCGTACTCGATCTTTTCGACGGTATAGGTCTTCAGCCCCGTCTGGTTGTCGGTGGATACCTTCTGGTCGACATTTGTCACCATGTTGTATTCGCCGCCAACCTTGAAGGTCGCCTTCTCGCCGGATACGGCGGTCAAGGTCGGCTCAGCCAAGGTCTTCATGACCCCGGACTGCTCCATGGCGTTGATGTAAGACTGCAGCCCCGAGGCGCCGATCTGGAAGCCCGAGTTCGACAGCTGTTTGCCGAGGCCGGTGAAATTGTCGCTGATTGCGCCGTAGCTGATGCCGTTGCTGCCGCCAGTGCCGACCATATTGACGCCGAGCTGCTTCATCACCGAGCGGCTGACTTCAGCGACCGTCACCTTCAGCGTGACCTGATCGTCGCCGATGATCTGAAGCAGGTTGACGATCTTGCTGGTGCGGCGCTCCTGGTCCGGATTGTTGATGTCGACACCGCTCTGGGCCGAACCGCCGGCCGCGGTCTGCGAATATTGTCCCGTCGTCGCTTCACCGCCGGAGACGAAGATCGTCGCCAGGTCGACCGCGCGTTTTGCGTCCAGCGGCGTGTCGACCGTCCCTGTCAGGACGACGTTGTCATTCAGCAGTTCCACCTTGATGGCCGACGTCGGGATGAAGCGCTTGATATAGTCTTCAAGGCCGGCAACGTCGCGTTCGACAGCCAGATCCAAACTGACGATCTGCTCGCCATTCGGACCGAAGACAAAGATGTTCGTCTCGCCGACCGCCTTGCCGAACAGATAGATACGCCTTGCGGTGCGGGTCACCGCATCGGCAACCGTCGGGTTGGCGACGAGAATATCGTAGGCATCGCTCGGCAGGTCTATGACCACCGACTTGTTGAGGCCGAGTTTGACGCGCTGGGTGGCCGTCGATTTAGTGACCTGCGCGTTCTTTGCTTCGACAACGCCTTGCACATGCGTTCCGACGAGCAGCAGGCCGAATGCCGCGGCTACGATTGCCGGCAGTTTACCACTTAGCCTCATTTCCTTGCCCCTACTTCGGAAACTTCGCCCGACTTGATCAGCCTCACCGTTCCCCTGCGGCCATTGCCGGAAACGAGATAGTCGGCCTCGCCCAGATTCTTTTCCTGGGTGTCCGCGACCGCCCGTAGCGCCAGGGTCAGGCGATCCGCCATCTGCTGCGCAACCGTGATGATCTCCGCCTGACGCGGTGTCAGTTCCAGCGTGGCGGTCTGGCCCACCCTGGTCTTCTTGCCTTCCTCGTCCTCCTGAATGGTCTGGTCGATTGCCAGGACGCGGATGTTCTTGAGGATGGTTTCAGTGTTGAAACTGGCGGCGGCGCCGTTGGTGGCATCGCCCCTGCGGGTCATGATGACATCGACGAAGTCGTTCGGAAGAATGAAGCCGCCGGCCGACGTGTCGGCCGAGATGGCGGTGGCGACCGCCCGCATGCCGGAAGGCAGGATCGACGACATGAAGCTCTGCCCCTCGCCGATCAGCTTGGAACGCCGCAGAGGCTCTCCGGCGTACATTGCCACACGGGCGACGGAACCCTTGAGCTTGTCCAGCGCCTCGGGCTCGGCGGTGCGGGTGATGAAATTGGCGTTGATGCCGTCGGCGGGCCAGGATTGCCAGGCAATGTTGTTTTCGAGCGGGCTGCCCATCGAGACATCGCCCGACAGCACAAGCACATCCTGCAGCGACACCGCCGGCGCCTGGGGGCCGGAATCGACGACGATGTGGGGCGGCGGTGCCACCATGTTTTTCGCGACAAAACCGGCACCACCCGCCGCGGCTACCGCCACGCTCAGAATTATCAATCGCGATGCTGGCATCTGTCCGAACCCTTGCCCTGGCAAACCACGTAGCCAAGCCGGACTTTGCAGCGGCAATCGTCAAAACAAGGTTAATGTAATGCTTACGATCGTGATTAATTTAACGTTTACATAAATTAGCTCGAATGTGGTCCGACCGGACAAATGGCAGGCCAGGCCCTACCAAAAGCCGGCTGCGGAAACGCCGGGTCGGATAACGGAAATCAGATCGTTCAGCTCGCCAGCCGTGCCAGCGCCCACACCATCAAGGGCGAATCCGGATAAGTCAGCAACCCGCCAAGGCCAAGCGCGATGCCGTAGGGAACGCCGTTTGCCTCGTCGGCGAAATGGCGCAGAAACGGATTTCGGCCGGTAACGGCCGCAAGCAGCGACTTCCGGTAGACGATGATTGCGAGCGTCAGCAGGCCACCGATGATTGTCGAAGCCACTAAATACTCGACGAGATGCACATTGAGACCCATCCACATCGCGGTGGCAGCCAGCAGCTTGGCGTCGCCCCCACCCATGCCGCCCATTGCAAACAGGCCGAACGTCACGGCCAGGACCAGGGCGCTGGCAGCGAAATGCCCGCCATAGGCCGCCCATTCCATACCCGTCAGCGGCGCAACCAGCGCGAAAACAACAACAAGCAGCACCGGCACGCGATTGGCGATCGTCATCGACAGCATGTCGGAGATCGCGGCAAACAGCATGCAGAACGGAAACACGACGAAGATCAGGGCTTCAAGCATCGGCGCTATGCCTATTGTCCGATTTCACGGGGCTCAATCTAGACATGTTCGATTAACGATTGATGAGGCCCGGAATGAAAAGACGACTGATACTGATATTGGCAGCGGCATAGAAATAGAAAAAGGGCCGCCACGTGGCGGCCCTTTTCCAGAACGCAATCTGAGCGCCCAGCGATACCGCAGATCAGCTGCCCGAGGGAGCAGCGTTCAAGGTGGTTCCGATAGAGGTGAACTTGCTGTTGAGTGCATTGCCGAGCGCGCCGGCGCCAGTGATGATGGCGAGCGCGATGAGAGCGGCGATCAGACCATATTCGATAGCGGTCGCGCCGGATTCGTCCTTCACAAAACGTGCGATGAGATTAGACATTCGAGAGCTCCTACTCCACGTGTTACAGCACTTCCGTCAACTTCTGTGATGGTTGATCGGATACTGGCAATCTAGGGAGAAGCTCTTTCGATCGGCTTAATAAACAGCCTTACCGATTCCTTTCCCGGTTCGAACATATTGCGTGGTTAACCCAGCACTAAATGCCGGCCGGCCCTTTCCTTTTCCAGGGTCGATGGTGGGGGGATTGCACTCCGCAAACGATTATGTTGATACCCCGCACCTTCGGCCAGAGTGTCCGCTTAACCGTTGGTTCACCAATCTCGTTCATGTTCCGTTGATCAGTCTGCTTGCGTGGAGCGCCTCAATGGCCCAGCCGAGATCGTCAATCGTGATTGCCGCGCTTCTTGCAGCCGCGAGCTTCGTCGCGCCCGCCATGGCCGGCGCCGGCATCGAGGTCACGATGAACCAGGCCAAGATCGTCAAACTGTCGCGACCCGCCGATACGATCGTGGTTGGCAATCCGGCAATCGCCGACGCTTCCGTGCAGGACGCCTCGACGATCGTGCTGACCGGCAAGGGTTTCGGCGTCACCAATCTGGTCGTGCTCGATACGGACGGTAGCCCGATCGTCGACGAGCAGGTTACCGTCGTGCGGCAGGCCGCCTCATCGGTGCGTATCTATCGCCGTGCCGAAATACAGACCATGTCCTGCACGCCCTATTGCGAAAGCTCCTACAAGAGTGATGCGGAGAAATCCTCCGAGGCGGAGATGAGCGTCAGCCGATAGGATGGCGCGGTGGAATGCCGTTCAGGTTATCGGCTGGTTAAGGCGCCAACGCCGACTTTAACGATCATTCAAACTGGGCCTCAATTGGTTTGCGCTAATACCCCTTCCGAGACCGCATAGAGATCGGCAGGATCAGACATGAGCAAGGAGTTCGGCTCCGCAGACGAGCAAAAGGCGAGACGCCCAAGGTTTTTCGCTCGCTTCCTTCGCGACCGGCGCGGCAGCACGGCAATTGAATTCGGAATCCTTGCAATCCCATTCGCGCTGCTTGTCTTTGCCATTCTGGAAAGCTGCATCGCATTTGCCGGCCAGGAAGTGATGGCCAATATCACCGACGATGTCGCGCGCCGGTTGCGCACGGGCCAGTTAAGGGCGGCCGACATCGCCGGAGACAATTTGAAGAACATGATCTGCAACAAACTGGAGATCATCGTTTCTCAGGATTGTCCCAATCAGCTGATGGTGGATCTTCGCCAATTTACGACGTTCGCCGCCGCGTCCCTGGCCGGCTTCAAGATCAAGGCCAACGATGTCCAGCTGACGAACGGCACCGCCGAAGTGTCCTTTTCCGTTACGGCGGGTGCGGCGGAATCGAGGAACATGCTGCGGGTCTTTTACAAATGGCCGATCATGACCGATCTGTTGGCGCAGTCGATGGGCGGCAACAAGACCCTGCATTTTGCGTCGGTAACCTGGCAGAACGAGCCGTTCGACAATTGAGTTCGAGGCGGATGCACGAGCAGTAAAAGAAAAAAGGGCAATGGGCATGATGCGTGCGGGGGCACATCTCAAGACTTCAGGAATTTGGCGCAAAGCAATTCGATTCGGGTCCGATCGCCATGGTATCGCGGCAGTCGAGTTCGCCTTGATCATGCCTATTCTGCTAGCCATGTATTTCATGACCATGGAGGCGTCACAAGCCATCGAGACCAGCAAGAAGGTCAGTCGTATCGGCAGCATGGTGGCTGATCTCGTCACGCAGCAGACGACGGTCGTCAAGGCGGATATTGACGCCATCATGGCGATCGGCGCCGTCACCCTTCAACCCTACAACCGCTCGGTCCCGGGCATCACCATCACGGCAATACAGGTCACGAGCGACGCAACGCCGCTGGTGCAGGTGGTGTGGTCGCGCAAGCTGGTCAATGGCGTCGCCAGCGCTGGCCCTTCCACCGCCACGGTTCCACCAAAACTCAAGGTCGCCGGCACCTTCCTCATCCGAGTCGACAGCACTCTCGGCTACACGCCGGTCATCGCCTGGTCGTCGACGAGCGACCAGCAGAGGCTTGGATTGACCTCGGCTTTCAACAACATAGCGATGGGCGAAACCTATTATCTGCGTCCCCGCAGAAGCACCACGATCCCTTGCGGCGACTGTTGAATCGGGACCGCTGAGCGGTTCGCCGAACCGCTCAGCGGATCAAAACTCAATCAGCTGGTTGCCGCAATCGGCCGAGATGGGTGGTTTTGTGCCTTCCCTCTTGCCGATCAGAACGAGCAAGGAGCGCCATGAGCGGCCGTCCATGTCGCTGCCACCTCAAGGGCCGCTTTGGACTCCAAACCTAACGTCGAGCACACGTTGGACGGCTAATCCTAGACGGTGCCCATAACTGGCGTCCATCAGGCTACTGGTCCACAGCTCTTCGAGTCAGTTCCCGACGCGCCGATGGACGCTTCTGGGTTGACGTGGCCTCATTCACTTATCTGTCGCAGCCTGCTCGATGGGTGCAGCGACAGCCTCGGGCTTTCATACATAGCTGGCATGGCTGCCGGCGGTTTCATACGAAGGCTTGGGTTTCCTCAAGGGGTGTAAAACCCGTTGAGCTTGTGCAATGAATCGGAACCGTCCGCCCTCTCCGCGCATTTCAATGGATCGTGAACAAGCCCACTTTCAACAATGCTCCGAGCGGGTCACCGGCAGGCTGGACAATCAAGCTCGGTGAATCGCCCATCATTGGCACGGCGATCCACAGCGGCTCCGATGTCGGGCGCGCTTGCCAACCGCTCCTGTCCATCTCGAACTCCGACCGGCTGCGGGAGGAGGACCCCTTCACCGAATACTTTATCGCCGATTTCCCGACCCAGATCATCGTCCATCGATCGCGCTTTCAAGTCGATTTGAACCGCGCGCGCGAGGCTGCGATCTATCTGTTGCCGGACCAGTCCTGGGGCTTGAACGTGTGGCGAGAGCTACCGGCCGAGGAGATCATAAACGAGTCCCTTGCCTTTCACGATGCGTTCTATGCCGAGCTCAAGCTGGTCCTGTCCGACGTCGAAAAGCGCTACGGCAGGTTCGTCCTTGTCGACGTCCACAGCTACAACCATCGGCGCGAAGGGCCGGAAGGAGTTCCCACGTCTTACGATGTCGCGCCCGACATCAATATCGGCACATTCTCGATGAACCGCGCGCGCTGGGCGCCGGTTGTCGACGCCTTCATGGAGACGCTGCGCGGCCAACGTTTCAACGGCGAGCCGATCGACGTGCGCGAGAATGTGTCCTTCCAGGGCAAGGGCGAACAGACCCGTTTCGTCCATGCCAATTTCCCCAAGACCGGGTGTGCCATCGCGGTCGAGTTCAAGAAGATTTTCATGGACGAATGGAGCGGCGACCCCGACTGGGCAGCGATTGAGCGGCTGCGCGCCATGCTGGCATCTACGGTGCCTGTCCTGGAGTCCGCGCTGCGGGCCATGCAATGAAGCCCAAGCTCGTTGAGCCCGCGCTCCCGTTGGCGCAAATCGAATCAGACTTGGACGCGCTTGTCCAGGACGGCAAGCCGATCCGCCGCGATTTCGGCAACGGCAACCGCTTGCACATGGATCGACCGCTGCCCTTTCTGTGTGTCCATGTTGGGTCGCATCAGGATGCAGCCTTCCACATTGTTTCCGCCAACGCGTCCTATCTGATCGCGGCCGACATTGGCCTCGCCGGCGAGGTCGCGCGGCTGGTGGCGCGAAGGATGCGCGATCACTGCGGCGCATTCCTCATGCTGGACCTCGGCGAGTTGGCCGAAGACCGGTTCCTGACCGAGGATGTTCCATACCTGCCGCCTTTCGAGATTGCGTTGGCTTGCGGCAACACGACGGCGGAGAAGGCTGCACTCAAGCGCTTCGCCACCGCTGCGGCCGCCCGCGAAGCAAAATACCGCACACCCCGCGTGGACGAACTCAACCCGGCGACACGCGCCGAAGCACGGCTCTGGGATGATCTCGGTGATACGGCGTGCCTGACGGTGCGCTTCGCCCCGATCTACAGAGTGCCGGGCACCAAGCGCGTCTACCCTGAACTCCACGACCTCGTCGTCGCCAACATGGTCGATTCCGCGCTTCAGGCCGTCAGCGCCTTCCTGAAGGCATCAAGGCTGGAACCACCGGCAACCCATCGTTCACTCGGGCGCCGCGCCTATATCGATGCAGTCTTGCGCGCTGACCGTGCGATCGACGACGTTGCATCGACGTTCGATTTTCTGCTTGCCGTCACACCGATCAATGCCGAACCGGCCTGGCTGGAGTTCCAGGCAGGTGTCTTCGAGCGTGTGCCCGCACTGCTCTACAGGCCGCTCGAGTTCGAGGTCGCCGTCGAGAAGCGGAAGCTCTATTCGATCTCGCTCGATCATTTGGAAGATCCGCTCCTGACCAAGCTGCTCTCCGAAAAGCAGCAGGAACTCGATCTCCAACTGTCGATGCTCGCGGCACGCGAAACGCCCCGCTTCGTCGAACTCGGACGAGCACTTTATGGTGGCGTCGAACCGAGCCTGGCGGCGCGGGCACGCACTATTCTCGAAAGGGTACCGCGAATTGCTCCAGCGACCCGGCAGAAGAGCCTGGGTGCTGACGCCGTTGCTGCGGCTGCGCGAGACATGATCGCCGGATACCGGGCCGCCTATCCCAATTTCGATGCTTCCGTGGAGATCCGCGGCGACCTGCCGGCTGGCCTCCTGGTCTCTCGAAACCGACTGCTGGTTTCGCGCGATACCAACCTTCCATCGGAGCGCCTGACTGCGCTGCTTAGCCACGAGATCGGTATTCATCTGCTGACCTATTTCAACGGTGATGCGCAGGGGCTCGCCATCTTCCGCAACGGGCTCGCCGGCTACGAGGGCATGCAGGAGGGACTGGCCGTGCTGGCGGAGTATCTGGTCGGCGGCATGAGCGCGGCGCGGTTGAGGCTGATCGCGGCCAGGGTCATCGCATGTGAGGCGATGCTCGCCGGCGCGACGTTTGAGGAAACCTTCCGCATTCTCGATAGGGATTTCGGTCTCGATGATCGCAGCGCCTTCAACGTCGTTCTACGTGTCTATCGAGGCGGTGGCCTTGCAAAAGACGCCATCTATTTGCGCGGCGTGGTGCAGATTCTCGATCATCTCAAGAACGGCGGCAGCCTCACTCCTTTCTGGATCGGCAAGATCTCCGCCGCGCATTTCGGCGCGATCCAGGAACTCAATGCGCGCGGTCTGCTGCGGGCGCCGCGCCTCGAACCCGCGTTTCTCTCATCCGACGCGGCGCGTCCGCGCCTCAAGAAAGCGATGGCGGGAATCGATCCGATCGATATGGTTGAAACTTGAGTGGAGCCTCCTCAATGCGCATTGCGTTCTTTGTCAATTCCATTGAGAGCGAGACGCCCAGCTACACGACGACAACGTTGGCGCTGGCTGCAGTCCAGCGCGGCCATTCTGTTGTCTATGTTGAACCAGGCGACTTCATACTGCGTCCGGATGACGGTCTGGCTGTCAGCGTCGCGGTTGTGCCGGATGCTCCCTACAAGACGTCCGATACGCTGTATGCTGCCCTGAAGGATGCCGCGAAGCAGAAAAAGACCTTCGCGACAAGCGATATCGACATCTTGTTTCTGCGCAACGACCCGTCGCTGGACGCCACCGCTCGACCATGGGCCGCCAACGCAGGCGTTATGTTTGGGCGGCTTGCAGCGGAACGCGGCGTCATTGTCGTCAACGATCCGGACGGTCTGGGACAGGCACAGAGCAAGCTCTACCTTCAGACTTTTCCCGAGGTCGTTAGGCCGGCGACCCTGATATCGCGCAGCATTTCCGAGATCCGCGCATTCATCGACAAAAACTCCAAGGGCTGTATCGTCAAACCACTGCAAGGGTCGGGTGGCAAGAACGTCTTTCATATTGCGACGCCTGCTGATTCCAATCTCAACCAGATTTTCGAGGCGGCCAGCGGTGACGGCTATCTCATCGCGCAGGCCTACATTCCCGAGGCTAAGGCTGGCGACGTGCGTCTTTTTCTGATGAACGGCCTGCCGCTGCTGCGCGACGGCAACTACGCAGCCTTTCGCCGTGTCCCAGCCAAGGGCGACGTCCGGTCCAATATCCATGCCGCCGGAACAGCCCGCAAGGTCAAGGTAACAGGCACGATGTTGCGCCTTGCCGAGATGGTGCGCCCCAAGTTGATCAGCGACGGCATGTTTCTGGTTGGGCTCGACATCGTCGGTGACAAACTTCTGGAGATCAACGTTTTCACGCCAGGCGGGCTGGCACGGCTCGCCGCCATGTACAAGACGGATTTTGCCATAAGTGTCATCGTTGCGCTGGAGGAGAAGCGAATGCTGCGGCAAGCCTATGGAAAGACCATGCCGAATTCGCGGCTGGCGACGCTCTGAGGAACGCAGGCAAGCCGGCTAGCCCACCAGTCGGTGCGGCAAGTAGCGGCTGGCTTTGGCGGACGGCTGATCGGCTGGGAACCAGTGGTCTAACGGGCCGTAGTTGTCGCGAAGCTCCTGTTTCTGGCGACTCGAGCCGTCGCGTGAAGGGCAACTTTTGAGAGCGCATGAATGTCGGCAAATAGGCCACTTTCTCGTTCGCCATCGACGAGACGAATGTCAACACTCCACCCGATCCGGACCTCAATGATCGTTCCGTGGAAAGGCAACATCGGGTCCGGGCGTGAGCCCGACCGGTGAGTGTACTTCCGCAAGGGGTCGAACTCGGCCGTTCGGAGTGATTTGGGTTTTGACCCCAAAGCGCGTCGCGTTACCGCTGCGACCCACTGCCCGAGACGAAGCGCACGACAGAAGCGGCCATCTCGTAATCCTTTGGCGCCACGACAGCGAAGCCACCGGAGTGCTTCGATTCCAGAAGCTCGTAGATGTCTGGCGTCGTCGACTTGAGATTGGTGAGGAACACGGTGAGCCGGCGCTTGGCTTCCGGGTCGAGATCACTGCGGACGGCGTGGGGACCATATCTCAGCAGGCCCGACGTCCATACGACCCGAAGTGCCACTGCCGAAAGCCCCGCTGCTTCCAGCCTCGCCTGCGTGCCCGATGCTTCCGGCTGGCTGGCGGCAGCGGCCGTTACCCAGCCGAACAGGCCATCGGCCTTGCCATCGATCAGCATCTCCTCCGCCGCCGCAGCCGAATCGGCATGGACCAGAAACGGTGCATCTTCCGCAATCTTGCGGCCTTCCGCCATCAACGCCGCCAATGGCAAGAGAGAACCGCCGACGCTGTCCGAAGGGGCCATGGCGATGCGATGGCTTTCCATTGCCGCCAGATCAGGCAGCTTGCCGTCCCGCGTCAGCAGAACGGAGCGGATGCCGATCGCGCCGTCAAAATCGACCGGAGCCACAAGCGGCTCGATACATCCGCAGCGTTGCGACGCCGTCGCATAGGCGGTCGCCGAATAGATTGCGTATTCGATGCGGGCATTGGCCTGCGCCTCGATCAGCGCGGCATAGTCGCGGGCAACGACAAACTCGACCTTCATGCCCAGGGCCCTGGTGTAGGCGTCGGTCAACTGGGCCAGCCCCGGAACGGTGTTGCCGGCGCCTGGCTCGGCAACAATGCCGATGCGAAACGTGCCGATATCATCGCGCCAGTCGGCATGCGCCGGATTGGACCAAAGCGCACCCTGCACCAGCATGAGAGCGGCATATGCCTTCAAGGCAACCCTCATGACAGAACCGCCGTTTGCTTTCCTCGATCCATGCCCATGCCCGGCGCATCGTTGCGACATGCATTCTTTATTGTGCATGTCGTTGTCCCAAAACCGCCGTGCACTTTTGGGCGACATGCACCAGACTATCACGCCTGGTCGTTGCCGTTTGGTTTCCGAATTGCCAATGAAGTCGTGGAACCCTATGTCTGGTCGTTCAAACTGGCAACAATTCGATGGCGCGCGCTTTCCTCTTCGTTCTGGACTCCTTCGGCATCGGCGGGGCGGCCGACGCCGACCGCTACGGCGACGCCGGCGCCAACACATTCGCGCACATCACGGAAGCCTGTGCCGAAGGCCGCGCGGATCGCGAAGGGCTTCGCAGCGGACCGCTGTTTGTCCCCTACATGGCCTCGCTCGGGCTTGGCAAGGCTGCCGAAACCTCCACGGGACTGGGCTTCGCCAGCAGCGGGACGGATCTGCTCACCACGGCCTTCCACGGCGCGGCGCAAGAGGTTTCGAGCGGCAAGGACACGCCGTCGGGCCATTGGGAAATCGCCGGCCTGCCGGTGCGCTTCGACTGGGGCTATTTTCCGGACACGGTTCCCGCCTTTCCGGCAGCGCTGACCGAGGCGATCATCCGCGAGGGCAAGGTGCCGGGCATTCTCGGCAATTGTCATGCGCCGGGCACCGAAATCATCGAGCGGTTCGGCGAGGAGCACATCCGTACCGGCAAGCCGATCTGCTACACGTCGGTCGACTCGGTTCTGCAAATTGCCGCGCATGAAGCCCATTTCGGCCTCGAGCGGCTTTATGAATTCTGCAAGGTGGTGCGCAGGCTGGTTGACCCGCTGAGGATCGGGCGGGTGATCGCACGGCCGTTCGTCGGGGAAACCACCGCGACCTTCGAGCGAACCTACAACCGCCATGACTACGCCGTGCCGCCGCCGGAGCCGACCCTGCTCGACCGGCTGACGGCGCGTGGCAGCCGCGTCATCGCCATCGGCAAGATCGGCGACATCTTCGCCCATCGCGGAATTTCGCAAGTCCGCAAGGCGGCGGGCAACATGGCCATGTTCGACGAGGCGCTGGGCGCGATGGATGATGCCGGCGACGGCGACCTCGTCTTCGCCAATTTCGTCGACTTCGACACCGAATTCGGGCATCGCCGCGACGTCGCCGGCTACGCCGCGGCACTTGAAGCCTTCGACCGGCGACTGCCGGAGGCGTTCGCAAAGCTGCGGCAGGGCGACCTTCTCATCCTGACGGCCGACCATGGCAACGATCCGACCTGGCGCGGTACCGACCATACGCGTGAACGCATTCCGGTGATCGGCACCGGACCGGGCTTCACGGGCGGCGACATCGGGCTGAGAACGACATTCGCCGACATCGGTGAAACGGTGGCCGAGCATCTTGGGCTGGCGCGCGGCCGTTACGGCACGTCTTTCCATACAGCGATTGGCGGCCATGCCTGAATTGCCGGAGGTCGAAACGGTCCGGCGTGGGCTGCAGCCGGTTCTGGAAGGCGCCACCATCACCCGTGTCGAGGCGCGCCGACCGGATCTGCGCTTTCCATTTCCCGAAAAATTCTCGCAGCGGCTGACCGGCAAGACGATCACCGCGCTCGGCCGCCGGGCCAAATATCTGACGATGGACGTTGAAGGCGGTCCGGTGCTGATCTGCCATCTCGGCATGTCGGGCTCATTCCGCATCGAGACGGCGGATGGCAGCGACATGCCGGGCGTCTTCCAGCACGACCGCTCGAAGAACTCCAACCACGACCACGTCGTCTTCCATGTCGTATCTGCGGGCGGCGCCAGTTCGCGCGTGATCTTCAACGATCCGCGCCGCTTCGGCTTCATGTTGTTTGCCGAAGGGCCGCCGGACGTCCATCCGATGCTGGCCGGGCTCGGCGTCGAGCCAACCGGCAATACATTGGACGGCGCGCTGCTTGCCTCATTGATGAAAGGACGGCGATCGCCGCTGAAAGCAGCGCTTCTCGACCAGAGACTGATCGCCGGGCTCGGCAACATCTATGTGTCGGAGGCGCTGTGGCGCGCCAGCCTGTCGCCGCTGCGCGAGGCGGGCACGATCGCCAAGCCCGGGAAGAAGGCCCAGGCCCAAAGCGAACGCCTCGCCGAAGCCATTCGCTCGGTGATATCAGATGCGATCGCCGCCGGCGGGTCCTCGCTCCGGGACTATATGCAGACCGACGGGTCGCTGGGCTACTTCCAGCATTCCTTCGCCGTCTACGACCGTGAGGGCGAGCCTTGCTCGAAATCCGGCTGTAGCGGCCACATCGAGCGCGTCGTGCAGAGCGGCCGATCGACCTTCTATTGCCGGACCTGTCAGCGGTGAGTTAGAGCAATTCCAGGAAAAGTGTGAAACGGTTTTCCCGGGAAAAGCGGATAGCGCTTTCCCTTAGGGAATTGCGTCAAAACAAAGAGATAGGGCGGTTCTGCGGTTCAGTGAAACGATGAGCCGCTCTGGACGATGGGCGAGCGAGGAGAAGCAAGTCATGGCCTATGAGACGATCATCACCGAAACGCGCGGCAAGGTCGGGCTGATCACGCTGAACAGGCCGCAGGCGCTCAACGCGCTGAATTCCCAGATCCTGGCCGAACTGGTGGCAGCCGTGAACGGCTTCGGCGCCGATGCCGGCATCGGCGCCACGGTCATCACCGGTTCCGAAAAGGCTTTCGCCGCCGGTGCCGACATCAAGGAGATGCAGGCGATCTCCTATGTGGATGCCTATCTGCAGGACTTCTTCGTCGGCTGGGAGGAGTTTACGCGGGCGCGGAAGCCGATCATCGCTGCGGTGGCCGGCTATGCGCTGGGCGGCGGCTGCGAGCTGGCGATGATGTGCGATTTCATCATTGCCGCCGACACGGCCAAGTTCGGCCAACCCGAAATCACGCTCGGCGTCATTCCAGGCATGGGCGGGTCGCAACGGCTGACCCGCTTCGTCGGCAAGTCGAAGGCGATGGACATGTGCCTGACCGGGCGGATGATGGATGCAGCCGAGGCCGAACGTTCGGGCCTGGTGTCGCGGGTCGTGCCTGCCGGCGAGCTCATCGAGGAGGCGCTGAAGGCGGCCGCCAGGATCGCCGACTTCTCGCTGCCATCGGTGATGATGGCAAAGGAGGCCGTCAACCGCGCCTTTGAGACGACGCTTGCCGAGGGATTGCGGTTCGAGCGCCGGCTGTTTCACTCGCTGTTCGCGCTCGAGGACCAGAAGGAAGGCATGGCGGCCTTCGCCGAGAAGCGGAAGCCGAATTTCAGCAACCGCTGACGCCAGTCCGACGGTCGCCAAAAAGAAGGCCAGGCGGCGTTGACGCGCCGGAAAAGCTGAACTATAAGCCGCACCAACCGAGGCGGCCCCGTGGCTGCCCGTTTGTTTTTTGCGCCCTGCGGCATCCCGCATGCGCCGACCAGATCAGAAGAGAGGCATCATGGCCAATACATCCTCGGCCAAAAAGGCAACGCGCAAGATCGTACGCCGCGCGGCGGTCAACAAGAACCGTCGCTCGCGCGTCCGCACCTATATCCGCCAGGTCGAAGAGGCACTTGCCTCCGGTGACAAGGCTGCCGCACAGGCGGCCTTCAAGATCGCGGAGCCGGAATTGATGCGCGCCGCAACCAAGGGCGTGATCCACAAGAACACCGCGTCGCGCAAGGTGTCGCGACTGGCCCAGCGGGTCAAGGTTCTGTCTGCCTGACATCACTTCCTGGACTGACGTTCTTGGAACCCGGCCGATTGTGCCGGGTTTTTTCGTTTGCCGGCAAGTACTTAAAAAGAATACTCGGAAACGGTGAACAACACGGATTTCGCAGTTCGAAATGCTTTGCCGGCACATGCATGCCCGCCGATGGTCGGCATGCTCGAAAAGAGTCAGCTAAAAAATTCTCGACCCTCAGAAATAATCTATATTATTCAGATAGTTACGGATAGTCGTCCACAGCTTGTTCACATCGAGCCGGGGCGATGGGGGACAAGTAGCTGTCAAGTGAATTATTTCAGAAAATTTCGTGCCGTGCCGGCTTTTTCATATTCGCCGGAAAAGAGTTTGAATCACAATGGCTTTGTTAAAATGTGCCGTTGCGGCATGCCACTCGAACCCGCCTCTAGTAACCAGATTCCTTAAAAATCGGTTAGTCCCGGCCTTGCCCTATCCACAGCGATTTCGGTAATGTCGGTCTGTCGAAAGGGAGGGGCTCCGGCCCTTGACCCAGCCTGAAACGGCCAGCTTAAATTGGCGGGATTTGCGACGCGGATCAAGTCCGTGGACGGGTTTGGTTTGTCTTTTTCGATACGGTAGGGGACTGGCGTAACTAGACATGGCAGGTAGACGGCGCGCCGGCGATCTTTTCGCCGGATCGTGTTGTATTGCCCTGACATACCCAACGCGGACTGGCTTCCATGGGCCGGCACCGGTTCCCCCAGATATTGGCGATGTCATCTGCCAGCGGCGGCAGCAGGCACCGTAGCGAAGACGCAATTGCCGGAACACGGATGCAGGAGGCGCATCCCCGGTGGAAACAGGTACGGAAGGACAAGGAAAAGATCATGCAGAGCGGCATCGAAAGGGAGCTTACGGGCGACCTCCCATTTCCTGGAACTTTGATCGGAGCAAACGACATGGCGGTGTCCAGCGACGCGGAACAGAAATTCGACCGGGTCAAGACCCAGTTGAAGGCGCGCCTGGGAACCGAAGTCTATTCGAGCTGGTTCGGCCGCATGAAGGTCGCGGAGGCTTCCAAGGGCATCATCCGCATCTCGGTGCCCACCGCCTTCCTGCGCTCATGGATCAATGGTCACTATCTCGACCTCATCTCAGAACTGTGGAAGCAGGAGGATCCCGATCTCCTCAAGATCGAGATCGTCGTGCGCACGGCGACGCGCCAGGGGCGCAGCCAGGTCGAGCCGGAGGTGGCCCCTGCACGAGCCAAGATGACGCGGCAGACGCAGACGGCGCTTGCCGCCGGCACCGTCAGCCCCGGCCGGACAGAGCGTGCACCGGCTCCGCGTCCGGGCACACCGGTCGAGAGCGAATTCCGGCACAACGTGCTCGGCTCGCCGCTCGATCCGCGCTACACATTCGGCTCCTTCATCGAGGGACCGTCGAACCGGGTGGCCTTCGCCGCCGCCAAGGCAGTGGCGGAATCGCAATCGAGCGCGGTGCGCTTCAATCCGCTTTTCCTTCACGCAACCGTTGGGCTCGGCAAGACACACCTGTTGCAGGCAATCGCCGCGGAATCGCTGAAGCAGAACCCCAAGTCGCGCGTCGTCTATCTCACGGCCGAGTATTTCATGTGGCGCTTTGCCACCGCGATCCGCGACAACAATGCACTGACGCTCAAGGAACAGCTGCGCGACATCGACCTGCTCATCATCGACGACATGCAGTTCCTGCAGGGCAAGTCGATCCAGCATGAATTCTGCCACCTGATCAACATGTTGCTCGACAGCGCAAAGCAAGTCGTCGTTGCCGCCGACCGGCCGCCTTCGGAACTGGAATCGCTCGAACCGCGAGTCCGGTCGCGCCTCAATGGCGGCGTCGCGCTTGAAATGTCGGCACCCGATTTCGCCATGCGCCTTGGCATGCTCAACCTGCGCCTTGCCACCGCCAGGGTCGATGACGCATCGCTCAATATTTCGGAGGAGATCCTCAATCACGTCGCCCGCACCGTGACCGGCAGCGGACGCGAGCTGGAAGGGGCGTTCAATCAGCTGCTGTTCCGCCAGTCCTTCGAACCGCAGATCACCATCGACCGGATCGACGAGATCCTCGGCCACATCTATCGCACCGGCGAGCCGAAGCGGGTCCGCATCGAGGACATCCAGCGCATCGTCGCGCGCCACTACAACGTGTCGAAAACCGAGTTGCTGTCCAACCGGCGCACGCGCACCATCGTCAAGCCGCGGCAGGTCGCCATGTATCTGTCGAAGGTGATGACGCCGCGCTCGCTGCCTGAGATCGGACGGCGTTTCGGCGGCCGCGACCACACCACTGTGCTGCACGCCGTGCGCAAGATCGAGGACCTTTCCGGCAACGACAACACGCTGGCACAGGAACTTGAGCTCTTGAGGCGGTTGATCAACGACCAGGCCTGACCGGCGCGGGGGAACTCGAACCGGAACAGCACCGGAATTCAATGGCTTGCGGGTGCAGCCCTGAACCCGGAATGGGCTCGCTGCGTTGCCTGGAAGCGATCCGGATTTCGGTTTTACGACACCGGCTCGCGGACTTCGTGCCCTTTATCCCCAGAAAGCCCGCGTAGCCGACCCGAACCGGTGGCGCGGGCTTGCGTTTGCTGGTTTTTTCCTGTCAGTTTACGCAGATTCTGAGCCTGTTCAGACCTTTCGCGGGGCGCCGCTCACTGGTGACCCGTCATTCATTCAAGCGAGCCTGTTTCGTCATGCGTGTTATCCTGGAACGGTCAAATCTCCTGAAGTCGCTCAATCACGTCCACCGTGTGGTCGAGCGGCGCAACACCATACCGATCCTGTCCAACGTGCTGCTCAGCGCCGAGGGCGCCAGCCTCGAAATGAAGGCGACCGATCTCGACCTCGAGGTGACGGAAGCAACGCCTGCCAAGGTGGAGCGCGGCGGGGCGACGACGGTTCCGGCACATCTGCTCTACGACATCGTGCGCAAGCTCGCCGACGGCGCCGAGGTGATGCTGAAGACGGACGAGGACGGCAACGCCATGTCGGTGACGTCCGGCCGTTCGAGCTTCCGCCTCCAGTGCCTGCCGCAATCCGACTTCCCCGAGCTTTCGGCCGGATCCTTCTCGCATATCTTCCGTCTCGACTCGGTTGCCCTGAAAGGCCTGATCGAGAAGACCCAGTTCGCCATCTCCACCGAAGAGACGCGCTATTATCTGAACGGCATCTACCTGCACACGCATGAGGTCGGCGGCAAGCTGAAGCTGCGCTCGGTGGCGACCGACGGCCACCGTCTGGCGCGCGCCGAGATCGACGCGCCGGCGGGTTCCGAGGGCATGCCGGGCATCATCATTCCGCGCAAGACCGTGAGCGAGCTGCAGAAGCTGGTCGACGATCCGGATGTCGCGGTCACCACCGAACTGTCGGACACCAAGATCCGCTTCACCATCGGCAGCGTGGTTTTGACCTCGAAGCTGATCGACGGCACCTTCCCGGACTATCAGCGGGTCATTCCGACCGGTAACGACAAGAGGCTGATCATCGACCGCCAGAGTTTCGCCGCCGCAGTCGATCGCGTCTCGACCATCTCCTCCGAACGCGGCCGCGCGGTGAAGCTTTCGATCAGCGAGGGTCAGGTGACGCTTGCGGTCAACAATCCGGATTCAGGCAGCGCCACCGAGGAACTGGCCGCCGACTATTCGTCCGATCCGATCGAGATCGGCTTCAACGCCAAGTACCTGCTCGACGTTGCCGCGCAGCTGACCGGCACGGAGGCCAAGTTCATGCTGGCCGACGCCGGTTCGCCGACGCTGATCCACGACATGGCCGACGAGACCGCGCTCTACGTCCTGATGCCGATGCGGGTCTAACCAATCCGGCTTCGCGACTGGACCGGCAGCGAGAACGATGGTTGCGGCGACTTCTAGAGCAATTCCAGGAAAAGTGCGAAACGGTTTTCCGTCCGGAATTGCATCAAAACAAAGAGATAGAGCGGTTCTGCGTTTCCGTGAAACGACGAACCGCTCTATAGGCGGATAGCGGTTGCCGGCACAGACTTACATAAGTAAGCTTACACTTACTAATTTTCGCAACTACGCGGGGCTGGTGATCGACCTGGCGCCGGGTGCTGTGGTTTTTTCCGGCGACAACGGTGCCGGCAAGACCAATCTCCTCGAAGCGATCTCCTTGCTGACGCCGGGACGCGGTTTGCGCCGCGCGCCTTATGCGGATGTGGCGCGCGAGGGCGGCGACGGCGGCTTTGCCCTGCATGCGCGGCTCGACGGGCCCGACGGCCAGGTCGAGATCGGTACGGGCATTTCGGGTGGCGACGGTGCTGGCGAAGGCGGCAGGCGGGTGCGTATCAACGGCGCTTCGGCGCGTTCAGCCGAGGACATGCTGGAATGGCTGCGCGTGGTGTGGCTGACACCTGCGATGGACGCGTTGTTCACCGGACCGGCCGCGGATCGCCGGCGCTTTCTCGATCGGCTGGTGCTGGCGATCGATCCCGGCCACGGCCAGCGCGCGATCGACTACGAGAAGGCGATGCGCGGCCGTAACCGACTGCTTACCGAAGGTTCCCGGGACGACCGTTGGTTCGAGGCGATCGAGACACAAATGGCCGAAACCGGTGTGGCGATCGCCGCCGCGCGCGCCGAGATGGTGCGCCTGCTGGCCGCAATGATCGACAGGCTGCCCGACACCGGACCGTTTCCGCAGGCCGATATCGGCCTTTCGGGTGACCTGGAGGCCGAGATTGCCGCCGCGCCGGCAGTCGATGTCGAGGAGCGGTTCCGTCGGACGCTTGCCGACGGCCGTGACCGCGACCGCGCCGCCGGGCGCACGCTCGAGGGACCGCACCGATCGGATCTGGTGGTTCGGCACCGCCCCAAGGCAATGCCGGCCGAGCTCTGCTCCACAGGTGAGCAGAAGGCGCTACTGGTCGGCATCGTCCTGTCACACGCCCGGCTGACCGGCGAGATGTCAGGCATGACACCGATCCTGCTGCTCGACGAAATTGCCGCGCATCTCGATGGCGGGCGGCGCGCGGCGCTGTTTTCCATCCTCGAAGACTTGAACTGCCAGGCGTTCATGACCGGAACCGATGCGGCGCTGTTTTCCAGTCTCAAGGGGCGTGCGCAATTCCTGACTGTCGACCACGGCACGGTTGGGCCAACGATCTAGATCTTTGTTCATGCATGTCCTTGTCCCAAAACCGCTTCGCACTTTTGGGCGACATGCATTAGCTCCTGACAAGATTTTTCAGCCACTATATGGTCCGGCAATGACCGCTGCCGCCCTGACCGCCGACGAGATCGAACGCTATGCCCGCCACATCGTGCTGCCCGAGGTCGGCGGCGCCGGCCAGCAGAGACTGAAGCAGGCGCGGGTTCTGGTCATCGGCGCCGGCGGACTGGGCGCGCCGGTGCTCGAATATCTTGCCGCCGCCGGCGTCGGCACGCTCGGCGTGATCGACGATGACACCGTTTCGCTTTCCAATCTGCAGCGCCAGGTCATTCACGGCACCGACACTGTCGGCATGCTGAAAACCGGTAGTGCCAAGGCGGCAATCGAGCGCATCAATCCTAACACCATCGTCGAGACGCACACGTTCCGGCTGACCACGGACAATGCCCCTGCCCTCGTCGCCCGTTATGACATCGTCGTCGACGGTTCCGACAATTTCGAAACCCGCTATGCGGTGGCCGACGCCTGCGCGAGCGAGAGGAAACCGCTGGTGCATGCCGCCGTCGGACGCTTCGACGGCTCGGTGACCGTGCTGAAGCCATTCGAAGACGGCAAGGACGGCAAGCCCAACCCCGGCTATCGCGATCTGTTTCCGGAACCGCCGCCGCCTGGCCTGGTGCCGTCCTGTGCCGAGGCCGGTGTGCTTGGTGCGCTGACCGGCGTCGTCGGCACGCTGCAGGCGATGGAGGCGATCAAGCTGATCACCGGCATCGGCGAGCCGCTGGTTGGCCGGCTGCTGCTCTATGATGCGCTGGCCGCGCGCTTCGACACCATCCGCTACAAGAGAAACTGACACCGTGAACTGGAAAGAAGCTGTCTCCATCACGCGGATCCCAGCCGATTTCGACCGCTGGGACGATGTGCTCGCATTGATCACGGATGCCTTCGCCGGCATGGACGGCGTCATCGACCCGCCCTCCTCGGCGCACCTGCTGACCGCCGACACTCTGCGCGACAAGGCGCGGCGTGAGATTGGCTTCGTGGCGCTCAACGGTGACAGGATCGTCGGCTGCGGTTTTGCCCTTGAAAGGACGGCGGAATATTATGTCGGCAAGCTCGCCGTTGCGCCGGATTGTCAGGGACAAGGCATTGGCCGGCGGTTGATGCAGGCGGTCGAGGATCTTGCCCGCAGCCGAGGCAAGGCTGCGGTCGAGCTTCAGACGCGGATCGAACTGACCGGAAACCATGCGGCCTTTGCCCGCTTCGGCTTTCACGAGACCGAACGGACGGCGCATGAGGGCTATATCCGGCCAACCTCGATCACCATGCGCAAGGTCCTTGCGTAAGCCTTGTCTTTCTTTCGAAAGCCTGGCGTCGGGTTCTAGAGCCTATTCCATCCCGATGGAATCGGGATGGGGCTCTATCTCTTTGTTTGAGCATGATCTCTAGACAAACGGTTTCCGTTTGTCCGAGAAAACCGGTCTCCACTTTTCGGGATCATACTCTAAGCGGCAGCACGCGATCCGGCGGACGGTGGCCGTCGACGAATGCGCGGATGTTGATGATGACCTTTTCGCCCATGTCGATGCGGCCTTCGAGCGTCGCCGAGCCCATATGCGGCAGAAGCACGACCTTGCCCTTGGCGGCGAGCTTCAGCAGCTTTGCGTTCAGTGCCGGCTCGTGCTCGTAGACGTCGAGGCCGGCGCCGGCGATCTTGCCGTCCTGGATCAGCTTGACCAGCGCTTCCTCGTCGATGATGTCGCCGCGCGCGGTGTTGACGACATAGGCCGTGGGCTGCAGCAGCGCCAGCCGCCGCGCCGAAAGCAGATGGAAGGTCGCCGGCGTCGACGGGCAATTGACCGAAATGATGTCCATGCGGGCCAGCATCTGGTCGAGGCTTTCCCAATAGGTCGCTTCCAGCCCGTCTTCCACGGCCGGCAGCACGCGATGGCGGTTGTGGTAGTGGATCGACAGACCGAAGGCTTTGGCGCGCCTCGCGACCGCGGTGCCGATGCGCCCCATGCCGACAATGCCGAGCCGCTTGCCCCAGATGCGCCGGCCAAGCATCCAGGTCGGCGACCAGCCGGCCCATTTCTTGTCGCCGGTGAGCACGTTGGCGCCTTCCACCAGCCGCCGCGGCACCGCCAGCATCAGCGCCAGGGTCATATCGGCGGTGTCCTCGGTCAGCACATTGGGCGTATTGGTGACGGTGATGCCCTTCTTGGCCGCGGCCTCGACATCGATCTTGTCGACGCCATTGCCGAAATTGGCGATCAGCTTGAGATTGTCGCCGGCCTGGGCGATCAGCGCGGCATCGATCTGGTCGGTCACCGTCGGCACCAGCACGTCGGCTTCCTTGACCGCCGCAACCAGTTCCGGTTGCGTCATCGGCCTGTCCTCGACATTCAGCCGGGCATCGAACAGTTCGCGCATGCGGGTCTCGACCAGGTCGGGCAGCTTTCGCGTGATGACCACGAGAGGCTTCTTTTTGCCTGCCATTGTTTCCTCGTATCCCGATCTCGTTGAGACCTCTTTAACCAAGACCGGCGAAACTGAAAGCCGGTCGCGGTGCCGATTACCCCATGTAACAAGCGGTGCCGCCGAAGACAAAGAAAAAGGGGCGCCAAGGCAAGCGCCGAAAGGAATGAAAGTGTCTGGTTTCGCGTCGCTTCGCCTGACCCTCAGTGCAGCATTTCTCGGCGCTCTGCTTTATCCTCCGCTTGCCGCGGCGCAGAGTGCGGCAGCACCTGCCCAGAGCGTCGTCACGCTCGGCCCGAGCGGTCTGCCGCTGCCGCGATTCGTCAGCCTGAAATCCGGCCGCGTCAACTCGCGCGTCGGCCCCGGCGCCAACTACTCGGTCGACTGGATGTACATGAAGGCCGGCCTGCCTATGGAGATCATCCAGGAATTCGATACATGGCGCCGCGTACGCGATGCCGACGGTTCGGAAGGCTGGATCAACCAGTCGCTGCTTTCCGGCCGGCGCACGGCAATCGTCGCCCCGTGGCAGCGCGGCAAGGGTGCCCAGGTCAACCTTCTCAACAGCCCTGAAAAGGACGCAAGGGTGGTCGCGATGGTCGAGCCTGGCGTCATGGGCACGATCAAGTCCTGCGACGGCCAGTGGTGTGAAATGACGTTCGATGGCCACACCGGCTGGCTCGCCCAGTCGGTTGTCTGGGGCGCCTATCCCGGTGAACGGGTCAAGAACTGATCTTTTGACCTTATTCGCGGTCGCGGAGGCGCGGGAACCGCCATCAGACGGGCGCCAGAGTAGAGCGTCCAGACAGTCTCTTAGCGCCCGATACGGCCGAGATGGGTGTCCTGAAAGCCGGTTGGCAGCTTCAGGCCGTAGCCCAGCGCACGATCGATGGCGATGTGGGCGATCCAGATCAATGCAACCGCCGTCGCGGTCGCATTGCCGGACAGATGACCGGCAAGCAGCAGCAGCACGGGCACGATCAGGATATGCAGGGCGTTGTAGGCAAGGGCACCGACGCGCGGCCCGGCCAGATAGCCAAACATCGACAAGTCAGGCGCCAGGATAAGCAATCCGAAGAGCCACCAGGACATGCCGGTTGAACCGTAGAAGACGACGGCAGCCACCGCAACGATGGCCCATTCGAGCCGGATTGTCAGGTCGAGGGGTTTCATCCCTTGCCGATTATTCTGGCCTGGCCGATTATTCCGGCCTGGTCGATCATTCTGGCCTCGCCGGTCATTCGCAGCGCTTGGGGCGCAGCCTCACCACGATGTCGACATTGGCGATCTCCATCCCCTCCGGCGGCTCCGGCAGGTTGGCAACCGTCACCGGACCGCTGTCGATGTCGAATATGCGGTTTTCGCCTTCGATGTAGAAATGGTGGTGGTCGGAGGTGTTGGTGTCGAAATAGGTCTTCGCGCCCTCAACGGCGAGGATGCGCAACAGGCCTGCCTGGGTGAACTGGTGAAGGGCATTGTAGACGGTGGCCAGCGACACCGGCACGCCGGCGGCGACCGCCTCCTCGTGCAGTTCCTCGGCCGACAGATGGCGGTCGCCCTTGGCGAAAAGCAGGTCGGCCAGCGCAATGCGTTGGCGTGTCGGCCTCAGGCCGGCTTCACGGACCCGCTTGTCCACAGCGACATTTTCCTTCCGACCGTCCAGGCCCATCTTCTTGTCGAACCCCACAGTTCCGCCCTAAGACACGCCCAGAATGGCAAAAAAATGAACGTCTGCCGAACCCGGACCCCTGCTGACATATATTCTGTCGTCCGAATGCGATCAATAGCGCGCATTGACCCAGGCAGACGAGCAGGTTAAGCGCAAACGCCGGTTTCCGGCCTGAAACAGATTGTGTTAGGAAACCAACGACAAGGGCGCCCGATAGCCCGGAACGATATGGGGACGAGATTGATGGCGGGTTCGAAATCCAGCTACGACTACGACGAATTGCTGGCCTGCGCCCGCGGCGAACTGTTCGGACCGGGCAATGCCCAGCTTCCCTATCCGCCCATGCTGATGTTCGACCGCATCACCGAGATCAGCGAGACGGGCGGCGCCTTCGACAAGGGCTTCATCCGCGCGGAATTCGACATCAAGCCGGACCTGTGGTTCTTTGCCTGCCATTTCATCGGCAATCCGATCATGCCCGGGTGCCTCGGCCTCGACGCCATGTGGCAATTGACGGGCTTCTATCTCGGCTGGCTCGGTGAACCCGGCAAGGGAATGGCGCTGTCGACCGGTGAGGTAAAATTCAGGGGCATGGTGACGCCCTCGGTGAAGAAGGTCGAGTATGGGATCGACTTCAAGCGCGTGATGCGCGGCCGGCTGGTGCTCGGCATTGCCGATGGCTGGCTGAAGGCGGATGGCGAACCCATATACGCGGCAACGGATTTGAAGGTCGGTCTGTCCAAGCAGTCGGCGGTCGGCTGACCGGGAACCCCGGCCGGCCCCCCTGGAAGGAGTTGCGAATGAGACGTGTCGTAGTCACAGGCCTCGGCATCGTGTCGTCGATCGGCAACAATGCCAACGAGGTGCAAACCTCGCTGCATGACGCCAGATCCGGCATCAGCTTCTCCGATTCCTTCGCCGAACATGGCTTCCGCTGCCAGGTCTGGGGAGCGCCGACGCTCGATCCATCCGCGATGATCGATCGCCGCGCGATGCGCTTCCTGTCGAAAGGTGCCGCCTGGAACCACGTCGCCATGGATCAGGCGATCGCGGATGCCGGCCTCGGCGAGAGCGACATCACCAATGAGCGCACCGGCATCGTCATGGGATCTGGCGGACCATCCACCAGCACCATCGTCGAAGCGGCAGAGATCACGCTGAAGAACGGCAGTCCCAAGCGCATCGGTCCGTTCGCGGTGCCAAAGGCAATGTCGTCGACCGCATCGGCAACGCTTGCCACCTGGTTCAAGATCCACGGCGTCAACTACTCGATCTCGTCGGCCTGCTCGACCTCGGCACATTGCATCGGCAATGGCTACGAACTAATCCAGTGGGGCAAGCAGGACATGGTCTTTGCCGGCGGCCATGAGGACCTCGACTGGACGATGTCGGACCTGTTTGACGCCATGGGCGCCATGTCGTCGAAATTCAACGACCGGGCATCCGCCGCCTCGCGCGCCTATGACGCCAATCGCGACGGCTTCGTCATCGCCGGCGGCGCCGGCGTGCTGGTGCTGGAAGAGCTGGAGCATGCCAAGGCGCGCGGCGCCAAGATCTACGCCGAGATCGTCGGCTACGGCGCGACCTCGGACGGCTACGACATGGTGGCGCCATCCGGCGAAGGCGCGGTCCGCTGCATGCGCCAGGCCCTGGCGACGATTTCCACACCGGTCGACTACATCAACACCCATGGCACGTCGACGCCGGTGGGCGATTCCAAGGAAATGGGCGCGATCCGCGAGGTGTTCGGCGAAAAGATGCCGTACATCACGTCGACGAAATCGCTGACCGGCCACTCGCTGGGCGCGGCCGGCGTGCAGGAATCCATCTACTCGATCCTGATGATGCAGGGCGGTTTCATCGGCGAAAGCGCCCATATCGAGACCCTCGACCCCGAATTCGAGGGTATGCCGATCGTGCGAAAGCGCATCGACAACGCCAAGATCGACACTGTTTTGTCAAATTCGTTCGGCTTCGGTGGCACCAACGCAACGCTCGTTTTCCAGCGCTATTCCGCATAAGGACTGCCTGCATGGACGGATTGATGAAGGGCAAGCGCGGGCTTGTCATGGGTGTCGCCAACGATCATTCGATCGCCTGGGGTATCGCCCGGAAATTGTCCGAACATGGGGCGGAGCTCGCCTTCACCTATCAGGGTGACGCCTTCGGGCGCCGGGTCAAGCCACTCGCCGACAAGCTCGGCGCCTCGCTGGTCGTGCCGTGCGACGTCGAGGACAGCGCTTCGGTCGCCGCCACATTCGAGACCCTGGGCAACGCCTGGGGCGGGCTTGATTTCGTCGTCCACGCCATCGGCTTTTCCGACAAGAACGAACTGAAGGGCCTCTACGCCGATACCAGCCGGGACAATTTCATCCGCACCATGGTGATCTCCTGCTACTCCTTCACCGAGATCGCCCGCCAGGCCGCCGCCTTGATGCCGGACGGCGGATCGATGATCACGCTGACCTATGCGGGTTCGGTCCGCGTCATGCCGAACTACAATGTCATGGGCGTCGCCAAGGCCGGGCTGGAGGCCAGTGTGCGTTACCTCGCCAACGACTACGGTCCGCGCGGCATCCGGGTGAACGGCATATCGGCTGGACCGGTGCGTACGCTCGCCGGCGCCGGGATTTCCGATGCGCGCCACATGTTCTCCTACCAGCAGCGCAACTCGCCGCTGCGCCGCACCGTGACCATCGATGAGGTCGGCGGTTCCGCGCTTTATCTGTTGTCCGATCTGTCTTCGGGCGTTACCGGCGAAATCCATTATGTCGATTCCGGCTATCACATCGTTTCCATGCCGACGCTCGATGAATTGAAGCAGACCGACGGCGGGCGAGACTAATGCATGGCGCCCAAAAGTGCGCAGCGGTTTTGGGACGACGACATGCATAAAACACAAGCTTAAAGTGCGTCGAGCGAATCCGTTTCAACGCGACACGCTTTAGTCCGCACAAGAAATACTTCCGGTCCAATAAAATTGGACGCATTCGCGGAAACTCATTTTAAAGACATATCCGCTAGAAAGCCCTGTACTCTGGGGACCTTTCAATGCCTGTCGTCAGCAACCCGAAGCGAACGCCGGTGTTCCGACTGCTCACCATAGCAAGCTCGGGTATCGGCAGTTTCGTCCTCGGACTCTGGGGCCTGAAGCACGGTCTCGGTGATGGTTTTGCCGGCATATCGGTGGACATGCTGGTCGCAATGTTGGCTGCCCTTTGCGCACTGGCGGCGTCGGTAGCCGCGATGTCCTTCTTCGCCGGCGTCGATGAATCGGTGGACTTCGTCTTCAACGAAACCCATTTCGACAAGCTGACCGGCCTGCTGGCGCGTCCGGCGATGGTCGGCAAGATCGCCGAGGCGGCATGCGCGACCAGCCGGACGGGCGAGCCGATGTTCCTCATCGACATCGACATCGATCGGTTCAAACAGATCAACGACGCTATCGGCTACAGTCAGGGCGACGAGTTGATCCGTGCCTTCACCAAGCGATTGAAGACCTGCGTGCCGCAACGCGTGGCAATCGGACGAATCGGCGCCGGTGAATTCGCCGTTCTGCTCCCCGACAACCAGGTGTCGGGGTCGCTGGAAAGTGCCGTCGAGAGGCTCATCGACGAGATGATGGAGCCCTATGAGCTCAGCACGCACCTGCAATCGGTCAGCCTGTCGGTGGGCATCGTGGCAATGCCAAAGGACGGTGTCGATCCCGTCCTCATCCTGCGCCGCTCCAATCTGGCGCTGCAGAATGCGCGCGCCAGCGGCGTCGGCAACTGGTCGGTCTTCCACGCTGAAATGGGCAGGGTCGCCGACCATCGCCAGTGGGTCGAGTCCGAGTTGCACGTTGCCTTCGAGCGCGGCGACTTCGACCTTCACTACCAGCCGCAGCTCGATCTCCCGACCGGCCGCATCGTCGGTTATGAAGCGCTGATCCGCTGGCGGCATCCCGAACGCGGCATGATCCCGCCGATGGAGTTCATTCCGATCGCCGAGGAAACCGGCATGATCGGTCCGATCGGCGAATGGGTGCTGCGCAAGGCCTGCAGCGACGCCCGCCATCTACCCGACGACTGCTTCGTCGCCGTCAACATCTCGCCGGTGCAGTTCATGACCAAGGACTTCGTCGGTATCGTGCGCGACACCATGACGAGCACCGGCATCAAGCCGTCGCGGCTGGAACTGGAAGTGACCGAGACGGCAATGATGCAGGATCGCGACCGCGCCGCCACCATCCTGAAGCAGCTGGCAGACATGGGCATCTCGGTTGCCGTCGACGATTTCGGCACCGGCTATTCCAATCTGAGCTACCTGATCGACTTCTCGTTCGGCAAGCTGAAGATCGACCGCTCCTTCGTCAGCCGCCTCGACACGGACTCCAGCTCCGGCGCGGTCGTTTCGACCATTGTCGGGCTTTCGCGCGCGCTTGGCGTGAGCATCATCGCCGAAGGCGTCGAGACCGAAAGCCAGGCGACGCTGCTGAGGGCAGCCGGCTGCGAAGTGGTGCAGGGCTACCTGTTCGGCAGGCCGGCGCCACTCAAGTTCAGGGTTGGCGACGTTCACGTCACCGACGAGACGCGGCGCGTCGCCAATCTGCATTGAACGTGGTGCCGCATCTGCTCACTCAAGCATGATCTTTTTCCGAAAACCGGTTCCCACTTTTCGGGATCATGCTTTAACGACGCGCGACAAGCACCTTGAACATGCCGTCACGGGCGAGTTCGGCATGGCTCGAGAAGGCCGCCGACAGTACCGGCTCGTAGGGAAGCTGACGGTTGGCGACCATGAACAGCCGCCCACCTGGCTTCAAGGCCTTGGCCGCCGAATGGATCATGCCGGCGCCGATCTCCGGCTCGGCCGCGCGGCTGCGGTGAAAGGGCGGGTTCATGGCGATCGCGTCGTAGCGCTTCTCGACCGGCTCCTTCAGCAGATCAGTCCAGAAGAAATCCCTGGCGATCGACTGGCTAACCCCTGCCAGATTGAGCTTTGCGGCTTCGAGCGCAGCGAAATCGGCCTCATAGAGGTCGAGCGCCAAAATGCCCGGTGACCGGGCGGCTATCTCGGCAGCTACATAGCCCCAGCCGGCGCAGAAATCGGCGATGCTGCCACGCAGATCATTGGGCAGGTTCTCGACCAGCAATCTCGAGCCGGTATCGAGCCGGTCGAAGGAAAACATGCCGGGCGCGGTGCGGAAACGGCCTTCAACCAGCAGAGCGGGATTGGCGGCGCGCAGGTCTTGCGCGGCGGCCAGATCGGCAGGACGGCGAAACCAGAAGGCAATGCCGTGATATTTCGGCAGATGGCCCTCAAGCGGCACAAGTTCGTCGACGCGCTTGCGCAGGCTGGCGATACCATCGTCCTTGCCGCCGGCAACGACCACCAAACCGCCCGGTGCCACGCGCTCGAGCGCCTCGGCGAGGCGCAATTCGTTCAGGCCGCGATGCCTACCGGCAAGCACAAGTGCCATGGCAAAGTCGCCGCCTTCGGCTTGCGCGGTGACGATGAGCCCAGACGCCTGCAGCGCGCGAAAATGTGGCCGGAAGCCCTGTACGAGGTGAAGCGTGGCCTCGAAGCCTTCGGGCGGGCGAAAGCCCGGTTCGGCGCCGAGAAACAGGGCGCGATCGCCCTTTCCCGGCAACGGAACAGCCTCGGCCTCAAAGGGATGGAAAAGCGTCTTCAGCGGTTCGGCGGACATTGTTCGATCTCGAAACGAGGCCTGTCTTGACAGTCTGAAATGAAAAAAGACGGGCCGAAAATGAAAACCCGGGCTGAAAATGAAAACGGGCGCGACATAAGCCGCGCCCGCTTCGATTTACGATCTCGGACCGATCAGGCGGCGTTTTCTTCGCCTTCGGTCTTCTTGTCGCGGGCGAGTTCCTTGCCGGTGGCCTGGTCGACGACCTTCATCGACAGGCGGACCTTGCCGCGCTCGTCGAAGCCCATCAGCTTGACCCAGACCTTGTCGCCTTCCTTGACGACGTCCGAGGTCTTGGCAACCCTGTCGTTGGCAAGCTGCGAGATGTGGACGAGGCCGTCACGCGGACCGAAGAAGTTGACGAAAGCGCCGAAGTCGGCGGTCTTGACGACCGTGCCTTCGTAGATCTCGCCGACTTCCGGCTCGGCGACGATGGTGTGGATCCACTTCTTCGCCGCCTCGATCTCCTTGGCGTTCGACGAAGCGATCTTGACCGTGCCGTCGTCCTCGATGTTGATCTTGGCGCCGGTCTTTTCGACGATTTCGCGGATGACCTTGCCGCCCGAGCCGATGACGTCACGGATCTTGTCGGTCGGGATGTGCATGACCTCGATGCGCGGTGCGAACTCACCTAGCTCCGAACGCGCGCCGGAGAGCGCATTCGACATCTCGCCGAGGATATGCAGACGGCCGTCCTTGGCCTGGCCAAGCGCGATCTGCATGATCTCCTCGGTGATGCCATCGATCTTGATGTCCATCTGCAGCGAGGTGATGCCGTTGGCGGTGCCGGCGACCTTGAAGTCCATGTCGCCGAGGTGATCCTCGTCGCCAAGGATGTCGGAGAGAACGGCGAAGCGCTCGCCTTCCTTGATCAGGCCCATGGCGATACCGGCGACGGGCTTGGCCAGCGGAACACCAGCATCCATCAGCGCCAGCGAGGTGCCGCAGACGGTCGCCATCGACGACGAGCCGTTGGACTCGGTGATCTCCGAGACGACGCGCAGCGTGTAGGGGAACTGGTCAGCGCTCGGCAGCATCGGGCGGATAGCGCGCCAGGCGAGCTTGCCATGGCCGATTTCGCGGCGGCCCGGCGAACCCATGCGGCCGGTTTCACCGACGGAGTAGGGAGGGAAGTTGTAGTGAAGGAGGAACTTCTCCTTGTACATGCCGGTCAGCGAATCGACATACTGCTCGTCCTCGCCGGTGCCGAGCGTGGCAACGACCAGCGCCTGGGTCTCGCCGCGGGTGAACAGTGCCGAACCGTGGGTGCGCGGCAGGACGCCGACTTCGGAGACGATCTTGCGGACGGTCTTGAGGTCGCGGCCATCGATGCGCGAGCCGGTGTCGAGGATGTTCCAGCGCACGACCTTGGCCTGGAGTTCCTTGAACACGGTGCCGATCTGTTCGGACGTGTACTTGGCCTCTTCGCCTTCAGCCGGAGCAAACGCGGCCTTGACCTTCGCCTTGACGGCGTCGACGGCGGCGTAGCGCTTCTGCTTGTCGATGTTCTTGTAGGCATCGCGAAGCTCGCCTTCGACGATCTTCAGCATTTCGGCTTCGAGCGCGGAATAGTCCGGCGCGGTGAAGTCGCGCGGTTCCTTGGCGGCAACTTCGGCCAGCTTGATGATGGCGTCGATGACCGGCTGGAAGCCCTTGTGGCCGAACATGACGGCGCCGAGCATCAGCTCTTCGCCGAGTTCCTTGGCTTCGGACTCGACCATCAGAACGGCGTCGGTGGTGCCGGCGACGACGAGGTCAAGCTTGGATTCCTGCATCTCGTCGACATGCGGGTTGAGCACGTATTCGCCGTTGATGTAGCCGACGCGGGCGCCGCCGATCGGGCCCATGAAGGGAACGCCCGAAAGGGTCAGGGCCGCCGAGGTGGCAACGATCGACAGGATGTCGGGATCGTTCTCGAGGTCATGCTGAACGACGGTGACGACGATCTGCGTGTCGTTCTTGTAGCCTGCGGCGAACAGCGGGCGGATCGGGCGGTCGATGAGGCGGGAAACCAGCGTTTCCTTCTCGCTCGGACGGCCTTCACGCTTGAAATAGCCGCCCGGGATCTTGCCGGCGGCGTAGGTCTTTTCCTGGTAGTTGACGGTCAGCGGGAAGAAATCGAGGCCGGGCTTGGGCTCCTTCATCGAAACGACGGTGGCGAGAACCTTGGTCTCACCGTAGGTCGCGAGCACCGCGCCGTCGGCCTGGCGCGCGATCTTGCCGGTTTCGAGGATGAGCGGACGACCGCCCCATTCGATTTCCACTTTGTGGTGATTGAACATATCTTGTCCTTAATAAGCGGAAAGGGCCGCGCCGTTTCACGGTGCGCGGATGCCCTTTCCCTGGCTTCCTTTCTCGGGCAGCCACGGGCAAGACAACGGGAAGCTCGGTGATTTCAGCGCGGCGAGCGCGCGAGCGTCCTGCAATCCTGCCCCATGACCGTCCATGGGCGGTTTCGAGTGGCCCTCTGCATGCTCGAAACCGGGTCTGGCCAGTCGATACGACTGGCAGAATGCGCGACCGGCGGGCCCTCCGAAGAAAGCCCGCCGGTCAATTCGTCAACGGCGCAGACCGAGCTTCTCGATCAACGTCTGGTAGCGCGCGTCGTCCTTGCGCTTGAGATAATCAAGCAGGCTGCGGCGCTGGGAGACGAGGGCGAGCAGACCACGGCGGGAATGGTTATCCTTCTTGTGGTCCTTGAAATGGTCGGTCAGGTTCTTGATGCGCTCGGAAAGGATGGCCACCTGGACTTCCGGAGACCCGGTATCGCCCTTGGCGGTTGCGAATTCACCCATCAATTCCTGTTTGCGCTCGGCAGTAATCGACATCGTGTTTTTCCTTATCTGTTTGAGGAAACGGGTCGCCCTCAGCCGGGATGTCGTCCAGCAGGGGCCGGTACAAGCAAAGCGTCTTAGCGCTATGCTGCGGCGCATATAGTGCAATTCCCCGGAAAACACCAGCCCAATTCACAAGCCGGCTTTTCAGCCCCTAATGGCGGGTTTTATCCTTGTCAAAGCCATTTCTTCCATTTGAAGAAGGCGATCAGCCCAAACGCGACAAGCGCCATGAACAGCAGCGATGCCGGATAGCCATAATAGGCTTTTAGCTCCGGCATATTCCAGGGCGAAGACTGTGGATCGAAATTCATGCCCCAGATGCCGACCAGAAAGGTGAGCGGCATGAAGATGACCGAGACGATGGTGAGATAGCTGATGACGTCGTTGGTACGCGCCTGGCTCAGTGACAGATGCATCTCGATCAGGCCGGTCAGCATGTCGCGCTGGGTTTCGACCAGTTCGATAAGCCTGAGCGAATGGTCGAGCGTGTCGTTGAGAAAGATCTTGGTTTCGGCCTTCACATAGGGCACGTCGTTGCGGATCAGCGTTGCCAGCGCATCGCGCATCGGCCACAGCACCCCCTTCAGCACATTGGCGTCGCGCCGCAATTCATGCAGTTGCCGCATCTGATGCTTGTGCGGCGAATTCAGCATCTCGTCCTCGATGCCGTCGACCAGCTCACCGGCGGCCTCGATCGGCGGAAAATAGCTGTCGACGACGGCGTCGATCAGCGCGTAGGCGAGGTAGTCGGCGCCGCGCGCGCGCAACCGGTTGGGCGCCGAGCTTTCGATGCGCTTGCGCACGGGATCGAACGGGTCGCCTTCACGCTCCTGGAAGGTGACGACGAAGTTCTTGCCAAAGAAGACGGCGATCTGCTCGTAGCGATGCGACGTGACATCGTCGATCATCCTGACGACGACAAAGGCATGATCCTCGAAGAAGTCGACCTTCGGCCGCTGGCCGGTGTTGACGACGTCCTCCAGCGCCAGCGGATGCAGGCTGAAAATGCGGCCGATCTCCTCGATCAGCGGAATGTTGGCGAGGCCGGTGCAGTCGAGCCAGATGACCGGCCATTTGTCGCAATGGGTGTTGAGGTCGTCGATGCTGGCGTTTTCGATGGTCTTGAATTTCTGCGGCGAGATCAGGGTCAGCCGCAGTTCCGAGCGCCGCGCCGCCGGATCGGCGATCAGCGTGCCAGGAGACGCACCGACCGGCGGCCGTCGCGTCTTCACGGGCGCCCGCTTTTTCACCACCTCGGCCTTTGCCATGTGCCCCTCGAGCGTAAAGTCGAATTGAAGTTAGACGAGAGCCATCACCCGGCAAAGACCCGCTTGGGCTTGAACATGCCTTGCTCGATGGCACCTATGGCGACCAGCTTGCCGCGCGCCGTGGCGCAGGCTTCTTCGGCTTCCACCGGTGCGTCGCGGCCGCGGATGATGACCGGATTGCCGAGGCGGATCTTCGTCGCCGCGTCGTCGCTGATGGCGATCTGCGGCAGGCAGTCGAGGGCCGCTGATGTATCCACCAGAAGCGCATCGATGGCGTCGAAGTCGATTGGCGCTTCCACCACGTCAGCGGCTTCTATCGTGTCAGCGGCGTCTGTCGCGTCTGGGTTGTCTTCACCCGGCGTACCGAAACGGGCGGCTTCCAGTTCGGCGATGGTGACGAAATCCTCCGGGGTGAACGGCTCGACCTCGACCCGGCGCAGTTCGGAAATATGGCCGCAGCAGCCGAGGTCGCGGCCCATGTCGCGGGCCAGCGAGCGCACATAGGTGCCCTTGCCGCATTCGACCTCGAAAACGGTATGGTCGGTGTCGTGCTCGATCACTTCCAACCGACCGATCTCGATCTCCCGCGCGGGTATGTCGACCGTCGCGCCGTCGCGGGCCAGATCATAGGCGCGCTCGCCTGCGATCTTGATGGCCGAGAATTGCGGCGGCGTCTGCATGATGACGCCGGTGTATTTCGGCAGCAGCGCAATCACTTCGGCTTCCGACGGACGCAAGTCAGAGCTCTTCGTCACCGGACCTTCGAGATCATCGGTGGAGCGCTCCTGCCCCCAGGCAACGGTGAAGCGATAGATCTTGGCGCCGTCCTGCACGTAAGGCACGGTCTTGGTGGCTTCGCCGAGCGCGATTGGCAGCATGCCGGAGGCGAGCGGGTCGAGTGTGCCGGCATGGCCGGCCTTTTCCGCCTGGAACAGCCATTTGATCTTGGAGACGGCTTCGGTCGAACCCATGCCGACCGGCTTGTCCAGGACCAGCCAGCCCGAGATCGGCCGGCCCTTCTTCTTGCCGCGACGCGCCACTATTCGGTGTCCTTGTTGTCGTCTTTGTCCTGGTCTTCGGGGGCCAGATCGCGCGCCACTTCGGGCGACTTCAAGAGATCGTTGATCCTGGCGAAATTGTCGAAGGAGGTGTCGAGCTTGAAGCGGAACTCCGGCATGAACTTCATCTGCCGCAGCGCGCCGGAGACACGGCCACGCACGAATTTCGCATGCTTGTTCAGCGCCTCGACCACCGCATCGGTATCCTTGGCGCCGAGCGGCGAGACGAAAGCGGTGGCGACCTTCAGGTCGGGCGACATGCGCACTTCCGAGACCGAAACCACGGTATTCTCGATCAGCGGATCGATGATCTCGCCGCGCTGCAAGGTTTCGGACAGCGCATGGCGGACCTGTTCGGCGACGCGCAGCATGCGCTGGGATGGGCTGGATGTGGTTGGACGGGGCATTTTTCTCGATCCTGAAAGCGTGAGGCGCGGGATGGGACCGTGCCACATGTCTCATATGGTCATTCTCAATAGGACCTGCTCAATAGACTTGGGGGCGGCGGTCTTTCGACCACCCGCCCGGTATGGACAAGTCACTCGAACTCAGAGTGTCCGGGTCACCATCTCGACGCGGAAGCACTCGATGACGTCGCCGACGCGCATGTCCTCGTAGTTCTGGAAGGCCATGCCGCACTCCTGGCCGCCGGGAACTTCCGCAACCTCGTCCTTGAAGCGCTTCAGGGTCTTCAGCGTGCCTTCGTGGATGACAACATTGTCGCGGATCAGGCGCACGCCAGCACCACGCTCGACCTTGCCTTCGGTGACACGGCAGCCGGCGATCTTGCCGACCTTGGTGATGTCGAAGATTTCGAGGATCTGCGCATTGCCGATGAAGGTCTCGCGACGCTCCGGCGACAGCAGGCCCGATAGAGCCGCCTTCACGTCATCCACAAGGTTGTAGATGATCGAGTAGTAGCGGATCTCGATGCCCGCAGCAGCGGCAGCGGCACGTGCCTGCACGTTGGCGCGGACGTTGAAGCCGATGATCGCCGCACCCGAAGTCTCCGCCAGCGACACGTCGCTTTCGGTGATGGCACCGGCGCCGGCATGGACGATGCGCGCACGCACCTCGTCGGTGCCAAGCTTGTCCAGCGCCGCATTGATCGCCTCGATCGAGCCCTGCACGTCGCCCTTGATGACCAGCGGGAATTCCTTCAGCCCGCTCGTCTGCAACTGCGACATCATCTGCTCGAGCGAACCGCGCTGACCGGCATGCTTGGCCACAGCCTTCTCGCGCGCCAGACGCTGGCGGTATTCGGTGATCTCGCGGGCACGGGCTTCGTTGTTGACCACGGCGAAGCGGTCGCCGGCCTGCGGGGTACCCTGCAGGCCAAGCACTTCCACCGGCATCGCCGGCGGTGCTTCCTTGATCTGCCCGCCACGATCGTTGACCAGTGCGCGCACCCGGCCCCATTCGTTGCCGGCAACAAGGATGTCGCCCGGCATCAGCGTGCCGGTCTGCACCAGCACGGTGGCTACGGGGCCACGGCCCTTGTCGAGCTGGGCTTCGATGACGACACCCTCGGCGGTACGGTCCGGATTGGCCTTGAGGTCGAGGATTTCGGCCTGCAGCAGGATCGCTTCGAGCAGCTTGTCGAGATTGGTGCCTTTGGTCGCCGACACTTCGACGTCCAGCACTTCACCGCCCATGGATTCGACGAAGACCTCGTGGCGCAGCAGTTCGGAGCGCACCTTCTGCGGATCGGCATCATGCTTGTCGATCTTGTTGATCGCCACGATGATCGGGACGCCGGCCGCCTTGGCGTGGCTGATCGATTCGATCGTCTGCGGCATGACGCTGTCGTCGGCCGCAACCACCAGGATGGCGATATCGGTCGCCTGGGCGCCGCGGGCGCGCATCGCCGTGAAGGCGGCGTGGCCGGGCGTGTCGATGAAGGTGATCTTGTGACCGTTCTTCTCGACCTGATAGGCGCCGATATGCTGGGTGATGCCACCGGCTTCGCCGGAGACGACATTGGCGTTGCGGATGGCGTCGAGCAGCGAGGTCTTGCCGTGATCGACATGGCCCATGATCGTCACGACAGGCGGACGCGTCACCAGGTCCTCGGCATTGTCGGCGATGTTGAACAGGCCTTCCTCGATGTCGGATTCGGCGACGCGGCGAACCGTATGGCCGAATTCGGTGGCAACCAGCTCCGCCGTATCGGCGTCGATGACGTCGCCCGGCTTCAGGATCTGGCCCTGCTTCATGAAGAACTTGACCAGGTCGACCGCACGCTCGGACATGCGCTGCGCCAGTTCCTGGATGGTGATGGTCTCTGGCAAGATCACTTCGCGCATGACTTTCTCGCGCGGCTCATTGTGCATCGCGCGCTTGAATTTTTCCTGGCGGCGACGCATCGACGACAGCGAACGGGCCCGCGCGTCCTCATCGGACAATGCGGAATTTAGCGTCAGCTTGCCACGGCGGCGGTCTTCCTCGGCCTTGGTCGGCTTGGCCGGACGCGCCACTTCAGGCGTGACCGGGCGGCGCACCGGGGCACCGGCGCCAGTCCGCTTCGGCTTGACCTCTTCCTCGTCGTCGACCGTCGCCAGTTCAGCGGCCAGCGGCGCACGGCGGCGTGCCTCTTCCTCGGCGCGACGGCGGGATTCGGCCTCGGTCTGCAGCCGCGCCTCTTCCTCGGCCTGGCGGCGCGCGGATTCCTCGCGTTCGCGGCGACGGCGCTCTTCGTCCTCGGCGCGGCGCTTGGCGTCCTCGGCGGCGCGCTGACGGTCCTCGACCTCGCGTACCTTCGAGCCTTCGAGCGCCCTGCGGCGCGCTTCCATTTCACTGCGCGACAGTTCGTTCAGCACCATGCCGCTGCGCTCGACCGGTGGCGGCGGCGGTGGTGGCGGCGCCTTCGGCGCTTCCTGCACGACGGGTGCTGCCACAACCGCCGGCTTCGGCGTGAAGACGGGGGCGGCAACCGGCTCCGGCTTGTCGCCGGGCATCGAGAACTTGCGCTTTTTGGTTTCGACGACGACCTGCTTGGTGCGGCCGTGCGAGAAGTTCTGGCGCACGGTGCCCTGTTCCATCCCGGGGCGCTTCAGCGTCAAGGTCTTCTTCGGCGTCACACTCAGCGTATTGTCGTCACCCGATTTCGTATCGCTCATTCCATATCCTCTGCGGCATCATCTTCGTCAGCAACAGCCGCAAGCATTGCCAGATCGTCCGGGGAACCGCCCCGATACCGGTCGAGCGCAACCATGCGCTTCTGGACCGCCCTGCCCGCGTCTCCCGCGAGAACGGCAGCATGTATCACATTTGTACCCCCCAATGCCAAGCTCAACTCGGCCTCGGAGAAAAGTTTGTAGGCAAGGATAGCGGGCCCGCCGAGATGGACTGTTGCCCGTCGCGCCTGGCTGATCTTACGCACGCCGTCGTCGGACGCCTCAGTCGCGTGGAGCACGAAAAGTGCCAATCCGCCACGCACCGCGCTCTCGACCTTGGTGGCTCCAAGAGAAATTGCGCCTGCCTTGCGGGCGAGCCCAAGCATGCCCAGAGCGGATCTGGAAAGCAGCCCGTCGACCATGCCGCCAAGATCGGGCGGCACGACCACCTGTGCCTTGAAGGCGCGGGCAAAAAGGTTCTTCGCCGCAGCCTTGTCGATATGTAGGCGGTCGGCGCTCACCCAGCAACCACGGCCGGGCAGATTTCTCTTGATGTCGGGTACGACGGCCGAATCCGGGCCGACGACGAACCGGATCAATTCATCCGGTTCGGCCTGCCTGCGGGTGACGATGCAGGTGCGATCGTTCATCTCGTCCAAGGGCGGGTTCGGTGCGATGCGGTTTCACCTCACGCACCAACGGCTTCGTCAGCCGGTTCTTCGGCTGGAAGCTCGTCTTCGGTGATCCAGCCAGCCTTGAGGCGGGCGGCCAGAACCATCTGCTCGGCATCGGCGCGTGTCACGCCATGACTGGCCAGCACACCCGGATACACCTTGGTCTCGCCGTCCTTGCGTTCCTTCCAGCCGGTCAGGTCGTCGGCGGCATAGCCGGCGAAATCCTCGATCGTCTTCACGCCGTCCTCGCCGAGCGTCACCATCATGGCGGTGGTGACGCCGGGGATTTCGCGCAGCTCGTCGGAGACGCCGAGCGCCTTGCGCTTGTCGTCGTGTTCGGCTTCGATCTTCTCCAGATACTCGCGGGCGCGGGTCTGGATTTCCGAAGCGGTGTCTTCGTCGAAGCCATCGATCGAGGCGATCTCGCCGGAATCGACATAAGCGACTTCCTCGACGCTGGTGAAGCCTTCTGAGGCCAGCACCTGGCCGACCATCTCGTCGACGTCGAGGGCTTCCATGAACAGCGACGAACGCTCGACGAATTCCTTCTGGCGACGCTCGGATTCCTCGGCCTCGGTCAGGATGTCGATATCCCAGCCGGTCAGCTGCGAAGCGAGCCGCACGTTCTGGCCGCGGCGGCCGATGGCCAGCGACAGCTGATCGTCGGGAACCACAACCTCGATGCGTTCGGCATCCTCGTCGAGCACAACCTTGGCGACTTCCGCCGGCTGCAGCGCGTTGACGATGAAGGAGGCGGCCGATGGCGACCACGGAATGATGTCGATCTTCTCGCCCTGCAACTCGCCGACGACGGCCTGGACGCGGCTGCCGCGCATACCGACGCAGGCGCCGACCGGATCGATCGAAGAATCACGCGAGATGACGGCGATCTTGGCACGCGAGCCGGGGTCGCGGGCGACCGACTTGATCTCGATGATGCCGTCATAGATTTCCGGCACTTCCATAGTGAAGAGCTTGGCCATGAACTGCGGATGGGTGCGCGACAGGAAGATCTGCGGGCCGCGCTGCTCGCGGCGCACGTCGTAGACATAGGCGCGGACGCGGTCGCCATATTTGTAGTTTTCGCGCGGGATCAGTTCGTCGCGACGGATGATCGCCTCGCCACGGCCGAGATCGACGATAACGTTGCCGTATTCGACACGCTTGACGGTGCCGTTGACGATCTCGCCGATGCGGTCCTTATATTCGTCGTACTGGCGGTCACGCTCGGCCTCGCGCACCTTCTGCACGATGACCTGCTTGGCCGACTGGGCGGCGATGCGGCCGAAATCCATCGGCGGCAGCTGTTCGGCGATGAAGTCGCCAAGCTGGGCGTCGGGATTGCGCTCGCGCGCCGAGGAAATGGCGATCTGGGTGGCGTAGTCGTCGACTTTCTCGACCACTTCCATCAGCCGCTGCAGCTTCATCTCGCCGGTGTTCGGGTTGATGTCGGCGCGGATGTTGGTCTCCTGACCGTAACGCGAGCGCGCGGCCTTCTGGATCGCATCGGCCATGGCGGCGATGACGATCGACTTGTCGATCGACTTTTCACGCGCGACCGCATCGGCAATCTGCAGCAGTTCAAGCCTGTTGGCGCTTACAACCATCGTTTTTCTCCCGAGCTTGTTTGCCGGACCTTTGCGCCCGGCAGCTCAATCATAGTTCCTGTTCGGTTTCGTTTTCCGCGCCGGCTTCCGCACCCTCGGGCGCATCGTCGTCCGGTTCGCCGCGGCGTTTCTTGGCTTCCTTGCGCGCTCTGTTGTCTTTCGACAGGGCATCGCGAATGAGATCGTCGGTCAGGATCAGGCGCGTTTCGGAAATCGCGTCATAGGGGACCCGAACCGTCGGCTCCTCGCCATAGGCGGCCTTTTCGCGCTCGATCAGCACATCGCTATCACCGGCCTCAACGATCTTGCCCTTGAACCGCTTGCGGTCGGCGACGATGATCGATGTCTCCATCTTGACCAGGTGGCCGGTCCAGGTCGCGAAATCCGATTTGCGGACAAGCGGCCGGTCGATGCCGGGCGACGAGACTTCGAGATGATAGGCCTTCTCGATCGGGTCATCGACGTCGAGGGCTGGCGACACCGCGCGGCTGACCTCTTCGCAATCCTCGACGGTCATGGTGCCGTCCTCGCGCTCGGCCATGATTTGCAGCGTCAGCCCGTTCTGGCCCGACAGATGCACCCGCACGAGGCGGAAGCCGATGCCGCGCAGAACCGGCTGGACGATCAGCGCGATGCGCGCATCGATGCCGCTTTCGCGGATGATGCGGTCGTCGCCCTCGTTTGCCGTTGCAGTCATTCGATCCCTGTCGTTCTACCCGAAGATATCGGCAGGTAATAAAAAAGAGCGGGACCGGGTGGACCCACTCTTCGTCATACCGACCAAGAATTTGAGGCTGATATAAACGATCATGGCCGTTGTTTCAAGCCCGCCGTACCCGCGCCGACAAAAGCCATGGCACCGCCAGCGTTGCGCCAGACGCATGGCCTCCATGCGGTAGTGCCCCTGTGAGCATCAACGTTGCATCACCATTTATGTTGCATCGCACAAAGATGACTACACGTCACAGCAGCGAAAGGATATCACAATGACCAACCGCAAGATATTATCCGCCATAGGCGATCTCTTCACGACATTTGGCAGTGCAGTGGCGGCTTCGCGTGCCGTGGAAGCCGGCCGCAAGCCGCGCGCGGACGACCTGCGCAAGCTCGGTATAGATCCGGCTGTCTTCAACAGGATCGGCCGTTTCTAAACATTTGGCGGGCGGATGGCGTTCGGCTTTGCCCCTCGGCGGACGCCGGAGGCGGTGCGCCATGAGCGCGCTTACGTCCGAACGAAGGTAAGATAGGCCGGCCGCCGGCCTTCGCGAATGGCCTTTGCCTCGTAACGCGTGCCCGGCCAGCCATCGTAAGGCCGATGCCAATCCGCCGCCTCCAAAGCCTGCCACGCGAACGCGTCATGCGCCCGGCAATGCAGCAAGGTCCAGTTCACATAGGTGTCGATATCGGACGCAAAGCGGAATTTTGAACCCGGCTTCAGCACGCGCGCGAAACGGTCGAGATTGATCGGGCTGACGAAACGCCGCTTCCAGTGCTTCTTCTTTGGCCAAGGATCCGGATAGAGAAGATCGATACCGGCGAGCGAAGCTTGCGGCAGCCAGTCGAGCAGCCGGGTGGCGTCGTCGTCATAAACCCTGAGATTGGCGAGCGGCTTCTCCCTCACCGCCATCATCATCTTGGCCATGCCATTGACGAAGGGCTCGACGCCGATAAAGCCGGTCGAGGGCGCCTCGGTGGCGCGATGCAGGAGATGTTCGCCGCCGCCGAAGCCGATTTCGAGACGAACCGCCGAAACATCCGCTGCAAACAGAGTGCTCAGATCAGCCGGCGGTTCAGCCGTCAGATCGAGCCGATACGTGCCGAAACCGCTTTCCAGCGCGGCCGCCTGCTGCGGACGCATGGTCTTGCCGCGCCGGCGACCGAAGAAGGCTTCGGTCGCGCGGCTTGGTCTGTCCTTCGGGTCCATGAGCAGGACTTTGCGGCGCCGCTGTCAGGCGGCGACCGCGTCCTTGAGCGCCTTGGCGAGATCGGTCTTTTCCCAGGAGAAGGACCCGTCGCGGCCGGCCTTGCGGCCGAAATGGCCGTAAGACGACGTCTTGGCGTAGATCGGCTTGTTGAGATCGAGATGGCGGCGGATGCCTGAAGGCGACAGATCCATCACGGAGCGCAGCGCCTCCTCGAGCTTGGCCTCGTCAACCTTGCCGGTGCCGTGCAGGTCGACATAGACCGACAGCGGCTGGGCAACGCCGATGGCGTAGGAAAGCTGGATGGTGCAGCGGTCGGCGAGTTTCGCCGCCACGACGTTCTTGGCGAGGTAGCGCGCCGCATAGGCCGCCGAACGATCGACCTTGGTGGTGTCCTTGCCCGAAAAAGCGCCGCCGCCATGCGGTGCGGCACCGCCATAGGTGTCGACGATGATCTTGCGGCCAGTCAGCCCGGCGTCGCCATCCGGCCCGCCAATGACGAACTTGCCGGTCGGGTTGATGTACCACATGCAGTTGTCGGCGATCTTGAGGTCGCCCAGTGCCTCGCGGATATAGGGTTCGACGACCTTGCGGACCTTCTTCGAATCCCAGCTCGCATCGAGATGCTGTGTCGACAACACGATCTGCGTCGCCTCGGCAGCCTTGCCGTCGACGTAGCGGACCGTCACCTGGCTCTTGGCGTCCGGACCGAGCTTGCCGGCTTCACCGCTGCCTTCGTGGCGGGCGGCGGCCAGCAGTTCGAGGATCTTGTGGCTGTAGTAGATCGGCGCCGGCATCAGATCCGGCGTCTCGCGGCAGGCGTAACCAAACATGATGCCCTGGTCGCCGGCACCTTCCTCGCCCTGACGGTCGGACGCGTTGTCGACGCCCTGGCCGATATCCGGCGACTGGCCGTGCAGCAGGACCTCGATCTTCGCGGTCTTCCAGTGGAAGCCGGCCTGCTCATAGCCGATTTCGCGGATCGCCTTGCGGGCAACCGACTTGAACTTCGCCGGATTGACGACCGGATGGCCGGCGGTATCTTTGAGGATGTTGCCTTCCTTGTCCTTCTTCAGCAGCGTCTCGGGGACGCGCACTTCGCCAGCGATGACGACGCGGTTGGTGGTGGCCAGCGTCTCGCAGGCGACACGGACTTTCCATGGGTCCATGCCGGTCTTCTTGGCTTCGCGATAGACCAGATCGACGATCTCGTCGGAGATCCGGTCGCAGACTTTGTCGGGATGGCCCTCGGCAACGGATTCCGAGGTAAAGAAGTAATTCTGCCGCGTCACGGGTGTCCCCTCTTGAAAAAACGATCGGCAGGCTGCCGATTTTGGCGCGCCACGTGTTAGCGGGGCAAAGCGCCGCTCGTCAAGCGGTGCTGCCGATCTGGCATGAATGTCGATGCAGTTATCTTGTGCCACCGGCGGCAGGCTGCCGCCGGTTAGAGCAGGATTGCGGATCAGTCGGGATCATCAGTGGAGAGCGACTTGACAAGGTCTATGATCCTGCGGCGCACCTTGGCGTCGGCGATCTTGACGAAGGCCCGGTTGAGCTGAAGGCCTTCAGGACTGCCGCAGAATTCGACGGCGAAAGCCATCGACGCGTCCTCGGCAAAGCCACGGCCGGGTACGGCCTCCTGACCGGGCGCATCCTCGAAAAAGAAAGCGACAGGCACGCCGAGAATGGACGCGATCGCTTGCAGACGGCTGGCGCCGACGCGGTTGGTGCCCTTTTCATATTTCTGAATCTGTTGAAATGTGATGCCGAGGTTCTCGCCCAGTTTCTCCTGGCTCATTCCCAGCATATTGCGGCGAAGCCGGATGCGACTGCCGACATGGATATCGATCGGATTCGGTTTCTTCTTGTTGTCTTCTGTCATTTTTTCCTCGCCGAATTTTTTCGGCTTTCTCTATTTTTTCTTGCCCAAACGAAGCCGGTGGCAACTGCCCCAACAGAACGATCCACCGACTTCGAGAAATTTTCAGGCGCTTACAGTATGAGTTTCTAATGTGTGGGCTGTCAATTCACCCGTAGCCTTTGCCTTACGTTCAACAGAGCGGCGGCGATGGCAAACAGCAACATGATCAGCATTCCGTTAATGCGTCGTTGGCCAGGAGATATGACCGCCTGTCCGGAAATCGGTACGCGGGCATCGATGGCGCCGCGCGCGTCGATCGCCAGCGCGTCGACGATGCGGCCGCGCGGATCGACGACGGCCGAGATGCCGTTGTTGGCAGCACGCAACAATGGCAATCCATTCTCCACCGCACGGATCTGGGCCTGCCTGAAATGCTGATACGGACCCGGCGTGTCGCCAAACCACGCATCATTGGTAACGTTCACAATAAGCTGCGCTGACGTAGCGTCAACTGCCACCAGATCGGGAAAGATCACCTCATAACAGATAAATGGCAGCGCACGGATGCCGTCAGGCAGCGTGATGGCATGCCGCTCGTTGCCGGCCGCAAATGTCATCGGCCCGGCAACCAGTTGCTCGATGCCGAAACGCTCGAGCAGATCGGCGAAAGGCAGATATTCGCCGAACGGCACCAGATGAACCTTGTCGACGGCGTCGACGATTTCACCCTTGTCGTCGATCGCCACCACGGAGTTGTAGTAGCGGCTGTCGGCATTCGCGGCCGAGCCGCCTTCCTCGCGGACGACGCCGGCGATCAGCATCTGGCCGGGTCCGAGCATGTCGCCCAGCGCCGTCAACGCATCCGGACGCTCGGTGAAGAGAAACGGCACCGAGGTTTCGGGCCACAGGATCAATTGCGGCTTTTCTTGACCGGGGTCCGGCGCCTTGGCCGACAGCCCCATCAAGGTGGCGAAGATGCGGTCGCGCACCGAGGCGTCCCACTTTTCCGACAGATCCACGGCCGGCTGGACTATGCGGACATCCAGGCTGCGCGTCGCCGGCTTTTCGGGAGCGGCAAGCCTGACATAGCCGAAACCGATATGGGCGGCGGCGAGGGCGGCAAACAGCGCCGCGCCGAGGCGCAGATGCCGGCGCGCCGCCAGCAGCGCCGGCAATGCGAAGACGAACACCGCGAGCGCGTTCATGCCGATCATGCCGGTCACCGAGACGCTCTGCATCAACAGGGGCACGGGCATGGCCGCATAGCCGATCGCATTCCAGGGAAAACCGGTGAACAGGAAGTCGCGCAGCCACTCCGTCAGCCCGAAACCAAACGCAAGGGCCGCGATGCGGCCGATATCGCTGCTCCACAGCAGGCGGGCAACCATTGCCGCAAAGCCGTAGAAAAAGGCGAGTGCGAAGGGAATGCCGATCACAGCGAAGGGAAGCGCCCAGGCAAAGCTGTCGGCCTCGACCAGCAGTGCCGAGCCGATCCACCACAGGCCGGCGAGGAAATAGCCGAAGCCGAACCACCAGCCGACGGCGAAGGCAGGCCGCAGGCGCCGGAACAGGCTGCCGGAGGCTTCGCCGGTGGCGCCGTCGAGCAGCCAGACCAGCAAGGGAAACGAGATGAAGCAGGCGGCGAAGAAATCGTAAGGGGCCTGGCCAAGCACGGCAAACGCCCCAGCGAGAAAGGCCACGAGCGCGCGCCGCCAACCCCAAAGCAGAATTATCCGGCCGGCCAGGCGCTCCATGCATACTTCCGAGTCGCGCGAATCAGGAAGCAAGATTTAACAGGCTGCGGTCCGCGCTCCAAACGCCGGATGGCTGGCCGCAATGGAAGCTCTGGCCACCGCCCTACCGGTGCCAGCCGTCTATACGCAGACCGCCCAACCGTTCGCCCTCTTCCCGGGAAACGGTGCGGATGGGCTGCGTGAAGGTCCAGACATGGCCCTCGGGATCGCGCGCCCGATACTGGCGTTCGCCGTAGAACTGATCCGCAGGCTCCTGGATGATTTCGGCGCCCTTTGCCCTGGCGTGCTCACAATGGGCGTCCAGGCCGTCCTTCAGCCGCACATAGACAGATTGGGTGTTCTTCCCCGAGACGGAAGCCGGGCTGGCGACGTAGTCGGTCCATTCGGAATCGACGATGATGTAGCCGTCGCCGAACCGCATCTCGGAGTGGACAAGCTTTCCCTCGGCATCGCTGACCACCATGCTGCGCGCGAAGCCGAAGGCCGTTTCCAGCCAGTCCAGCGCGGCGCGAGGGTCCCTGTAGAATACACCGGAGCCCAGGCTTGAGTGTTTGAACGGGTCGTCGATCATCATCGGGCGAGCGAAACGCTCACGCCTGTTCAGCGCGGACCGTGGCGCGCCGGCGGCGCTCGCCCTTTTGGCTCTGCACGATGCGCACACGCTTGACGCGGCGCGGATCGGCATCGAGCACATGGAACTCGAAGCCCGGAATGGCCTGCACCACCTCGCCGCGCGCCGGAACGCGGCCAAGCGTGTTGAAGATCATGCCGCCGATGGTGTCGACATATTCGCCATGTTCGCCGGCGGCGAAATCCTCGCCGATCATCTTGGCGACGTCGTCGATCTCGGCCTTGCCGTCGACGATGAAGACGCCATCGCCGCTCTGGGTAATCATCGGCTCGTCTTCGTCATGCTCGTCCTCGATGTCGCCGACCACCATCTCGACGATGTCTTCGAGCGAGGCAAGGCCATCGGTGCCGCCATATTCATCGATGACCAGCGCCATCTGCGTGCGCGTTGTCTGCATGCGGCCCATCAGGTCGGAGGCAAGCATCGACGGCGGCACGAACAGCACCTGGCGGATCAGGTTGAGGTCGCCAATGGTGCGCGCGAGGTCGACCTGGGTGAGGTCGAGAACCGTGGCGGCAGGGGTTTTCCTGGTCGCGCGGCCCTTCTTGACGCGCGCGATCTTGGTGATGTGGGCCAGCACGTCACGGATATGGACCATGCCGCGCGGATCATCGAGCGTCTCGGAATAGACCGGCATGCGCGAATGGCCGGATTGTTCGAAGGTGCCCAGGAGATCGCCGAGCGTCGTCGTGATCTCGACCGCCTGGATGTCGGCGCGCGGCACCATGACGTCCTCGACGCGCACCTCGCGCAAGCGCAGGATGTTGTTGAGCATGGCGCGTTCGCCAGGCGAGAAGGATTCGGCATCGCTCGTGGTTTCGGCAAGCGCGCCGGCGATTTCCTCACGCAGGCTGGTTCCGTTGCGTTGCCGGAACAGGCCCAGCACGCGGTCGAACAGGGAGGGACCGGCAGGCGATGACTCGCTGGCAACGCTGCCGGTAACGGTACTCGGACTTGATCCCTCTTCCGACGTATCGGAAGCCTTGGTCGCACTGCCGGCGTCGGGGCGGGCGGCAGTCTCTGGTTTGTCGTTCATCGTCGTCCGGTCAATTGATCTTTTGTAGTTACGCGTAGGGATCGGGAATGGCAAGCCTTGCGAGCGATGCGCGCTCGATGGCCTCCATTGCCTCGGCCTCGGCATCGGTCTCGTGATCGTAGCCCAAAAGGTGCAGCAGGCCGTGGATGACGAGATGGGTAATATGGTTCTCGACAGGCTTGTCTTCCAGTGCCGCTTCACGCGCGACCGTCTCGGCGGCGAGCACGATGTCACCCAGCATCGGCGGCAACGGAGCGCCTTGCACTAGCGGAAAAGCCGGGAAAGACAAGACGTTGGTCGGATTGTCCTTGCCGCGCCAGCCGGCGTTGAGGGTCCGGACATGGGCGTCGTCGGAAAAAACGAGGCTGAGTTCGGAACGGCCCGCCACGCCGGTCTCGGCAAAAGCAGCCGCGACAGCGCGATCGACCAGCCGCGTCAGGCTTGCCTCATCGGGCCAATCGCCTGCTTCGACTGATATATCAATCTCGACGGGGACCGGAAGTGCCCCGTCGCCGGATATGTTGTCCTCAGGCATGAGGCCGCATCGTCACATCAATTCTCGGCGCCGAGGCCGCGCGCCAGTTTGGCATCCCGGTCATACGCCCTGACGATTTCCGCCACCAGCGGATGGCGGACGACGTCGCCATCGTTGAAGCGCACGGTTACCGCGCCCGCCACGCCGTCCAGCACACGCAAGGCTTCGACCAGGCCCGATTTGGTGTTCGAGGGCAGGTCGATCTGCGTCGGATCGCCGGTGACGATCATGCGCGAGTTCTCGCCGAGACGGGTCAGGAACATCTTCATCTGCATCGGCGTGGTGTTCTGCGCCTCATCGAGGATGACCGCGGCATGCGCCAGAGTACGGCCGCGCATGAAGGCGAGCGGCGCGATCTCGATCACTTCGGCGGCAATGGCGCGCTCGACCTTGTCGGCAGGCATCATGTCGTAGAGCGCATCATAGAGTGGCCGCAGATAGGGATCGACCTTCTCCTTCATGTCGCCCGGCAGGAAGCCCAGCCGTTCGCCGGCCTCGACCGCCGGCCGCGACAGGATGATGCGTTCGACCATGCCGCGTTCGAGCAGCATCGCCGCATGCGCCACCGCCAGATAGGTCTTGCCGGTGCCGGCCGGGCCGATGCCAAACACCAGTTCCGACCGCTCCAGCGCCCGCATATAGGCGTCCTGGTTGAGCGAGCGGGCATAGATCGTCTTCTTGCGGGTGGCGATCTGGGCGGCGGAGACCTTGCCCTTGCGTTCCAGCGTCGGCAAGGTCAGCTGATCGTCGGCGGCGATCGCCATGCGCACGGCGCCGTCGACGTCGGACTGGCCGATATCGACGCCCTTCTGCAGAATGCCGTAGAGATTATCCAGCGCCCGGCGGGCCTGCTCGGCGGCCGACGCCGAGCCCTTGATGGTCAACTGGTTACCGCGCGAGCGGATGTCGACGCCGAGCTTCTGCTCGAGCCTGGCCAGGTTTTCGTCGAACTGACCGTAAAGGGCGCTGGCAAGCTTGTTGTTGTCGAAAGTCAGAACGATGTGCGCCATGTCAGAAGCCCCAGATGCCGGTACCGGGGGCAGGTTCTTCAGCTCTGCTGCGCTCAACCGTCTCTCCTCATCTGCCGAGACCCCTCAGGCCAATTCGGCGAACAGGCTATTGTAGCCCGTCTTCGTGATTCGCACCTGGATAATGTCACCGATTTCGCCGGCCTTTTCATCAACAATAACCGGCTGCAGCCAAGGCGAGCGGCCGACCTTCTGGCCGGCCTGGCGGCCAGGCTTCTCGATCAGCGTGTCGATGGTGCTGCCGACCAGGCTTGTGCCGAAATCCTGCTGCTGTTTCAGAAGCAGGGCCTGCAGCCGCTGCAACCGCTCGTCCTTGACCGTTTCCGGCACATGGTCGGCCATCTCGGCGCCCGGCGTGCCGGGACGCGGCGAATATTTGAACGAGAAGGCCGAGGCATAGTTCACCTGGCGCACCAGTTCCATGGTCGCCTCGAAATCCGCCTCGGTCTCGCCGGGGAAGCCGACGATGAAGTCACCGGAAAGCGCGATATCCGGTCGCGCGGCACGGATGCGGTCGAGCAGCGCCAGATAATCCTTCGCGGTATGCCGGCGGTTCATCGCCTTGAGGATGCGGTCGGAGCCTGATTGAACCGGCAGATGCAGGTAAGGCATCAACGCCGGCAGATCACGGTGGGCTGATATCAGTTCATCATCCATGTCGCGCGGGTGGCTGGTGGTGTATCGCAGCCGCGCCAGCCCTGGGATTTCGGCCAGTCTGAACAGCAGCCGGCCAAGGCCCCATTCTTCGCCGTTCTCGCCCTGGCCATGCCAGGCATTGACGTTCTGACCGAGCAGCGTCACCTCGCGCACGCCAGCTTCGGCCAGCCGCTGCGCCTCCGCAACGATCTGCGCCACCGGCCGCGACACTTCCGAACCCCTTGTGTAAGGCACGACGCAGAAGGTGCAGAACTTGTCGCAGCCTTCCTGGACGGTGAGGAAGGCGGTGACGCCGCGCTTGATGACCTCGGCGCGTTTCGGCTGCGGCAGATGCTCGAACTTGTCCTCGATGGCATAGTCGGTCTCGACGATCTTCTCGCCGCCGCGCACCCGCGCCAGCACATCGGGCAGCCGGTGATAGGTCTGCGGGCCGATCACCAGATCGACGGCGGGCGAACGGCGGATGATCTCGGCGCCTTCGGCCTGCGCCACGCAGCCGGCGACGCCGACCAGCATCTCGCGCCCGGCCACGGCGCGTTCTGCCTTCATATCGCGGATACGGCCGAGCTCGGAATAGACCTTTTCGGCCGCTTTCTCCCTGATGTGGCAGGTGTTGAGCAGCACCAGATCGGCCTCGCCGATGGCATCGGTGGCGGTATAGCCGTCGGCGGCCAGCGCATCGGCCATGCGCTGTGAATCATAGACGTTCATCTGGCAGCCATAGGTCTTGATGAAGACCTTCCTGGTCGCCACGGCCGGCGCGGCCATCGCTTCGGCCGCGGCGTCGATGTCGTCACGCTCTATCGTGTTCAAGTCCATCTGGCGGCTTCTAACGCCTTTCCGTGACAAAAAACAGACGATTCTCCGCCGCGGTCGTCATGCACACTGGCGCACCCACCACCTGTCTACCGGCTCGGGTGCGGATCGGCGAGTGCCGCCTGCATCATCGCGCGCACCTGGCTTTCCATCAGCTTCGACGTTTCCTTGCGGTTCGAGCCCTTGGAAAAGGCGATCGGTTCGCCGAAATGCACCTCGACGTCGAGTGCCCCTTCCGCCAGCAGCACCTTGAGATGCGGCATCAGGTCCTCATCGCCGATCCAGGCGGCAAGCGGCCGGTGCCGGCGGCCGAGCGGCACGCCGTGCAGGCGCGTGTAGGCGATCGCCACCGGCTGGATGAAGACCTGCTCGGCCGCACCTTCCGAAATCGCCATCGAGGCGGCGCCGAACAGCGTGCTCTTGAAGGGCAGGACGATGTTGCCGTCGCCGGTCGAGCCCTCGGCGAACAGCACCATGGCGTCGCCCTTGGCCATGCGGCTGGCGATCTCGCTGGCCTGGTCGCCGGACGAACGCTTGCGCTCGCGCTCGATGAAAACGGTGCGCTGCAGCTTCGACAGCATGCCGATCAGCGGCCAGCCTTCCATATCGGCTCTGGCGATGAACTTCACGTCGACCATCGAGCCGAGCACCATGATGTCGGTCCAGGAGATGTGGTTAGACGCAACCAGCAAAGGGCGCTTGTCGGAGAGCGCGCCCTTGACATGGATGCGCATGCCCAGCGCCCGGACGATGAGCCTGTGCCAGATTTTCAGGATAAAGGTTTCCGGCCACCAGCCGGTCTTCATCGACAGCATCTGCAACGGCACGAGGACCAGCGAACCTGCGGCGACAAGGCCCAGCGCCAGGAAAATCCTGATTTTTCCGATCATACAGTCCCGGCTCTGCCGTTACAGCGCCGCGCGTCCTTTTTGGATGCGCAAGGGACGCTGTAACCCTTGGATTTGGCGCCTCTGGCTAGCGAAGATCGCGGCGCATGACAAGCGCCCCGGTCGGTCCGTGCTCGGACGACCTGTAGTAGTTGGGACGTTTGCCGACCTCGCGGAAGCCCAGTCTCCGGTAGAGGGCGATCGCCGCAACATTGGTCTCGTCGACCTCGAGGAACAGCGCTTCGGCGCGCTGCGCGTGCAGTTCGCGCAGCACCGCATCCATCAACTGCCAGCCCAGCCCCTGCCGGCGGTGGGATCGCGCCACCGCGACGGTCAGGATCTCGCCCTCGCCGGCCGCCAGCCTGGCCAGCACGAAGCCAACCGGCGGCTTGGCGCCCTGCCCGGTTTCGCGCGCAGCATAGCCGAACACGGTATCCTGTTCGAGCAAGGCGGCGAATTCGCCATCGGTCCACGGGCGGACAAAATCCTCGCGATGCAGCAGCGAGACCGCCGGGCTGTCGGCGATCTTCAGCGGCTCGAGCGCGTAGTCCCGGCGGCGTGGTTGGAGAAAAGGTATGCGCATTTATCTTTCTTGCCTTGACAGTATGAACCCAGCCTGCGGCTTGGCGTCGGCGCCGCGCAAATAAAGCGGTTTCGGCCTCTCACTCCCGCCCTTGGCGGCAGCCAGGCGAGCGTAAGTGACGATGTCGGCAGTGGCCGTCTCGGGACCGATATCGAAGGCGCGCCCGGCCGATGCGGCGATCTGCGCTGCCGCGGTGCCGGTGAGTACCGAAGCGCTTTCCGTCGCCATGGTCACGGCATTCGCCAGTGTGATCACGGCCGGACCGTAAGTCAAAGCCGACATTTCATCGAAAAGGGCGGCATGGAGTTCCTCGCGGCCGGCGTCGAGCGCCGCCAGCACGGCGCGGCCGGGAAATGTCGCTGCTGCCTCTGCGGCCAGCGCCTCCAGTGTCGTCACTCCGATCGCCTGGACTTTCAGCGCCAGCGCCAGGCCGCGCGCTGTCGACACGCCGACCCGCAGACCGGTGAAGGAGCCGGGACCGACGGAGACGGCGATGGCGCCAAGACCGGCATAGTCGGTTGCGGCCAGTTTCAGCGCTTCGGCGATGACGGCCATCAGATGCTCGGCATGGCCCTTACCTAGATCGAGCACCGAGCGGCCAAGCTCCTGCTTCGCCTCAGCGTCATAGACGCAAGCGGCGCAGAGGTTGGCGGCACAGTCGATGGCAAGCAATTTCATGAAACGACCGGTTCGAGAAACAATTCCCTGTGCCCGCCACGGCCCGCCACCGCAAGGGGATAGTGCATAATTTGTTAAGCGGCTTCGCTTCGGATTGGCAGGAAAAGCATCTATGCGGCGTGTTCGATGCGCAGCATGTGGTTGTCCCAGACATAGTCCGGTTCGGACCGGGTCACTCCGCTGCCCTCGATGATTTCGCCGGCGCCTGTGGTCGCCATGAAGGCCGTACCGTCGGGCGCCACGCCGCAGACCTCGACCAGCGCGCTGTTCGAGACGATCCGGCCGTTCGCCGCGTCGATCACCACAAGCGAATTGCCTTCCGGTGAAGAGACAGCGACGGTGCCGGCCACCGGATTGGCGGCGACCGAACCGATATAGTTGCGGAAACCGGACAGCACGTCCTGCGGCATATCGAGCAGCTGCAACTCCTTGCCGCGCGCGGCACGGCCGACCAGCAGCGGACGATCGGTGCCCGGCCCCCGGTACTGGCAACCGAACCAGACGGTGCCGGATCGATCGGTATCCATGTGGCGGATCGACAGCTGGTGCAGTGCCGCCGGCAGTTCGTGCTTCTCGATGAGGTCGCCGGTGACGCGGTCGATCAGCACATAAGACGGCTTCATGGTGGCGATGTTGAGCTCGGCGCGGCCATAGTCCGGGTGGGTCTCGATGCCGCCATTGGCAACCGCAATCGTCTTGCCGTCGCCCAGGAGCAGAAGCTCGTGCGGACCCATGCCATAGGTCGGGAATTCGCCGACGCGGCTGAATTTTGCCCGCGCATCGTAGATACCGACGACGCCGGCGGCATTGTCGAAATCGTTCTCGGTCGCATAGAGCAACGCGCCATCAGGCGAGAACACGCCGTGGCCGAAGAAATGCCGGCCGGTGATGCTGGCGATGGTCAGCGGTTCCTCGCGGCCCGCATGATCGAAGACCACAGCGAAGGTGCCGGGCTGGCGAGCGAAGACCACCGAACGCTTCGACACCAGATCGAAAGTGACGTCGTGGCCGCGATCGGGCAGGTCGATCGCATGCAGGAGCTTGCCGGCTTCGGACAGGACAGCGGCGCCGAAACTGCCATCGCGCTTGACGAAGGCGGTGGCGAAGACGGCGTCGGCCGCAAGCGTCTTCGCCCAGGCCGACGGTGCCATCGCGGCGGCAAAGCCAATGCCTGCAGCCCTGAGGAAATCGCGGCGGTCGATCAGTGGCGTCTTCAAGGATCAGTCTCTCTTTTTGAGCATGATCTTTTCCGAAAACCGGCTTCCACTTTTCGGGATCATGCTCAGTCTCCGTCAAGCGACGAGAAGCCGGCGGTCAGGCCGAATTCGGCGGTCAGCCTGGTGCCGATCAGGGTCGACAGGCTGGAGGTGATCAGCGCGAAGTGATCGAGCTTTTCACGCAGCGCCGGATCGGCAAGCGCCTTGTCGATCGGACCGCTGACGGCCTTGGCGGTGGCGACGCCGTTGACCAGCTGGATATGGATCGATTCCGCCATCCAGCGCGCATCGGGCGGCAATGCGTCGCCGAGCTTCGAAGCCTGGAACAGATTGTCTATTCCCGACAGATTGGCGGCCAGCGAATTGGTGGTGTTCTGCGACCGCCAGTAGATTGCTTGCCTGGGCTTGTCCGCATCCGGCTTGCCGCCGAAAAAGCCCTTCAGGCGCACATCGCGCACCATTTCCAGCTCATTGATGAAGACGCCGACCAGTTCGGTCACAGCTTCGTTGCCGTCACGGTAAAGCGCGTTCTGCGGCCCCGGATTGGCCCAAAGGGCGGCAAAGCCGTCCGGCTTGTTCCAGGCGGCGCTGACCTCGCCGGCCATGGTTTCGATGTTGCCGGCAACCGCCGCGCCATAAGCGCAGCGATAGGGATCGGCTTTGCCCGTCAACGCATCGGCGCCATCGCCGTAAAGGACGAACTCCAGCGCGCCCAGCCCCTGCATGGCGACACTCTTGCCGGCCAGCTGTGCCGCATCGGTGGCGGTCGGGTCCTTGTCGGACAGTGCCGCCTGCACCTGCTTCAGGCCGATGCTCTTGCGGTCCGGCCAGAACAGCATGCGTTCCAGCCGGTTGTTCTCCTTGATCGGTCCGAACCCGATGATCTCGGCTGATGACCAAGCATCGACCGTGGCCGAAAACCGGACCCGCGCCGCATCGAGGTCTTCTTGCGAGGGCGCGGTGCAGAGCGTGTGCATCGCCTTGGTCAAACGGCCGGCATGGTCGTGCAGGCCGGCATAGGCCGGGCGGACAAAGCCGTCGATCGCCCGCTGGATGATTTCGGAGGCTTTCACAGCCGCCGACGCCGGGACGACGCCCAGCAAAGCCAGCGGCAGAACGAGAACCAGTGCAGAGCGCTTGAGCATCACAGTGACTCCAGGAATTTGAGCAGCGCCTCACGGTCAGCCACGTTGGCGGCGGCAAAGCGGTCGCGCGCCTTCTGCGCCTCACCACCATGCCACAGGATCGCCTCGGTCAGGCTGCGCGCGCGGCCATCATGCAGGAAGAATGAATTGCCGTTGACCGTTTCGGTGAGGCCGATGCCCCACAATGGCGGGGTACGCCACTCATTGCCCGTGGCTTCGCCCACGGCCTGGCCGTCGGCCAGATCTGGCCCCATGTCGTGCAGCAGGAAGTCGGAATAGGGCCAGATCAACTGGAACGCCTGCGCCTTGGGCGTGCCGCGACGGGTGACGAATTTCGGCGTGTGGCAGGCAATGCAGCCCATCTCGTAGAATATCTTTTTGCCCGCGAGCACGTCTGGCCGATCGAGGTCGCGGCGCGCCGGCACAGCCAGGTTCTGCGAATAGAAGGTAACGAGATCCATCACCGGCACCGGCGCCTCGACCGGGCCGAGGCGCGGCTGCACGCCATTCGGCATGGCCAGGCATTTTTCCTCTGCGGTGGTGCAGTCGCCCCAATGTTTCGGCTCTTCCGGCGTCGAGATGCCGATGTCGCCGGCAAAGGCATCCGCTGCCTGCTGGCGGATCGACGCGGTCTGTGCCTTCCAGCCGAAACGGCCAAGCGTCAGCTCTCCGCTCTGGCCGTCGCGGACGATGTTGGGCCTGCCGGAAATGCCATCACCGTTTCGGTCGTCCGGATCGGCATGGGCGAGGATGTCCGCCGGGGCAATCTGCTCGATCAGGCCAAGGCCGATCATCGGCGGCGTCAGGCGCGGCGACAGCGTGGTGCGCGGATCAAGCGGCCCATAGCTGGGATCGACGACCGAATAGCTGGGTTTGCGCAGCGAAATCACGGTGCCGTCCGCCAGCGTCACCTGCCGTTCCTGATAATCGACATGCATCCTGCCTTCGCCGCGCAGGCCGGGCACGGCCAGCTCCTGCAATTGCGTGCCGTAGACGGGGTCGGGAAGGTTGAGCAGCCTGTGGTCGGCAAGCGCTGCCTTCTCTTCGGCGCTGCTTGCCTCGCGGGCCAGCCTCAGGAACATCGAGGTGGTGCCGGCGTCGCCTTGCGGCGGACGGCCGCGGCCGTCCTTCAGATGGCAGTTCTGGCAGGCGCGTTCGTTGAACAGCGGACCGAGCCCGTCCGACGCCTGCGTCGAGGATGGCGACGACACCCAGTTCTTGCGGAACAGGGCGTTGCCGAGCTTGAAGGTGCCTTCTTCCTCGAAGGTGATGTTGGCCGAGGATTGCGCGAAGGAATCGCGGCTGACGTCCTTCCTGGACGTGCCGGCGCCACCTTGCATCAGTTCGAACTGTTCGGGCTTGGAGAAATCCGACGTCGGCCTGGTGATGGCGGCGACGCGCGCCTGGTCCTTCGGATTGAGGTCGGTGCGCCTAGTGGCGAGGCCGGCGGGCTGAAGGTCGCCGGCAAGCGCTGAAGAGGTGAGCGCCACCACAAGGATGACGCAGCGCCCGCGCGCCGATCCGGCTGGCGTTTTGTGACGGGGCGGCGAGCCGTTGGCCCGCCGCAAGCGGCGCACGAATTCTAGCAGGCGCCGCATTCCCGCATGTCCTTAGTCCGCCTCGTCCGCCGATGCGGCGTTGAGCTGTCCGTATTTTTCCTCACCGATCGAAGCAAGCAGGTCGAGCTGCGTCTCGAGGAAGTCGATGTGACCTTCCTCGTCCGCCAGCAACTCCTCGAACAGCTTCATCGTCACGTAATCGCCCGCTTCCTCGCAGATCTCACGCGAGCGCTTGTAGGCGGTACGCGCGTCATATTCGCCGGCAAGATCGGATTCGAGCACTTCCTTGACATTCTGCCCGATGCGCAACGGCGCCACGGATTGCAGGTTCGGATGGCCTTCAAGGAAGATGATGCGGGCCACGAGCCGGTCGGCATGGTGCATCTCCTCGATCGATTCCGCGCGTTCCTTCTTTGCCAGCTTGGCGTACCCCCAGTCCTCCAGCAGACGGAAATGCACCCAATACTGGTTGACGGCGCCGAGCTCCAGAAAAAGAGCCTCGTTAAGCCGCTCGATGATCTGCTTTTCGCCTTTCATGGGTTCTGCTCCCGTATTGGACGCGCAGGCCTCTGACGCGATCCAGGTGTGAAACGATATCCACGTCGCTCGCCTCCGAGCGGGCGTGGTAATTTTCGGTGACCCGAATGATCGTTTCGACCACATTTGGGAAACAGCCGCAACAGCGACCGCGCTTTTGCATGGCGTGATAAACCTTCGCCGGCACGATCAGTTGCCAGGGGTCCTGGTCCAGCAGCCCGATGATCGTCTGCTCGATTTCCCTCTCGGTGATGATGTTGCAATGGCAGATCAGCATTACATGGCTCGGATGGCTGACGGCGCCTCCCGCGCCGTGTGGCTTGATTTCTTACCGGAGCCTATTCCGAAGCCGATTGTCCGGCTCCGGATCAGGCCCCAGGCCTTCGACGTTACTTGAACACCTTGTCCGGCGCGTCGAGGCTGTCGGAGCCTTCGAAGGCGATGGCGTTGAGCTTCAGGGTGCCGACGGCGCGTTCGATCGACTTGGTCTGGTCGATCAGCGCGTCGATCGCCGCCTGCACGGTGGCGTTGCCTTCCGTGTTGCCCTCGGCGATCTGCTGGTCATAGGCCTCGCCGGCCAGTGCCCGCGCCTTGATCGCCTCCATCTTGGCAACCGTGACATCGAGCTTGCCCGACAGTTCCTTGTCGATCGCCGGATCGGCGGCCTTCACCAGATCGGCCACCGAAGGCCCCGAGACGACGCTGCCGTCGAGTCTGGTGTAGCTGGCATGATAGGCGGCGCGAATACCGATGGCGTCGTAGAGATGGGAATTGAAGGTGTTGTCGGAGAAGCAGTCATGCTCCTCTTCCGGATCGTGCAGCAGCAGGCCGAGCTTCATGCGTTCGCCGGCGAGTTCGCCATAGGACAACGAGCCCATGCCGGTGAAGATGATCGAAATAGCGGTGTTCGGCTCGCCGTCGACGAGGTTCTTGCGCGCGGCGCCATCTTCCTTCCAGTTGCCGACCATCTCCTGAAGGTCGGAAACCAGAAGGTCGCTGGCTGACTTCAGATACTGAGCGCGGCGGTCGCAATTGCCGCCGGTGCAGTTCTTGAGGTCGTAGTCGGTATAGGGGCGCTCGCCGGCGCCTGGGCCGGTGCCATGCAGGTCCTGGCCCCACAGCAGGAACTCGATGGCGTGATAGCCGGTGGCGACATTGGCCTCGATGCCGCCGGCTTCCTGCAGCGTGCCGGAGAGGAATTCCGGCGTCAGGCTGGTGGCATCGACCTTCTTGCCGTTGATCTCGATGTCCTTGTTGGCGATCACATTGGCCGTATAGAGCGAATTCGCATCCGATTCGGTGCCATAGCTCTTGGCGACGTAGTCGATCAGCCCTTCGTCGAGCGGCCAGGAGTTCACCTTGCCTTCCCAATCGTCGACGATCTTGTTGCCGAAACGGTAGACTTCGGTCTGCTGGTAGGGGACACGCGATGCCCTCCAGGCGTCGCGGGCGGCGTTGAGGGTTTCCGCCGACGGGTTGGCGAGCAGGGCGTCGACCGCCTTGTCGAGCGCCTGCGCCGTGGTCAGCGAATCCTCATATTTGGCGAGCCCGATATCGGCATAGGTCTTGATGACCGCTTTTGCATCGGTTTCCGCCTTGGCCGGCAGCACGAACACCGCCGCCGTCAGCAGGGCCGTGGCACCGATCGCGGCGAGCCTGCCGCCATACCGTGCCGTTATCATCGCTCTCATGACTGTCATCTCCTCAGGAATTCACTGAAATAGGGGCGCGGCAACGAGCGGCCTGCACCAAGTCAGGCAGGCAACGCCATCCGGCAAAAAAATGGCCACGACAAGACGTGGTCTGCGGAAGAAAGACACCGAAATGCCTCCAATCGAAAGGGTTCAAGGCCCAGACATCAAAGGGATGCGCCAACGCGCGAGCCTCCATAAAGCTTCGACACCGCCGGAAGTCAATGGAGATCGGCAAGAAAAATCAATTGAAACAACAGTTTAGAATTATTCTAAACTGCGACTGTCAACTTTATGCATCGGCCTGCACCGGACTTGCCACTGAACTGTGCGATTGACAGCCGCCATTCCGGGTGCGACCCGCAAAAGCTCTCTCGCGGCGGCGCCAGACAATTGCAACTTGGCGAGACGTCCTAGAATCGAGTCGGGATTAGAATGCCATGAAGAACGGTGTGGTCATTGTCGGCGCGGGTCATGCGGGCGTGCAAGCGGCCGCAAGCTTGCGCGAGGAGGGCTATGACGGACCGGTGATCCTCATCAGTGACGAGAACGAACTGCCCTACCACAAGCCGCCGCTGTCGAAGACCTTCATCAAGGATGCCGAGGCCAAACCGCAACCGCTGCGCGGTGAAGCCTTCTACACTGGCAACGTCATCGACTACCGGCCGGGCGTGAAGATCGAGCGTATCGATGCCGGCCGTCGCAGCCTGGACATCGCCGGTGGCGGCGCTCTTGCCTTCGATCACCTGATTCTGGCGACCGGCTCGCGCCCACGCACCCTGCCGCTGCCCGGCTCGGATCTGTCCGGCGTGCTGTCGCTGCGTTCGCTGGCCGACGCGCGGCTGATCCGCGAGTTGAGCACACAGAGCGACGATGTCGTCATCCTCGGCGGCGGCTTCATCGGGCTGGAAATTGCCGCGACGCTGCGGGCGGCCGGCCGCACGGTAACGGTGGTCGAAGCGCTCGACCGGCTGCTGGGCCGCGCCGTGGCGCCTGTCATGGCGAGCCATGTCCGCCAAAGGCTGGAAGCTATCGGTGTGCGCATCCTTACCGGCACCAGCATTGCCCGGCTCGAAGGCGAAAACGGCCATGTCGTGGTCGCGATCACCTCCGCCGGCGAAAGGCTGCCGGCGCGCATGGTCATCGTCGGCATCGGCGCCGTGCCGAATGTCGAACTGGCGCAGGAAGCAGACCTGGCTGTCGCCAACGGCATCCGCGTCGATCACCAGATGCGTAGCTCGGTGCCTGAGATTCTCGCCATTGGCGACGCCGCTTCCTACCGGCATTGGTTCACCGGCGGCGACGTGCGGCTGGAATCGGTGCAGAACGCCACCGACCAGGCGCGGCTCGCCGCACGCACCATTACCGGCCATGCCGACGCCTATTCGGCGGTGCCGTGGTTCTGGTCCGACATCGGCGACATGAAGCTGCAGATGGTCGGCCTGACCGCCGGCGGCGACAGCCATGTCGTACTGGGCGACCTGCCCGACAACAAATTCTCGATCTATCACTATGCCGGAGACCGGCTGCTCGGCATCGAATCCGTCAACCGCCCAGGCGACCACATGCTTGGTCGCAAGATGCTCGGCGCAGGCTTCTCGCCATCGCCGCAGACGATTTCGACTGGTCCCGAAGGCCTGAAAGCGGCGCTGGCCGCTTTCCTTGAGAACGTGCCCGCCAGAGCGGCTGGGTAACGCTGCGCCCTCCAGGCCGGCGCCCCGCCGATCAGGCGGCGCAGACTTCGCGGATCGAGCTTTCCAGAATGTCGAGCGCCTCGTTCATGACGCCGTCCTGGATGGTGATTGGCGCGAGGAAGCGGATGACGTTGCCATAGACGCCGCAGGTCAAGAGGATCAGGCCCTTGTCGAGTGCCTTCAGCCTGATCGCATTGGCGATCTCGGCCGACGGCAGGCCTTTCTTGACGTCGTTGAACTCGACGGCGTTCATGAAACCGAGGCCTCTGATATCGACGATCTCGGGCACGTCGTCACGGATCGACTGCAGCCGCTGCTTCAGCCTTGCACCCAGCGTGTTGGCGCGGTCGCACAGCTTCTCCTCTTCGATCACATCGAGCACGGCATGCGCGGCGGCGACACCGATCGGGCTGCCGCCATAGGTGCCGCCGAGGCCGCCGGGGCCCGGCGCATCCATGATCTCGGCACGGCCGGTGACCGCGGCCAGCGGGAAGCCGCCGGCCAGGCTTTTCGCCATGGTGGTGATGTCGGCCGCCACCTCATGGTGATCCATGGCAAACATCTTGCCGGTGCGGGCAAAGCCGGTCTGCACTTCGTCGGCAATCAAAAGCATGCCGTGCTGGTCACAGAGCTTGCGCAGCGCGGTCAGGAACTCACGCGGCGCGTCGTAGAAGCCACCCTCGCCCTGCACCGGCTCGATAATGATGGCGGCAACCCGGGCCGGGTCGACATCGGCCTTGAACAGCCGGTCGAGTGCGGCCAGCGAATCGGCGACCGACACACCGTGCAGCGGCACCGGGAACGGCGCATGGTAGACGTCGCCCGGCATGGCGCCGAAGCCGACCTTGTAGGGCACGACCTTGCCGGTCAGCGCCATGCCCATGAAGGTGCGGCCGTGGAAGCCGCCGGCGAAGGCGATGACCGCCGGGCGGCCGGTGGCGTTGCGGGCGATCTTGATGGCGTTCTCGACCGCCTCGGCGCCGGTGGTGACGAAGATCGTCTTCTTCTCGAATTTGCCGGGCAGCATGCCGTTCAGCCGTTCGGCCAGCCGCACATAGCTCTCATAGGGCACCACCTGGTGGCAGGTGTGGGTGAAGCGGTCGAGCTGCGCCTTGACCGCTTCGATCACCTTCGGATGGCGATGACCGGTGTTGACGACGGCGATGCCCGACGAGAAGTCGATGTAGCGGCGGCCTTCGACATCCCAGATCTCCGAGTTTTCAGCCCGGTCCGCGTAGATTTGCGTGGTCATGCCGACGCCGCGCGAGATCGACTGGTTCTTGCGCTCGGAAATGGCTGAATTCTTCATGGGATTCCTCATCGGGCCGGCGCCCGTTCTTGTTTGATGTCGCTGACACGTCTTCTGACCTTATTTCACGTTTTCCTCAAGTCGGCACCGTCAACTGGCGATTGGGCTTGTCGCCCGGAGCCGCCTTAACCAGTCGACCGGTACGCGTACGAGAGAGGTTCCCTTTTCATCGGGATCGATTATCTTTGGACGGCCCACGAGGCTCCGCAGGGGGAGCGTCCTACGCAGGCAGGGGAAGCCATGAGCAGGAACGCGAAATCGTCCGCCTTGCAACCATTGCTCCCCAGCCATTTGCCGTACCGAAACGCCTCGATCCTTGCCTGGGCGATGGCGAGTCTGCTGCTTGCCGGCTGCCAGAAGCAGGAGGCAGCTGAACAGAGGCTGCCGGTGATGGTGCGCACCGAGACAGTCGCGATCGCAGACTTTTCGCCAAGGACCTCGCTGACCGGCGTGATCGCGGCGCGCACGCTGAACAATCTGTCGTTCCGGGTCGGTGGCCGCGTCGCCGAGCGCCTGGTCGATGTCGGCCAGCATGTCGATCAAGGTGCCGTGCTCGCCCGCATCGATCCGCAGGAGCAGGAATCCGATTTGCGCTCGGCACAGGCCGATCTTGACGCCGCGCAGGCACAGCTGACCCAGTCCGCCGCGGCCTTCGAGCGGCAGAAGACGCTGCTTGCCCAGGGTTTTACCACCAGGCGCGACTATGACGCCGCCGACCAGGCGCTGAAGGTGGCGCAAGGTAGTGTCGATGCCGCGCAGAGCGCACTAACCAACGCCCAGCAGAACCTGTCCTTCACCGAGCTCAAGGCGGGTGCCGCCGGCGTCATCACCGCCCGCCAGGTCGAAACTGGACAGGTGGTGCAGGCGGCGCAGACCGTCTTCACCGTCGCCGAGGACGGCGATCGAGACGCGGTGTTCAATGTCCAGGAAACATTGGTCGCCAAAACGGCGCCATCGCCGACGGTGACGATCACGCTGTTGTCGGACCCGCAGGTGAAGGCCGTGGGCAAGGTGCGCGAAGTATCGCCAGCGGTGGATCCGGCTTCGGGCTCGATCCGGGTCAAGGTCGCCATTCCCGACACGCCCGCCGGCATGCCACTGGGAGCGGCTGTCATCGGCTCGGTCAGCGCCAGGCCGGCGAAGGCTATCCTGTTGCCCTGGCAGGCGCTCACCTCCACTGCCGGCAAACCGGCTGTCTGGATCGTCGACCCCTCGACCAAGGCGGTTGCGACGGCGCCGATCGAGGTGCTGGCATTCGAATCGGGCACGGTCGTCATCGCCAGCGGCCTGAACGAAGGCCAAAGCGTCGTTACGGCAGGCGGGCAGTTGCTCAGTCCCGGGCAAACGGTCGAGATATCGGGAGCGGGCCAATGAGAAGGCTGCCGCACCTTGTGCTTGGCCTGTTTGCACTTGGCACGCTCGTGTCCTGCTCGAAGTCCGAGGAAAAGCCGCCCGAGATCATCCGGCCGGTGCTGTCGGTGGTCATCGAGCCGCGCACCACCCAGACCTTCGGCTTTGCCGGCTCGGTCGAGCCGCAGGTCAGTGCCGACCTCGCCTTCCGCCTGCTTGGCCGGGTTGTGTCGCGCGACGTCAATGTCGGCGACATCGTCAGCAAGGGCACGACGATCGCCGCGCTCGACCCGACCGCACTGGAGCTGGCCGTCCAGGCCGCCAAGGCAGAACTCTCCAATGCCGAGGCGCAATTCGCCAACGCCGCAGCCAGCGAAGAACGCCAGCGCCAACTGCTTGCCGCCGCCAACACCACGCAGGCGGTCTTCGATGCCGCGCAGCAGGCGAGGAAAGCGGCGGAGGCCGGCGTCGAACGGGCCAAGGCCTCGCTTGCCAAATCGCAGGAGCAGCTTGGCTACGCCCGGCTGTTCTCGGATTTCGACGGCGTCGTCACCGCCACCGGCGCCGAGGTCGGCCAGACGATCTCGCCTGGCCAGACGGTCGTCACGGTGGCGCGCTCGGACCTGCGCGAGGCGGTGGTCGACATTCCCGACCAGTTGATCGGTGACCTCACGGCCGGCACGCCATTCCAGGTCATCCTGCAATCGCTGCCGACGATCCAGACCGAGGCCAAGCTGCGCGAGATCGCGCCGCAGGCCGAAGGCTCGACCCGCACGCGGCGCGTGCGGCTGACGCTCACCGATCCGCCGCAAGCCTTCCGACTCGGCTCGACAGTGACGGCGACCCGCGTGACCAAGGTTGCGCCGACGATAGAATTGCCCCTGTCGGCACTGCTTGAAAAGGACGGCGTCGACAAGGTGTGGATCGTCGATCCGCAGACATCGAGCGTTAACGCCAAAGATATCAAGGTCGCCGCCAAGGGCGCCGCTACCTTCACCGTCGCCGGAGGGCTGGAAGCCGGTATGCGCGTCGTCACCGCCGGCGTCCACAGCCTGAGCGAAGGCCAAAAGGTCAAAGTGCCGGAGGGCGGCGTCTGATGAAGGGCTTCAATCTCTCCGACTGGGCGCTCAGCCACCGCTCCATGGTCTGGTACTTCATGCTGGTCTTCGTGGTGGCCGGCATCTTCTCCTACCTCAATCTCGGTCGTGAGGAAGACCCCAACTTCACCATCAAGACGATGATCATCCAGGCAAATTGGCCGGGCGCGTCGGTCAAGGAGACCGGGCAGCAGGTGACCGACCGCATAGAGAAGAAGCTCGAGGAACTCGACAGCCTCGACTTCACCAGATCCGTCACCACCGCCGGCCAGACCGTCATCTTCGTCAACCTGAAGGACACCACCAAGGCGCGCGATGTCGTGCCGAACTGGATTCAGGTGCGCAACATGGTCAACGACATCCGGACGCAGTTTCCGCAAGGCGTGCAGGGACCGTTCTTCAACGACCGCTTCGGCGATGTCTTCGGCAACATCTATGCCTTCACGTCGGACGGGCTGACGCCGCGCCAGCTGCGCGACTATGTCGAGGACGTCCGCACCAAAATCCTGACCGTGCCGAATGCTGGCAAGGTCGATCTCGTCGGCGCGCAGGACGAGGCGATCTATCTCGAATTCTCGACCCGCCAGATCGCCGCCCTTGGCCTCAACCAGCAAGCGATCGTTGCCAGCCTGCAAGCGCAAAACGCGATCACGCCGTCCGGTGTCATCGAGTCCGGGCCGGAGCGCATCAGCGTGCGCGTCGGTGGCCAGTTCACTTCCGAAGAGAGTCTGCGTGCCATCAATCTGCGCGTCAACGACCGCTTCTTCCGGCTGAGCGACGTGGCGACGATCACGCGCGGCTATGTCGATCCGCCGACCGCGCTGTTCCGCTTCAATGGCCAGGATGCCATCGCGCTCGCCATCGGCATGAAGCCCAACGCCAATCTGCTGCAGTTCGGCGAGGCGCTGCACACGGAGATGAACAAGGTGCTGGCCGACCTGCCGGTAGGCGTCGGTGTGCATCTGGTCGCGGACCAGCCCGTCATCGTCGAGGAGGCCGTCTCGGGCTTCACGCGCGCGCTGTTCGAGGCGGTCGCCATCGTGCTCGCGGTGTCCTTCATCAGCCTAGGCATGCGCGCCGGCTTCGTCGTGGCGCTGTCGATCCCGCTGGTGCTGGCCATCACCTTCACGGTCATGGCCTATCTCGGCATCTCGCTGCAGCGCATCTCGCTGGGGGCGCTGATCATTGCGCTCGGTCTCCTGGTCGACGACGCGATGATCGCGGTCGAGATGATGGTGGCGCGGCTTGAGGTCGGCGACAATCTGCGCAAAGCAGCGACTTACGTCTACACATCGACTGCCTTCCCAATGCTGACCGGCACGCTGGTGACGGTCGCCGGCTTTATCCCGATCGGCCTCAACAACAGCGCCGCCGGCGAATACACCTTCACACTGTTCGTCGTCATCGCCGTATCGCTTCTGGTATCATGGATCGTGGCAGTGCTGTTTGCGCCGCTACTCGGCGTCACAATTCTTCCGGCGACGATGAAGACAAAGCACCACGACCAGCCGGGCCGCTTCACGTCACTGTTCCGGCGCGTGCTACTCGGCTCTGTGCGGCATCACTGGCTGACCATCATCGCCACCGTGCTGTTGTTTGCCGGCTCGATAGCCGGCTTCGGCCTCGTCCAGCAGCAGTTCTTTCCGCCTTCTGACCGGCCGGAGCTGATCGTCGACTGGAACCTGCCGCAAAACTCATCGATCACCGAGACGCGGGACCAGATCGAGCGTTTCGAAGGGCGCGCGCTGGCCAGCAACCCCGACATCGACCATTTCAGCTCCTATATCGGCCAGGGCGCGGTGCGTTTCCTGCTCGCCTTCGACGTGCAACCGGCCAATCCGTATTTCGGCCAGACGGTCATCGTCACCAAGAGCATCGAGGCGCGCAACCGGCTGAAGCCGCAACTGGAGAAGCTGCTGCGCGAGGAGTTCGTCGGTACCGATGCCTTCGTCAAGCCGCTCGAGCTCGGGCCACCGGTCGGCCGCCCGGTGCAGTACCGCGTCGGCGGACCCGACATCCAGACGGTGCGCGGCCTGGCGCAGCAATTCGCCGGCCTCATCTCGACCAATCCGAAGCTTGCCGCGCCAACCTTCGACTGGAACGAGCCGCAGCGTGTGCTGAGGGTCGACGTGCTGCAGGACAAGGCGCGCCAGCTCGGCATCACCTCCTCCGATATCGCCAGCGCGCTGAACAGCACGGTCGGCGGCGCCACCATCACCCAGGTGCGCGACGCCACCTATCTGATCAACGTCGTGGCGCGCTCACGCGATGCCGAACGCGGCTCGATCAGGACACTGCAGAACATGCAGCTGCCGACCAGCACCGGCGAGGCGATCCCGCTCGCGGCGGTGGCCAACTTCCGCTACGAGCTGGAGCAGCCGACGGTGTGGCGGCGTAACCGCATTCCGACGATCACCGTGCGCGCCGGATTGGTCGGCGACACGCTGCCAGCGACCGTGGTCAATGAACTGAAGCCAGCCGTCGATGCCTTCATCGCCAAAATGCCGCCGGGCTATTCGGTTGAGACCGCAGGCTCGGTCGAGGAAAGCGCTAAAAGCCAGGGACCGATCGCCGCCGTCGTGCCGCTGATGCTGTTCGTCATGGCGACCATCCTGATGGTGCAGCTGCAGAGCTTCCAGCGCCTGTTCCTGGTCGTTGCTGTGGCGCCGCTCGGCCTGATCGGCGTGGTGGCCGCACTGGTGCCTAGCGGCGCGCCGCTCGGCTTCGTCGCCATCCTCGGTGTGCTGGCGCTGATCGGCATCCTGATCCGCAACTCGGTCATCCTGATCGTGCAGATCGAGGACCTCGTCACCGAAGGCAAGGACCGCTGGGCGGCGGTGATCGAGGCGACCGAGCACCGCATGCGGCCGATTGCGCTGACGGCAGCAGCCGCGAGCCTCGCGCTGATCCCGATCGCGCGGGAGGTGTTCTGGGGACCGATGGCCTATGCCATGATGGGCGGCATCATCGCCGGCACCGCAATCACACTGCTGTTCCTGCCGGCGCTTTATGTGGCGTGGTTTCGGATCAAGGAGCCGAAGCAGAGGCAGGAAAGCGAAGGCGCGCACGGGGAAACAGTGGCGGAAGGTGGGGCAGCCTGAGACGGAAATCTCGAGTTACGCCGCGATCCGTCACACCCCCTCTGGCCTGCCGGCCATCTCCCCCGCAAGGGGGGATGGGCAGCTTCGGCACCCCGCTTACCCCCGCAATTGCGGCGATTGGCGAAGGCGGCTGAGCGCTCAATCTCCCCCTTGCGGGGGAGATGTCCGGCAGGACAGAGGGGGGTGGGAAGGAACGCAAAGTAAGCGATAGAAATTACGCCCTTACAAACCCATCGCTCGCCCTGAGCAGATTGCGCGTATAATCCTTCGTCACGCGGCGCTCGACAAGGTCGGCCGCCGCAAGATTCTCCACCGCCTCGCCGCTTTGCATCACCATCAGCCGCTCGCACATGTGGGTGATGATGGCGAGGTCGTGGCTGACCATCAGGAAGGTCAGCTTGCGCCGTCGGCGGACCTCTTCCAAAAGGTTGAGCACTTCCGCCTGCACCGAGGCGTCGAGCGCCGAGGTCGGCTCGTCGAGCAGCAGGATCGACGGTTCGAGGATCAGGGCGCGCGCGATCGCCACGCGCTGGCGCTGGCCGCCCGACAATTGATGCGAGTAGCGGAAGCGAAAGCCGTTGCCGAGGCCAACCTCGTCGAGCGCCCGCTGGATGCGCTTTTCGCCGTCGGCAAAGCCATGAATGGCAAGCGGCTCCTGCAAGAGACGGTCGACGGTCTGGCGCGGGTGCAGCGAGCCGTACGGATCCTGGAAGACCATCTGCACCTCACGGTAAAAGGCCTTGTCACGGCGTGCGCCAAGCTTCTTGCCATTGACGGTGATGCTGCCCGAAGCGACCGGCGCAAGGCCGGCGATGGCTCGCAGCAGCGTCGATTTGCCGGAGCCGGATTCGCCGACCAGACCGAAGGATTCGCCCGGCTGCACGTCGAGGCTGACGCCCTTCAGCGCGCGAAAGCGGTCGAAGATCACTTCCAGCCTGTCGACGGCAATCGCTGCTGTCATGCCGCCCACTCCGGCTTGCGGTCGAGCACCGGCAGCGGGTGACGGTGGGCGCCGATCTTGGGCATGCAGTTGAGCAGGCCGCGCGTATAGGGATGCTGGGCACGGCCGAGTTCGGACGCCTTGAGCTGCTCGACCACCTTGCCGGCATACATGACGATGACACGGTCGCAGAAGGACGAAACCAGACGCAGATCGTGCGAGATGAAGATCAGCCCCATGCCGCGCTCGCTGACCAGCCGGTCGAGAATGCCGAGCACGTCGAGCTGCACGGTGACGTCGAGCGCCGAGGTCGGCTCGTCGGCGATCATCATTTCCGGTCCGGCGATCAGCATCATGGCGATCATGGCACGCTGGCCCATGCCGCCGGACACTTCATGCGGGTGCAGGTCGAAGACACGGCCCGGGTCGCGTATCTGCACCGCCTCCAGCATTGCCAGCGCGCGGTCGCGCGCCTCGGCCTTGCCGACCTTTTCATGCGTGCGCAGCGTCTCGACGATCTGGCGGCCGATGCTCATAACCGGGTCGAGCGAATATTTCGGGTCCTGCAGGATCATGGCGATGCGTTTTCCGCGCAGCGCGCGGCGTTCGCGTGGCGAGACGCTGAGCAGGTCGATGCCGTCGAAGGCAAGCTTGTTCGCCGATATCCGAGCCTGCGGCGGCGTCAGCCCCATGATGGCGCGGCCGGTCTGCGATTTGCCCGAACCGGATTCACCGACAATGCCAAGCCGTTCGCGGCCGAGCGAAAAAGACACGCCGCGCACCGCCTCGATCAGCCCAGTGCGGGTCGGGAAGGTGACGCGCAGGTCCTCGACGTCGAGAAGCGTGCTCATTGGTCACCGCTCCTGGGATCAAGCGCGTCGCGAAGGCCGTCGCCGAGCAGGTTGAAGCCAAGGCTGACGATCAGGATGGCGAAGCCCGGCGCACCGGCCACCCACCATTGATCGAGCACGAAGCGGCGTCCGGACGCGATCATCGTGCCCCATTCCGGCAGCGGCGGCTGCGCGCCGAGGCCGAGGAAGCCGAGACCGGCGGCAGTCAGGATGATGCCGGCCATATCGAGCGTCACCCTGACGATCAGCGAGGAGATGCAGAGCGGCATGATGTGGCGCAGCACGATGCGGAAGGGCGAAGCGCCCATCAGTTGCACCGCCTTGATGTAATCGGAATTGCGCACGGTCAGAGTTTCGGCACGCGCGATACGCGCATAGGGCGGCCACGAGGTGATGGCGATCGCCAGCACCGCATTCTCGATGCCGGGGCCCAAGGCCGCGACAAAGGCCAGCGCCAGGATCAGCTTAGGGAAAGCGAGGAAGATGTCGGTGATGCGCATCAGGATCGCATCGGTCCAGCCGCCGGCATAGCCGGCGACGGTGCCGACCAGCAGGCCGATCGGTGCGGCGATGATGGCAACCAGGATGACCACGTAGAGCGTCCAGCGCGAGCCGTAGAGAATGCGCGAGAGGATATCGCGGCCAAGGTCATCGGTGCCGAACCAGTGCTCGGCGCTCGGCGCCAGCAGGCGCGAGCCCTTGAGGTCGCCGAATGTCGGCGAATAGGGCGCCAGCACGCCGGCAAGGGCGGCAACGACCAGCAGGGCAATGATGATCAGCAGGCCGAGAAACGCCAGCCGGTTGGCGGAAAAACGCCGCCACGCCACATAGGCGCGGCCAAGCCTCGCCTGCATGCGCGACGCTGGCCGCTCGCTGAGCAGCCAGTCGCGACGGCTCTGGATGGCGTCGGCGCTCATGCAGACTTCGTCCTCGGATCGAGCACCCGGTAGAGAAGGTCGGAGAGAAGGTTGATGGCGATGAACACCGAGCCGATGACGATGGTGCCGCCGAGCACGGCGTTCATGTCGGCATTCTGCAGCGAGTTGGTGATGTAGAGGCCGATGCCCGGCCAGGAAAACACGGTCTCGGTCAGCACCGAGCCTTCGAGCAGCCCGGCGTAGGAAAGCGCAATCACCGTCACCATCGGCACCGCGGCGTTGCGCAGGGCGTGGCCCCAGATGATGCGGGTTTCCGACAGGCCCTTGGCGCGCGCCGCGACGATGTATTCCTGCGCCAGCTCGTTGAGCATGAACGAGCGCGTCATGCGGCTGATATAGGCGAGCGAAAAATAGCCGAGCAGCGAGGCCGGCAAGATGATGTGGCGGAAGGCATCATAGAAAACATCCCACTGCCCCTGCCACAGGGAATCCAGCAGATAGAAGCCGGTGATCGGCGTGAAAGTGTATTCGTAGACGACGTCGAGCCGTGCCGGGAAGGCGACCCATTGCAGCTTGGCGTAGAACAGCACCAGCGCCAGCAGCCCGAGCCAGAAGATCGGCACGGAATAACCGATCAGGCCGATGATGCGCACGATCTGGTCGATGAGACTGCCGCGCCTGACCGCGGCCAGCACGCCGAGCGGCACGCCGAACAGCGCACCGATCAGTGTTCCCAGCGTCGCCAGTTCCGTCGTTGCCGGAAGGGCGCGGCGAATATCGGTCATGACAGGATTGGTGGTCAGCACGGAGGTGCCGAAATCACCGTGCAGTGCACTTTTCACATAGATGTAGAACTGCTCGACCAGTGGCAGGTCGAGGCCCATCTCGCGGCGCGTGCGTTCGACGACATCGGCCGGCGCCCGATCGCCGAGCACCGCCAGCACGGGGTCGATCGGGATGACACGGCCGATGAAGAAGGTGACCGCGAGCAGACCAAGATAGGTCGTGATCGCGATGACCAGGAAACGGCCGAGCGATGATGCAAGGGCGGCGGCGCGGGCGCTGCCGCGCCCGCCCTCGTTTTCAATCGCGCTCATGCTGCGCGTCCGTCGGCGTTATTCCTTGGAAACCGGCCCGACGAAGTTGCTGTCGAAGCTCGGGCCGAGTGCAAAGCCCTTGAGGTTCTTGCGCAGGCCGGCCACTTCCAGCTGCTGGTGGATGATGACGAAGGGGCTGGTGTCGAGGATCTTCTTCTCGAGATCCTTGTACATATCGGCGCGCTTGCCTGCATCCTTCTCGAGCAGAGCCGCTTCCGTCTCCTTGGTCAGGTCCGGAATGTCCCAGGAGTTGCGCCAGGCAAGCGTATGGGACTTGCCGGCGTCCGAATTGTCGGGATTCGAGGCGAAGGTCTGGGCATTGGAGTTCGGATCGAAGTAATCCTGGCCCCACTGGCCGATATAGATGTCGTGATTGCGGGCGCGGTATTTGGTCAGCGTCTGTTTGCCATCGCCGGGGATGATCTCCAGTTTGATGCCGGCCTGACCGAGCGTCTGCTGGATCGATTCGGCCATGCCTGTCTCCGGCTGTTTGCTGCGCACGTCCATGGTTACGCTGAAGCCGTCCGGCATACCGGCCTTGGCCAACAGTTCCTTGGCCTTGGCGACGTCGAGCTTGAAGGGATTCTCGTCGAGTTCACCGAGCACGCCCTTCGGCAGGAAGGTCTGGTGGATCTCGCCGATGCCCTTGAGGATGGTCGAGCCCAAGGCATCATAGTCGACCAGGTATTTGAAGGCCTGGCGCACTTCGGGCTTGGCGAGGTTCGGGTTCTTCTGGTTGAGGCTGATGTAATAGACCGTACCCTTCGGCGCGCTGGTGGTGGTCAAATCGGCATTCTTGGCGATGGCGTCGAGGTCGTTCGGCTCGAGATTGCGGGCAACGTCGATGTCGCCGGCTTCAAGCGCCAGGCGCTGTGCCGAGCTTTCCTTCATGTTGCGATAGATGATGCGGGCCAGCTTAGCCTTTTCGCCGTAGTAATTGTCGTTGCGCTCCATGACGACGGCTTCGTTGGCGCGCCATTCGCGCAGCTTGTAGACGCCGGAGCCGGCATAGCCGGTCTTCAGCCAGGCATTGCCGAAGTCGTTGTCCCATTTGTAGTCGGCGCTGGGTGTGACTGCAGCGACATGTTCCTTGACCAGCTTGGCGTCGACCACCGAAGCGACGGTTGCCGACAGACAGTTCAAGACGAAGCTCGGCGCATAGCCCTTGTCGACGGTGAACTGGAAGGTGGTGTCGTCGACGGCCCTGGCCTTTTCGGTGACGTTGTCGCCGCTGATGCCGAACTGGCCGATGATGAAGGCCGGGCTCTTGTCCAGCTTGACGGCGCGTTCGAAGGAATAGGCGACGTCGGCCGCGGTGATCGGATTGCCCGAGGCAAATTTCAGGCCGGGCTTGAGCTTGAAGGTATAGGTGAAGCCATCATCGGAGACGGTCCAGCTTTCGGCGAGGTCGCCCTTGACCTTGGAGGTGTCGCTGAGGTCGAGACGGACAAGCAGATCGTAGGTGTTGCCGGTGACCTCGGCGGTCGACAGTTCGAACGCCTCGCCCGGATCCATGGAGATGATGTCGTCGATTGCGAAACCTTCGACCAGCGTGTCGGCGGGGGTGACCGCGCCCGCTGGCGCGCCAGCCAGAAGCAGCGCGGACATGGCGGCACCCGCGAGCAAGGTGCGCGAGCGTAGAGCAAACTTTTCCATCATCATAGTGACTGTTCCCTGTTTTGTTGACCTGAGTTCCCGGCTCAGAATTGCACTATTCTTTTCGGGGCCGACAATGGCCCTCTGCCCACTTACCGTCGTGGTTTTTGTCCAGTTGGTCAACACCATATCCGGCGGCTTTCAAGCCGGCAACGAGCATTTGCAAGACAGCTTATTGGACCAGAATGGGCTGGGGCTAGTCGACGCACGCGCCGGCTAATTGATGCCGCCAATCGGGAAAAATCTGCCAATATCGGAGCTACTTCAGCACTGCGACCAGCCCGGCATCAGGAAAGCAGGTAGCGGCCTGACCATTCTTGGCCTGCCATTTGCCGATCGAGCGGCGGGTCTTGAAGCCGGGCAGGCCGTCGGCGCTGCCGACATCATAGCCCTTGGCCTCCAGCGCCCGCTGCAAAGCGGCGATGTCCGACCGGTAAAGCCCGCCGACCGCGCCCCAACTGCCGGCAAAATTGCTGTCGCCATAGGCGATGCGATCGGCGCCATGGCCGATGAACAGCGCGTAGAGGTCACTGGTGTTGTATTCTTTCAGCACGTAGAAATTGGGTGTGGCGATGAAGGCGGGCCCGCTGCGCCCGGCCGGCATCAAGAGGAAGCCTTCGGCTTTCAGCTCGCTCGCCGGAAACGGCTTTCCGCCAACGCGCTTGATGCCCATTGCCGTCCACTCAGAAATCTTCTTGCCCTGGTCCGGGCCTTCGAGCGAACAGGAGACCGTCTCCGGCACGGTCACCTCGAAACCCCAGCCTCGGCCCCTCACCCAGCCATAGTGGACGAGATAGTTGGCGATCGAGGCCAGCACGTCCGGCGTCGAGTTCCAGATGTCGACGCGGCCGTCGCCGTCGAAATCGACGGCATGTTTCAGGAACGAGGTCGGCATGAATTGCGGCTGGCCGAGCGCACCGGCCCAGGATGATTTCATTGCGCCGACCGGGGCCAGCCCGCGCTCGACGATTTCCAGCGCGGCCAAAAGCTCCGTGCGGAAGAAGTCCTTCTTGGTCGACATGAACGCCTTGGTGCCCAGCACCTCGAAGGCATCGTAGGGCATTTTTGCCGCGCCAAAGCCGGTCTCGCGGCCCCAGATCGCCAGCAGCACTTCGCCCGGCACGCCATAGCGCTTTTCGATGGCGGCAATAGTCCTGGCATTGGCCACCTCGCGCGCCCGGCCGCCGGCCGTCACGGCACCAATCGTCTTCTCGGCGAAATAGGCGCCGGGCGAGCCGAATTCGGCCTGGTGCTGTTTTTGCGGCGTGGTCGCCTTCTCGCCCGGCTTCACCAGGTCAGGCAGCTTCAGATTGGGCTTGATGCCATCGAAAGCGGCATCGAATGTTTTCTTGGAAATGCCTTTCACCTTGGCTTCGGGCCACAGGTCGTTTTGCAGCCAGGAGCGGAATTGGTCGTCGATCTTTGCGGCTGAGGCGGAGGCTGAAGCGCCCAAGGCCATAAGGATTGCGAGGAAAATCGCAATGGCCAGTTCATAGAGGGGGGAGCGAAGGAATGCAGTCATCTCAGGAGCAATCCTTCTCCGCCAATTGCGTCAAAACGCCGTCCGCGAGCGCAGTGCGGCGGCCAGCGTGCCTTCATCGAGATAGTCGAGCTCGCCACCGACCGGCACGCCATGCGCAAGGCGTGTCACCTTGATGTCGAAGCCGGATAGCTGATCGGTGAGGTAATGGGCGGTGGTCTGGCCCTCGACCGTCGCGTTGACGGCGAGGATGATCTCCCTGACCTCGCCGCCGGCGACGCGGTCGATCAGCGAGCGGATGTTGAGCTGGTCGGGACCTATGCCGTCGAGCGGTGACAGCGTGCCGCCGAGCACGTGATAGCGCACATTCATCGCCGCCGCCCGCTCCAGCGCCCACAGGTCGGAGACGTCCTCGACGACGATGATGGTGCCGGCGTCACGGCGCGGATCGGTGCAGATCATGCAAGGGTCCGCCGTATCGACATTGCCGCAGGTCGAGCAGATGCGCACCTTGTCGGCCGCCTCGGCCATGGCGGCCGCGAGCGGCGACAACAGCTGCTCCTTCTTCTTGATCAGATGCAGTGCGGCGCGCCTTGCCGAACGGGGACCCAGCCCCGGCACCTTGGCCAGGAGCTGGATCAGGCGTTCGATCTCGGGACCGGCGATTCGCTTGGACATCGCTCTGATCTAGGATTTTTCAGAGCGCTTTGGAACATCCCGCGTCCGCATGACCCGCCACATTGTCATGGCGGACCCATGGAATACAGATCAGTTGGTTTCGAGCGGCCGGCTCTGGCTGGCGATCATCGCGCCGATGGCATCGGTGTTCTCAGGCGTCGACTGGAACCCCATCGCCGCCTCTTGCGGCGCGTTCGGAACCGAGGAGATGACCGGCTTGGCCAGAGTTCCGCCAAAACGGGCGGCATCCGGTTCTTCCATCGGCTCCTGCATCGCCACCACCGTCGGCTCCGCCGAGGCGCGTATGGATTTCGCGGTCGGCACCGCCGCGGCGGTCACATAGGTTTGTTGGACAGGCGCGGACCGAGCGGTTGCCGGCTTGGCCGGACGCACTGGCTCGGCGGAAGCGACAAGCGTCACCGGTGCGGCTGGCGTCACCGGTGCGGCTGGCTTCTCGGGCGCCGCCGAGGCAATGGCGACCTGCGGCTCGTCCGGCAGCGGCTGCCAGTTGCGGCCACGCTTCTCGTAGAAGGCGTTGCCGCCGGCAACCATGGTGTAATGCATGTTCTTGTAGGGGAAACGCAGCCCGGCGGTGTGGAAATACATCGTGTTCTTCAGCTTGGCCTTGCGCTCGCCCTTGAGCACGGCGTCGGCGGCCGCTTCGACATCGGGCATCGCCCGCGAATTCATCCGCCGGGTCATGACGCCGGGCGCGAACTGCCCAGGCTCGCCCACCACCTCGCAGATGGTGCTGCCGTGGTTGCCGGAGCGCAGTCGGTTCATCACCACCGTGCCGACCGCGATCATGCCGTCACGACTCGACCGGTTGGACTCGAAGAACATCGCCCGTTCCAGGCATTCCTTGTCCTTTGGCGTGTGGCTGTAAGACCGGGAGCTCAGGAAACTCGGCGTGATGGCGTCGGTCAGGCTGGCGACGGACATGCCGTGCGAAGTGGTCTGGCTGCAGGCAGCCAAAAACAAGGGTGAAATGACGGCGCCGAGCAACAGCGGCGTCTTCCATCGCGTGACAATCAACAGGTAACCCTCATTTCGATGCCCGCCCCCAGGCTGCGGCAAGAATGAGACACTTTCAGGCAAAATGATGGCTAAAACGTTATTGGTAAGGCGCTGTTGCCAAATTGGCACAGTTGCGTGGCTTATTCAGGCTATCGCCCGGCCGCCATCGCGGCCGGCTGGCCAGGTTCAACCTCTTCGACTTTCTCCGAAAACAGGCCGCGCCTGAGGAACAGCGCCAGCGCGTCCCTGGCCGTCGGCGCGATCTTTCCCGGCCAGTCGCTTTCGATGAATTCGGCCTTGGTGAAGTCCGGATTTGTCTCGCAGGCCGCCTCCAGAAATTCGGCGATCTCCAGCACGATCACGCGCTCGTCCTTCGACAGCGCCGACGTGCCGGCCTCGATCGACGGGCGATGCACGTAATCCTCGAACAGGTCGAAGTAGCCCTTGATGCCGACAAGATCGACGCCGGCATCGCAATCGGCCAGAATTTCCAGGATCTCGTAGATCCTGCTGCGGACACGCTGCTCGATCAGTCTTTCGGAGGGCTCTTCGATCATGGGCGTAGTGCCATCGAATGCTAGAAGGGCAGTTTCATTCCTGGCGGGATCGGCAGGCCGGCGGTCAGCGCCTTGGTCTTTTCCTGCATGATCTGCTCGACCTTGGTCTTGGCGTCATTGTGCGCGGCCAGCACCAGGTCCTCCAGGATCTCGACATCCTCTTCCTTGAACAGGGACGGATCGATCTTCAGCGACTTCATCTCGAATTTTCCAGTCAGCGTCACGTTGACCAGGCCGCCGCCGGCCTGGCCGGACGCTTCCAGCGTGGCGATCTCGTCCTGCATCGCCTGGAATTTGGCCTGCATTTCCTTCGCCTTGCCCATCAAGCCGAGAAGATCTTTCATGGTCGGGTCCTTTGCGGATTCGTGCTGTGGTCAGGTTTCGTCGTCGTCCGCCGGCGGCTCGACCGGCACTTCGGCCTCGGTCGAATCGGCTTCCGGCACGTCGGGAATGCGCACGTCAATGATCTTGGCGCCGGGGAAACGCGCCAGAATGGCGGCTACGGTGGGATCGCTCTTGGCATCGAGGAAGGCGGTCTCGCGCTTGGTCGATTCCATTTCGGCGAGCGTCTGGCCACCCTCTTCCTTCGACAGCGAGACCAGCCAGCTGCGGCCGGTCCAGGCGCGCAGTTTCGTCGTCAGGTCGTTGAGCAGCATCTTGGGCGCATCGGCGGTCAGACCGACGTCGATGCGGCCGGGCTCGATGCGCACAAGACGGATACAGCTCTTGACCAGCACCTTGAAGGCGATGTCACGCTGGGCGTCGGCAAGGGCAACGATGTCGGCGAGCGATTTCAGCGGTACTTGCTGCGTCTCCGCCACCGGTTGCGGGGGCGCGACGAAAGCAGCGGGCGCAGGCGTAGCCTCGACCAGCCGCATGGTCTGTGCGCCGCCTGGTCCGGATGGCATGCGGGTCTGTGCAACCGCGCTGGTGCCGCCACCATTGCCGGAACCCGTGGGCGCGCCGTTGGGGCGCGACGCGCTATTTTGAACCGGCGCTGTACCCTCAAGCGATCTCAACGCCTCGTCCAGCGTCGGCAGGTCGGCGGCGTGCGCCAGCCGGATCAGCACCATCTCGGCGGCGCTCACCGGCCGGTTGGAGGACTGCACCTCGGGGATGCCCTTAAGCAGCATCTGCCATGTCCGCGACAGCACCCTGACCGACAGCGTCCTGGCGAAATCCGCGCCGCGTTGCCGCTCGTCCTGCGACAGCGCAGCGTCGTCGACAGCCGACGGCACGAAGCGCAGCCGGGTGACGAGGTGGTTGAACTCGGCAAGATCGGTCAGCACGGCAGCCGGATCCGCGCCAGTGTCGTACTGGGCGCGGAATTCCCCAAGAGCGGCGGCCACATCGCCCTTCATCACATGTTCGAACAGGTCGACGATGCGGGCGCGGTCGGCCAGCCCCAGCATCGCCCGCACCGCGTCGGCGCTCACGGAGCCCGCGCCATGGGCGATCGCCTGGTCGAGGATGGAGAGCGAATCACGGGCCGAGCCTTCGGCGGCGCGGGCGATCATCGCCAGCGCGTCGTCGTCGACCGAAATGCCTTCCTTGGCCGAGATCGAGGAGAGATGCGCGACCAGCGCGCTGGCGTCGATGCGCCTGAGGTCGAAGCGCTGGCAGCGCGACAGGACGGTGATCGGAACCTTGCGGATTTCGGTTGTGGCGAAGATGAACTTGACGTGCGGCGGCGGCTCTTCCAGCGTCTTCAGCAGGCCGTTGAAGGCCTGTGTGGAAAGCATGTGCACTTCGTCGATGATATAGACCTTGTAGCGGGCCGAGACCGGTGCGTAGCGCACGCGCTCGATGATATCCCTGATGTCGTCGATGCCGGTGTGCGAGGCGGCATCCATCTCGATGACGTCGACGTGACGGCCTTCCATGATCGCCTGGCAATGCTCGCCGAGCACGGCAAGGTCGACCGACGGCTGATCAACGGTCGGGGTTTTATAGTTCAGGGCCCGCGCGAGTATGCGCGCCGTCGTGGTCTTGCCGACGCCGCGCACGCCGGTCAGCATCCAGGCCTGGGCAATGCGGCCGGTGGCAAAGGCGTTGGTGAGGGTGCGCACCATCGGCTCCTGGCCGACCAACTCGGAGAAGTTCGAAGGACGGTACTTGCGGGCCAGCACGCGATAGGCGGCGGCCTTTTCCGTTCCCGAATTTCCGGCTTCGCTCATTCGCCCGTAAAGCTCCAAAGGGCCGCGCCCGAAGGCGGCCTATTTCTGCGCATAGTCTCGCCCGCGCAGCAATGCGTCGTCAATGTCGCGAGAGGAGCCGATGAGGTGGGAGGCTGGAACAATGACCCGTTCCGGGCTCGTTAGGGCTGCTTCCTTCCGGACCTGACCCGGTTGGCGAGTGGATCGTCCACCACCAACCTCCCACCGTCCATATCGGCAATTCGGCGATGAAATGCAAGTGCGCAGGCGAATCGGCATCACGAACCGTGGCGGATCAATGATTCGCTTGCAGCGCTGTTGCTGCCGCTTTAGCGTTCATGAGTTTGAGGAAACCAAGAAAAGCAAGGGAAACGCCGATGCTGCCGGGCCTGAAGGCCGGATTCACGCTGGACGCCCGGCTGGAGGCGGACAGCGAGCAATTGATGTGGCTTGGGCTGTGCGAATTGCGGGTGATGAACGACCGGCGCTGGCCATGGCTGCTGCTGGTGCCGCAGCGGCCGGGCGCGGAGGAAATCCACGACATGACGCCGCTCGACCAGGCAATGCTGACCTTCGAGACCAATATGGTGGCGCAGGCGCTGAAGAAAGCGACCGGTTGCGCCAAGATCAACACCGGTGCCCTCGGCAACATCGTGCGCCAATTGCACATCCATGTCATCGCGCGTTCGGAGGGCGATCCAGGCTGGCCGGGCCCGGTGTGGGGACATGGCCTGCGTGAGCCCTATCAGCGTTCCGACCTGCGCCGGTTTGCCGAAACGATAAGGGCGGCGCTATAAGCCTTCCCCGTGTCCATCCCAAAGCATCAGAGTCCGCATGAGCTTCCGCCTGTTTGACGCGCCGCTGCGCGAGCCGAGCCAGTTCGTCGGCTTTGCCGGCAACACCATCGACCGGCAATCCGAAAACCGCGCCGACGATTCCGTCGACAAGGCGCTGGCCGATCCGACGACGCGGCTGCTGTTGATGAATGGCGGCCGGCTCTATCTGAAGCTCGGCGATGGTGGCGGTCTCGACCCCTGGTTCGGCGCCGCCGAGAGCGAGCCCTTCAAGGTTTCCTTCGCGCATGGCGTCCTGCTCGGCTTTTCCGAACAAGGACCCGTGCTGGCGATACCAGCCGGCGTCGACGCCGAACATTTGCCCGAGACCATCAAGGCGATCGACTACCGCTCGGTCTACATGCAAGGGCTGATCGATGAGGTGGCCGCCGGCGCGATGGCGCAAGGTGCTGCCCTGCTCGCCTGGCATGCAAGCCATCGTTTCTGCAGCAAATGCGGCGCCGAATCACAGATGCGGGCCGGCGGCTACAAGCGGCATTGCCCAAATTGCGGCACCGAGCATTTTCCGCGCACCGACCCGGTGGCGATCATGCTGACGGCGACGCGGGACAAATGCCTGCTCGGGCGCGGCCGGCATTTCGGGCCGGGTATGTACTCGGCCCTTGCCGGTTTCATCGAGCCGGGCGAGACGATCGAAGCCGCGGTGCGCCGCGAGACGCTGGAGGAGGCCGGCATCAGGCTTGGCCGCGTCGTCTACCACGCCAGCCAGCCCTGGCCGTTTCCCTATTCGCTGATGATCGGCTGCTTCGGCGAGCCGCTCAACGACGACATCCAGGCCGACCTCAACGAGCTTGAAGACTGCCGCTGGTTTGCCCGTGACGAGGTTCGTTTGATGCTGACCCGGGAACATCCCGGCAATCTGGTCACGCCACCGAAAGGCGCCATTGCACATCACCTCATCCGCGCCTGGGTCGACAGCGAATGATGGCAGCCAACACTGAAAGACATTGCAGGAGCAGAAAATGATCCGTCATACCGTCGTGTTCACGCTGAAGCATTCGCCACATTCGCTGGAGGAAAAGAGGTTCCTGGTCGACGCCAAGAAAATCCTGTCGGCGATCAGGGGTGTCACACATTTCGAACAGCTGCGGCAGATCAGCCCCAAGAACGATTATCGCTTCGGCTTCTCGATGGAGTTCGCCGACCAGGCCGCCTACAACAGATACAACGACCATCCCGACCACGTCGCCTTCGTGCGCGACCGCTGGGTGCCGGAAGTCGAGGGGTTCATGGAGATCGACTACGTGCCGCTGGGCGCGGTGATTTAGGGTGTGTTGAGATTCAGGTAATGCCGGCCTGCAAACGGCGGGTTCCTGCGCTTCCGGTGCTCACGTACGAAAAGTACGCTCCGCTCCGGTTCTCAGATCCCACCGTTTTCGGCTCGGCCTGACCTGAATCTCAACACACCCTAGTCAGCCACCTTCCACTGCTCGCGCGACTCGCTGGCCGGATAGACACCCAGGATTCGCACTTCGCGGGAGAAGAAACGAAGCTCGTCCAGTGCCAGCTTGACCAGCGGATCGTCGGGATGGCCCTCGATGTCGGCATAAAACAGCGTCGCCGTGAAGGCGCCGAGCTGGTAGCTCTCCAGCTTGGTCATGTTGATGCCGTTGGTGGCGAAGCCGCCCATGGCCTTGTAAAGCGCGGCCGGCACGTTGCGGACGCGGAAGATGAAGGTCGTCATCATCTTGGTGTCGGCTGACGGGCGTTCGGCCCATTGCTTGTTCTTGGTCAGAACGACAAAGCGGGTGACGTTGGAATCGGTGTCCTCGACATTTTCCTCGATGATGTCGAGCCCATAGAGCGTCGCGGCCAGCGCCGGTGCCAGCGCCGCCATTGTGCGATCCTTGATCTCGGAGACCAGCTTGGCCGCACCCGCCGTATCGCCAGCGACCACCGCCTTCCAGCCGTTCTTGCGGATGTATTTGCGGCACTGGCCAAGCGCGTGGATGTGGCTGTGCACGGTCTTGATCTCGTCGCGCTTGACGCCGGGCAGCACCATCAGCTGGAAGTGGATCGGCAGGAAATATTCGCCGACGATGTGCAGCTTCGATTCCGGCAACAAATGATGGATGTCTGCGACGCGCCCGGCGATGGTGTTCTCGATCGGGATCATGGCGAGATCGGCCTTGCCCGTCTCGACCGCGTTGAACGCATCCTCGAAGGTCGGGCACGGCAACGGCTCCATCGAGGGATAGACGTTGCGGCTGGCGGTGTCGGAATTGGCGCCCGGCTCGCCCTGGAAGGATATTCTGTTGGTCTTTTCAGGCATGCCCAAGTCTCGATTCAAAGTGTCTCTGTTCGAAGGGATTCTTCAGTGTGAAAGGATGGTTCTGGCGCGTTCGAGGTCTTCGGGCGTGTCGACGCCAAGCGGCAGCGAGCGCACGATCTCGGCGTCGATGCGCATGCCGGCTTCCAGCGCCCGCAGCTGTTCCAGCCTTTCGCGCCGTTCGAGCGGCGACGGCTTCAGCGCGACGAAGCGCTCGAGTGCGGCGCGGCGATAGGCATAGAGGCCGACATGGTGATAAAGCGCGCCCTCGCCCCACGGCGCGGTGGCGCGGGTGAAATAGAGCGCCCTCAGCCTGGTGCCGGAGAGCGGCGAACCGACGATCTTGACGACGTTGGGATTGGTCTTTTCCTCGTCGCGGACGATCTCGACGCCGAGCGTGGCGATATCCACCGCACTGTCCTCGAACGGCCTGAGCGACGCGGCGATGATTTCCGGGTCGATTGTCGGCAAATCGCCTTGCACATTGACGATCGTTTCGACCTTGCGCCTGGGATCAAGCGCAACCAAAGCCTCGTGGATGCGATCGGAGCCGGATTCGTGGTCCACGCGCGTCATCACGGCCTCGAACCCATACGCGCGCACCGCTTCCGCCACGCTTTGCGTGTCGGTCGCCACCACCACCCGGCCGAGGCCGGCCTCGGCGGCGCGGCGGGCGACATGGACGATCATCGGCGCGCCGGCGATGTCGGCCAGCGGCTTGCCCGGCAGGCGGGTCGAGGCCATGCGGGCCGGGATCAGGATCAGCGTGGACATGCGCGTTGCAAGGCGTCTCAAAAGGGGAAGGGAAAAGTGGCAAAAGGTCTCACTGGAAGCGCCCTTATAGGTGTTGCAACGCCCGAGCAAAAGACCTAGTTTCCGCCCGATTTGACCGCCTTCGCAGGGTGGTCACGATACCGACGGACGGAGTGGACGGTTCGGTCCGCCGGAAAAGGGAGCAAGGGGCGTATGGATTCCAACGAAGTCAACAAGCTGCTCGCCGGATTGCTGGGAACCGTTTTCGTGGTCTTCTCGGTCGGTCTTGTGTCCGATGCGCTGTTTGCCTCGCCGGCCCCGGAAAAACCCGGTTTCGCCATCGAAGCCACCGAGCCCGCCGAAGGCGGCCCGGCCGCTCCGGCTGCCGCAGCCAAGCCGATCGCCGACCTGCTGGCAACCGCCAATGTCGAAGCGGGCGCTGCCGTGTTCAAGAAATGCCAGGCCTGCCATTCCGGCGAAAAGGGCGGCCCCAACAAGGTCGGCCCCGATCTGTGGGACCTGATCGACCGCCCGGTCGCAGAGCATGAAGGCTTTGCCTATTCGGCCGGCATGAAGGAATTCTCCAAGGGCGGCACCGAGAAGTGGACCTACGACAACATCAACCACTTCATCACCTCGCCGAAGAAATTCGTGAAGGGCACGGCCATGGGCTTCGCCGGCCTGCCCAAGGACGAGGACCGCGCCAACGTCATCGCCTATCTGCGCACGCTGTCTGACAATCCCAAGCCGCTGCCGGCGCCAGGGGCTGCCGCCGATGCGACCGCACCGGCCAAGCCTGCCGATGCAGCTGCCCCGGCGAAGCCGGCTGAGGCTGCTGCTCCCGCCAAGCCGGCGGCACCCGCGGCTCCGGCTGCGCCAGCTCCGGCCGCACCAGCACCGGCGCCTGCCCAATAAACAAATTGTCACCTCGACGATCTTGAAAAAGCCGGGTTCAGCCCGGCTTTTTTGTTAGGAAAGGCGCATATGCAGCGACAAAGCCGCGCATTGCGGTTTTCACCGCCGCCAAATGATCTAGATTGCCTTGCTGGATTGATCTGGGACACGCAGCGCGAAGAGGATAGTGCATGACGGTTGGCCGAATGCTTCTCAAGTTGTTGCTGGCGGCGGCCCTGCTGGCGGCGGGATTGCAAGCGACCCAGGCCGACGAATGGCGTACCACCTCATCGCTGATCGGCGAGTCCAAATACGGCTACAATTTTCAGCACTATGACTACGTCAACCCGAACGCGCCCAAGGGCGGCACGCTGAATTCGGTGGTGCTCGGCACTTATGACAGCTTCAACCCCTATATCGTCCAGGGATCGCCGGCCGCCGGCCTGCTCGGCTTCGGCGGCGGCCTGCTCTACGACACACTGATGGAGCAGGCGACCGACGAAGGCAGCACCAGCCATCCGCTGATCGCCGACGCCTACAAATATCCGACCGACTACTCCTCGGCGACCTACCGGCTCGACCCGCGTGCCAAATGGCACGACGGCCAGCCGATTACTGTCGATGACGTCATCTGGTCGTTCCAGGTGCTGAAGGCCAACAGCCCGATGTACAGCCGCTATTTCGAGAACGTCACCGATGCCGTGGCGATTTCGGACCGCGAGGTCGAGTTCCATTTCAACCAGAAGGGCAACCGGGAACTGCCGAAGATCATCGGCGACCTTGCCGTACTGCCGAAACACTGGTGGGAAGGCACCGATGCGAACGGCAACAAGCGCGACGTGACCAAGCCGACGCTGGAAATTCCGCTCGGTTCGGCCGCCTACAAGATCGCCAGTTTCAAGCCGGGCTCGGAAATCATCTGGCAGCGCGTGCCGGATTACTGGGCGGCCAAGCTGCCGGTGAAGATCGGCCGCGAGAATTTCGACACGCAGCGCTTCACCTATATTCTGGACGACAATGCTGCCTGGCTCGCCTTTACCAAGGGCGGATTGGATGACGTGAAGCCGGAAAACAGTTCGAGGCGCTGGAAAACGGCCTATGATTTTCCGGCAGTCAAAACCGGCGACGTTATCAAGCAGGAATTCAAGACCACCTCGCCTGAGCCGATGCAGGCTTTCATGCTCAACCAGAGGCGTCCGCTGTTCCAGGATCGCCTTGTTCGCGAGGCACTGACCTACCCGTTCGACTTCGAGACCATGAACCGAACCCTGTTCTTCGGTTTCAACACCCGCACATCAAGCTATTTCCAGGGCACCGAACTGGCGTCGAGCGGATTGCCGCAAGGCAAGGAACTGGAGATACTGGAAAAGTATCGCGACAAGCTGCCGCCCGAACTGTTCACCCAGGAATTCAAGCTGCCGGTTTACGATTCCCCGCAAGCAGAACGGAAGTACCTGAAGCAGGCCGTCGATCTCTTCGCCAAGGCAGGCTGGGTGATCAAGGGCGGCAAGATGGTCAATGCCAAGACCGGCGAGCCGTTCAAGTTCGAGATCCTTGGCTGGAACGACACCGACCAGGTGATCTCCAGCCCCTATATCGCCAATCTGCGCAAGATCGGCGTCGATGCGACTCTGCGCCTGATCGACCAGACCCAGTACGTGAATCGCGTCAACAATTTCGATTTCGACGTCATAATATCGCAGCTTGGTCAGTCTGAATCACCGGGAAATGAGCAACGGGATTTTTGGAGTTCGAAGGCCGCCGATCGGCCCGGCTCGCGCAATTACGCCGGCATCAAGAATCCGGTCGTCGACGATCTGGTCGACCGCATCATCTTCGCTACCGACCGCGATGATCTGGTTGCCGCCACCCATGCGCTCGACCGGGTGCTGTTGTGGAACTACTACGTCGTGCCACAGTATTATCGAGCCGTGGTCTGGTTGGCTTACTGGAACAAATTCGGCATTCCCGAGAAGCAGCCAGCCTATGTCGGCGCCGACCAGAATTCCTGGTGGATCGACCCCGACAAGGAAAAAGCGCTGGCCGCCAAATACAGGGGCAGCAATTGATGGCGGTTCTGCCCCGCCGCGATTTCCTTGCTTTGGGCAGTGCTGCCGCGGCCGCCGCCTTGCTGCCCGGCAAGGCTTTCGCCACCATCCCGACTGGCGTAAAACTGCACGGCCTGTCGGCCTTCGGCGACCTGAAATACAAGCCGGACTTCGCGCATTTCGACTATGTCAATCCGGACGCTCCCAAGGGCGGCCAGATGAATTTCGCACCGCCGAACGCCACCCTCAATCAGAGCTTCCTGACTTTCAACACCTTGAATTCCCTGGTGTTGAAAGGAGATTCGCCGCCGCGCACGGAACTCTGTTTCGACGCCCTGATGGCAAGCGCACTCGATGAGCCGGATGCGGTCTATGGCCTGCTTGCCGAGTCCGTTACCTTATCGCAAGACCGCAATGGCTTCCGCTTCAGCCTTCGACCGCAGGCACGGTTCAATGACGGCTCGCCGCTGACCGCTGAAGACGTTGCCTTCGCCTTGAAACTCTACAAAGACCAGGGCCATCCGAACCTTTCCAAGGCGTTGCGCTACATGACGGAAGCGGTCGCGACCGATCCCGTCACCCTCGATCTCACCTTCAACGGCGAACAGTCCGCGCAAAACATCCTTGCGATCGTATCCATGCCGATCGTGTCCAAGGCCTTTTACACGGCCAATGATTTCGATGCCTCGACGATGACGCCGCCGCTCGGCTCGGGACCGTACAAAGTCGGGCGAGTGGTAGCCGGACAGACCGTGGAATATGAACGCGTCGCCGACTATTGGGGCCGCGATCTCGCCGTGAACCGCGGCCTTTACAATTTCGACCGCATCCGTATCGACTTCTATCTTGATCGGCAGGCCGCATTTGAAGCCTTCAAGAAAGGTGACACGCATTTTCGCGAGGAATTTACCGCGCGGGTATGGGCGACCGGTTACGACTTTCCGGCGCTGAAGGACGGCAAGGTCGTCAAACGGGAATTTCCTGGCGAGAAGACGCCAGACATGCAGGGTGTCGCGCTGAATCAGCGTCGTCCGCAATTCCGCGACGAGCGGGTGCGTCGGGCGATCGCCAGATGCTTCGATTTCGAATGGATGAAGCGGGCGCTGTTTTACGGCTCTTACGAGCGCTCGCAATCGAACTTCGAACGGTCGGACTATAAGGCCGAAGGTCTACCCTCATCTGGGGAATTGGCCCTGCTGGAGCCGTTCCGGGCCGAGTTGCCGCCGGAGGTCTTTGGCGAAGCCGTGGCGCAGCCTCTGTCCGACGGTTCGGGCCATGACCGCAAGCTGCTGGGCGAGGCTTCGAGATTGCTCGCGCAAGCCGGCTGGAAGCGCGCCGGCAGTTTCGTCGTCAACGACAAGGGTGAGCGGCTGCAGGTCGAAATGCTGGCAGAGGATGACGGCATCGTTCGCATCTTCACCCCATGGTCCGAGAATATGAAGGCGATCGGGATCGACGCCTCGATCCGGCAAGTCGATTCGGCACAGTATGAACAGCGGCACAGCGATTTCGACTTCGATCTTACCGTGCTGCATTGGTCGATCGGGGCGACGCCAACTGTTGACGGCCTGGAGATGCTCTATGATTCCCGAATGGCGAAAACGCCTGGGCAGCGCAATTATCCCGGGACGGAGAGCAAAGCCATCGACGCGCTGATCGTGGCAGCCGGCAAGGCGCAAAGCCGAAGCGAACTCGTCACCGCGCTCAGAGCGCTCGACCGGGTCTTGCGTGCGCGGCTAGACTGGATTCCAACATACTATCTGGCGAATCACCGCGTCGCCTATTGGGACATGTTCGGCTTTCTCGAGCAGAAGCCCGATTTCGGCTTTCCGGTCGAGACGCTGTGGTGGTTCGATAAGGGCAAGGCGGCAAAAATTGGCAAAGGCTGAGATGTTCGCTCAAGCAGGGCAAAAGACCTGATGGGCGCCTATATCCTGCGCCGCATCCTGTTGATGATCCCGACCCTGTTCGGCATCATGGCGATATCCTTCGCCGTAATCCAGTTCGCCCCCGGCGGGCCGGTCGAACAGGTCATCGCCAGGCTGACCAACCAGGGCGGCAGCGATCGCCTCGGCGGCGGCGGCGGTGGCGACGCGGTTGGTGGCAACCTCGATGTTGCCGGCGATGTCAGCTCGAAATATCGCGGCGCGCAGGGCCTCGATCCGGAATTCATCAAGAAGCTGGAGAAGCAGTTCGGCTTCGACAAGCCGCCGCTCGAGCGGTTCGGCATGATGCTGTGGAACTATGCCCGCTTCGATTTCGGCGACAGCTATTTCCGCGATATTTCGGTGCTCGACCTGATCCTGGAAAAAATGCCGGTGTCGATCTCGATCGGGCTGTGGATCACGCTTCTGTCCTATCTGATCTCGATCCCGCTCGGCATCCGCAAGGCGGTCAAGGACGGCACGCCTTTCGACGTCTGGACGAGCGGCGTCGTCATTGTCGGCTATGCCATTCCAGGCTTCCTGTTCGGCATCATGCTGATGGTGCTGTTTGCCGGCGGATCGTTCTGGGACTGGTTTCCGCTGCGCGGCCTCACCTCCGACAATTGGGACCAGCTGTCCTGGTCGGGCAAGATCATCGACTATTTCTGGCACATGACCCTGCCGCTGACCGCTCTGGTGCTGTCGGCCTTCGCCACCACGACGCTGTTGACCAAGAACTCGTTCCTGGAGGAGATCCGCAAGCAGTATGTGGTGACGGCGCGCGCCAAGGGCCTGTCAGAACGGCAGGTGCTCTACGGCCACGTCTTCCGCAACGCCATGCTGATCGTGATCGCCGGTTTTCCGGGCGCCTTCATCTCGGCCTTCTTCACCGGCTCGCTGCTGATCGAGAACATCTTTTCGCTCGATGGCCTCGGCCTGCTCGGCTTCAGGTCGGTGGTCGAGCGCGACTATCCGGTGGTGTTCGCCAATCTCTACATCTTCTCGCTGCTCGGGCTGTTCATCGGATTGCTGTCCGACCTGCTCTATACCTGGGTCGATCCGCGCATCGATTTCGAGCGGAGAGACGTTTGATGTCGGAGGCCACCGCGACCACGCAGGCGGTACCGGAGCGGATCGCGCGGCCGTGGCTGTCGCCGCTCAACAAGCGCCGCCTGCAGAATTTCAAAGCCAACCGGCGCGGCTTCTGGTCGCTGTGGATCTTCCTCGTCCTGTTCGTGCTGTCGCTGTTTGCCGAGTTCATCGCCAACGACAAGCCGATCATCGCCTCGTACAAGGGCGAGATCCTGTTTCCGGTGCTGGTCGCCTACCCCGAGGAAAAGTTTGGCGGCTTCTACGCCGTTACCGACTATCGCGACCCGGTCATCCAGGACGAGATCAACGCCAATGGCTGGATGATCTGGCCGCCGGTGCGCTACTCCTATCAGACCGTCAACAACGCCATCCCGGAAGCCGCTCCGGCCAAGCCGTCCTGGGAGTATGACGCCAAGGCGCGCTGCAGCCAGTATCCGCAAGGGGCGGCCGACCCGGCCTGCATCGTCGGCAACTGGAACTGGCTCGGCACAGACGACCAGGCGCGCGACGTGCTGGCGCGCGTCATCTACGGCTTCCGCATTTCGGTGCTGTTCGGCCTGATCCTGACCGCCGGCTCGGCACTGATCGGCGTCGCGGCCGGCGCCGTGCAAGGCTATTTCGGTGGCTGGACCGATCTCCTGTTCCAACGCTTCATCGAAATCTGGTCGGCGATCCCGGTGCTTTATCTGCTGCTCATCGTCGCCGCCATCCTGCCGCCGGGCTTTTTCATCCTGCTTGGGCTGATGCTTTTGTTCTCCTGGGTGGCGCTGGTCGGCGTGGTGCGGGCCGAGTTCCTGCGCGCCCGCAACTTCGAATATGTCAACGCGGCCCGAGCGCTGGGCGTGCCCAACCGCACCATCATGTTCCGGCACCTGTTGCCCAACGCCATGGTGGCGACGTTGACCTTCCTGCCCTTCCTGCTCAGCGGCTCGATCTCGACGCTGACCTCGCTCGACTATCTCGGCTTCGGCCTGCCGCCCGGCTCCGCCTCGCTCGGCGAACTGTTGAAGCAGGCGCAGCGCAATCTCAACGCGCCGTGGCTCGGCATTTCCGGCTTCATCGTCATCTCGCTGATGCTGTCGCTGCTGGTCTTCGTCGGCGAGGCGACGCGCGACGCCTTCGATCCGCGCAAGACATTCAGATGAGCGGCGCCCCCCTGCTCAGCGTACAAGACCTCAGCGTCGCCTTTGCGCAGGGCGGACAGCAGTCGCTGGCCGTCGACCACATCTCGTTCGATATCGCCAAGGGCGAGACGGTGGCGCTGGTCGGCGAATCCGGCTCCGGCAAATCGGTGTCGGCGCTGTCGGTGCTGAAGCTGCTGCCCTATCCCAGCGCCAGCCACCCCTCGGGAAAGATCCTGTTCCAGGGCGCCGACCTGCTTGCCATGAGCGAGAAGCAGTTGCGGCAGGTGCGCGGCAACAAGATCACCATGATCTTCCAGGAGCCGATGACCTCGCTCAATCCGCTGCACACGATCGAGCAGCAGATCGTCGAGATCCTGAAGCTGCATCAGGGCATGGCCGACCGCCCGGCCAAGGAGCGCACGTTGGCCTTGCTCAACGAGGTTGGCATCCGCGACCCGCAAAAGCGCCTCGATGCCTATCCGCACCAGCTGTCAGGCGGCCAGCGCCAGCGCGTGATGATCGCCATGGCGCTGGCCAACGAACCCGAACTGCTGATCGCCGACGAGCCGACGACGGCGCTCGACGTCACCGTGCAGGCGCAGATCCTTGAGCTGCTGGCGGAGTTGAAGAGCCGCAAGGGCATGTCGATGCTGTTCATCACCCATGATCTCGGCATCGTGCGCAAGATCGCCGACCGGGTCTGCGTGATGACCAAGGGCAAGATCGTCGAGACCGGCCCGACCAAGGACATCTTCGCCAACCCGCAGCACGCCTATACGCGCCATCTGCTGGCCGCCGAGCCGAAAGGCAAGCCGCCGGCCGCCAACGCGGCAGCCAAGCCTGTCATGACCGGCAAGGACATCAAGGTGTGGTTTCCGATCAAGCAGGGCTTCTTTCGCCGCACCATCGACAATGTGAAAGCGGTCGATGGCATCGATGTCACCGTGCGCGCCGGCCAGACGCTCGGCGTGGTCGGCGAATCCGGCTCGGGCAAGACGACGCTTGGCCTGGCGCTGGCGCGGATGATCTCGTCGACCGGGGCCATCCAGTTCAACGGGCGCGATATCAACCAGCTCTCCTTCAACGCCATGCGGCCGTTGCGGCGCGAATTGCAGATCGTCTTCCAGGACCCGTTCGGCTCGCTCAGCCCGCGCATGTCGATCGCCGAGATCATCGAGGAAGGCCTGAAGATCCACGAGCCGAAGCTGTCGCCCGACCAGCGCGACGCACGCGTCGCCGACGTGCTGAAGGAAGTGGGGCTAGACCCTGCGACACGCAACCGCTACCCGCACGAGTTTTCCGGCGGCCAGCGCCAGCGTGTCGCCATTGCGCGCGCCATGGTGCTCAACCCGCGTTTTGTCATGCTCGACGAGCCCACATCGGCGCTCGACATGAGCGTGCAGGCGCAGGTCGTCGACCTTTTGCGCAGCCTGCAGGCCAAGCACGACCTTGCCTATCTGTTCATCAGCCACGACCTCAAGGTCATCCGGGCGCTGGCCAACGACGTCATCGTCATGCGCAACGGCAGGATCGTCGAAGCCGGGCCTTCCGAGCAGATTTTTGAAAATCCGCAAACGGACTATACTCGGGCGCTGATCTCGGCCGCCTTCAAGATCGAGACGGCGCCGGTCGGCATCGTCAGCGAGTGATTTGCGTAAAAAGGGACTAGAAGACCACGATGGAAAAGGGCCGCATCCTGCTTGCCGTCACCGGCTTTCATCCGCAGCGCTGGCGCGACCTTTTGTCGGCCGAGCGCGAGGTGGTGCTGGAACCGGACGGCGCCAGCGACCCGTCGATCACCTATGCGGTGGTGTGGAAGCAGAAGCCGAACATTCTGGCGTCGCTGCCCAATCTGCGCGCCATTTTCTCGATCGGCGCCGGCGTTGACCATATCTTCGCCGATCCCGGCCTGCCCGATGTGCCTATCGTCAAGGTCGTCGCCGACAACCTCACCCAGTACATGACCGAATATGTCGTCTGGCGGGTGCTCGACCATCACCGCCAGGGCCTGCTCTACCGGTCGCAGCAGCCGAAGAAGATCTGGCACGAACCACAGCAACGGCCAGCCAGTGATATTTCGGTCGGCATTATGGGGCTCGGCAATCTCGGCCGCGCTGCGGCCTCGGTGCTTTTGTCGCTCGGCTTTGCTGTCAATGGCTGGTCACGCAGCGAGCGGCCGATGAAAGGCGTGGCGACCTACTCCGGCGAGGCCGGACTGATCCCCTTCCTCAAAGCGACCGATATTCTGGTGGTGCTTTTGCCGCTGACGCCAGAGACGCATGGCATCATCAATTACGGCGTGCTGAAGGAGCTGAGGAAGCGCAACGGTCTCGGCGGCTCGGTGCTGATCAATGCCGGACGTGGCCGCCTGCAGAAGGACGCCGACATCGTGCGGGCACTGGATGACGGCACGCTGAAGGAGGCGAGCCTCGACGTGTTCGAAGTCGAACCGCTGCCGAAGACCAGTCCGCTGTGGGGGCATCCAAAAGTGTTCGTGACGCCGCACGCGGCGGCGACCTCCGACCCCGTCCACCTGGTGCCGATCATGCTGCGCCAGATGGACGCTTTCGAGCGCGGCGAAAAGCTCGACAATCTGGTGGACCGCAAGGCCGGATATTAGAGCGGTTCATCGTTTCACGGAAACCCAGAACCGCTCTATCTCTTTGTTTCGGCGCAATTCCCTAAGGGAAAGCGCTATGCGCTTTTCCCGGGAAAACCGCTTCACACTTTTCCTGGAATTGCTCCAGCGCGCCCCGCGTCCTTCTGGATTGAAGCCGATGCACCTTGATCGCCTCCAGACTTAACCAGGTAGCGCCAATTTCTTCTTCTGCTCGTCTGGCTTGCCGCAGTCGCGGCGATCAATCGACCGGTTCATGGCATCCATCTCGCCGGTCGCCTTGTCGGTGTCTTGCTTGGCCTTGGAGCGCATATCCGGCATGAACGGGCCAAAGCCCATCGCCGGATTGGAGAAGGCCGGCTTGGCCTTCGTCGACAAATTATATTGCTGTGCCAGCCGGTTGCGCTGCGCCAGCAGCTGGCCGCAGGGCACGCTGTCATACTGCAGGGAGGACTGGATGTCGGCGTCCTGCCTCTCGGCCATCGAACTGCCCGCGCAGCCGGCGGTCACCAGGCAAGATGCCAAGACAATCATGTTCCAGCGCATCGACTATGCTCCTCCTGATATCCCGCCTTGATGCGACCAGATCGCAAATATCAGTCGCGCATGCAAATCAGACTTTTTCGCAGCACAGATTATCTGCAGGCGCGACCAGAGGAGATTGCAGCCTCAGCCCGGTAGCTTGCCTGCCACAACGACCAACCCGTTGACGGGTTCCCGGCGATCCTGCCGGATCACGGTTGTTTCCAGCGACAGGATCGAAAACCCGTTGGCAGCCAGGATTTCACGCACATAATGTTCCGAATGCGCGTAACGGCGCGATGGCTGCAACACAAAATCGCCATTGCCGGCCAGGCTCTCGACGGAAAAGGCGAACAGGCCATCCCCGGCAAGCAAGCCCGCAACCGTCTTCACCATGCCGTCGAGCGCGCCGACGTAGATGAAGACATCGGCGACCGTCACCAGATCGGCTTTCGGGCCGGCATAGGAAAAATCCCGCAGATCGGCCTTGCCGAGGAAATCGTAGGCGCCTTTGGCCCGCGCCTGCTTCAGCATCCTGGCCGAAATGTCATATCCCTCCAGCCGATCGGCAATCCGCCGCAGCCTCTGCCCCATCAGCCCGGTGCCGCAGCCGAGATCAAGCGCCAGCGGGAAGCGGCCCGGCCTTGCCGCCCGAATGGCCTGATCGAGCAACTCGGGCAGCCGGTACCCCAGCCTGTCGACCAGTGATTCGTCGAAGCTGTCGGCATAGTGGTCGAACAGTGTCTCGACGAAGGCGCTGGGCAGCGCGTCGGGTTCTGGCGCCTTGCCGATCAATTGCAGGTTCAGTGCGGCACCTTGACGATCCGTCGGATCGAGTTGCAGCGACATGGTCCATGCCTGTGCAGCCAGGTCCGGTGCACCCGCCGCCTGCTGCATTTCGCCGAGGCGAAACCAGCCCATCGCCCATTGCGGCGTCAATTCCAGCGCACCGAGCAGCAATTCCGCCGCCGCCGCATGGTCGCCATCCGCATGAAGCATCTCGGCATAGTCGGCACGGCGATCGGCGTTCAAGTCGCCGGACGAGGCCTGAAGCAGTTTCATGGCGATGGGTCCTGTCGGCGGGGGCCGGCGGTGCTGTATGCGGGAGTCAGCAGTCACTTACAACAGACTTCCCGCGCCGGAATTATATCCTATCTTGGGGATCATGCGCGCCTCAGACCTGCTCCATCCCCGGCCCGAGGGCCTTTATTGCCCGCCAGGCGATTTCTTCATCGACCCGGTGCGGCCGGTGAACCGGGCGCTGATCACACATGGCCATTCCGATCATGCGCGTTCCGGCCACCGCTCGGTGCTGGCGACACAGCAGACACTCGACATCATGGGCCTGCGCTATGGCGAGAATTTTGCCGACACGACGCAAGCAGCACAGCTCGGCGAGACGATTGTCCTCGACGGCGTCAGCATCAGCTTCCATCCAGCCGGCCATGTGCTGGGCTCGGCGCAGATCGCCGTCGAGCACCAGGGCACGCGCATTGTCGCCTCCGGCGACTACAAGCGGCAGAAAGACGCGACCTGCGCGCCATTCGAGCCGATCCAGTGCGATGTGTTCATCACCGAAGCGACTTTCGGCCTGCCGGTGTTTCGCCATCCACCCGACACGGAAGAGATCGCCCGCTTGCTGAAATCGGCGGCGCAGTTTCCCGAACGCTCGCATCTGGTCGGCGCCTATGCGCTCGGCAAGGCGCAGCGGGTGATGCGGCTGTTACGCGACGCCGGCTACGACAGGCCGATCTACATCCATGGCGCGCTGGCGAGGCTCAGCGAATATTACCAGAGCCAGGGCATCGACCTCGGGACGCTCGAACCGGCAACGGTGGAGGGCGGCAAGCAAGATTTCGCGGGCGCCATCGTGGTCGGCCCGCCTTCGGCCTTCGCCGACCGCTGGGCGCGGCGCTTTCCCGATCCGATCTCGTGCTTTGCCTCGGGCTGGATGCGCATTCGCCAACGCGCCAAGCAAGGCGGCGTCGAACTGCCGCTGATCATCTCGGACCACGCCGACTGGGACGAACTGACCGCCACCATCAAGGAGACCGGAGCCGAGGAAATCTGGGTGACGCATGGCCGCGAGGAAGCGCTGGTGCGCTGGTGCGAGCTCGAAGGCATCGCGGCGCGGCCGCTGCATCTGGTGGGGTATGAGGACGAGGGCGATTGATGGCATGAACCGCTTCGCCGAACTTCTCGACCGCCTGGTGCTGACGCCGTCGCGCAACGGCAAGCTGACCTTGCTGACCGACTATTTCCGCAGCGTGGGGGATCCCGACCGTGGCCTGGCGCTGGCTGCCATCACCGGCGATCTCAACATAGCCGCGGTCAAGCCGGCGATGCTGCGCACCCTGGTCACCGAGCGCATGGACCCGGTGCTGTTCGGCTATTCCTACGACTATGTCGGCGATCTCGCCGAAACAGTGTCGCTGGTCTGGCCGCAAACGCCCGGAAACATCCCGAACCGTGAGCCGACGCTTGGCGAGGTCGTCGCCAAGCTGCAGGCGGCAAGCCGCTCCGACGGGCCGAAGGTGCTGGCGTGGCTGCTCGACAGCGCCGGCATCTCGGCGCGCTTTGCCATCATCAAGCTGGTCACCGGCGGCCTGCGCATCGGCGTGTCGGCGCGGCTGGCCAAACAGGCGCTGGCGGATTTCGGCAAGGTCGATGTCACCGAGATCGAGGAGCTTTGGCATGGGCTGTCGCCGCCTTACACGGCGCTGTTCGCCTGGCTGGAAGGCAAGGCCGAAAAGCCTAAGAATACAGCGATGGCCTTGTTTCGCCCGGTCATGCTGTCGAACCCGGTCGGCGACGGCGATCTCGAAAAGCTCGACCCCGCGGACTATGCAGCCGAGTGGAAATGGGACGGCATCCGTGTCCAGGCGGTCGCCGAAGGCGGTATCCGCCGGCTCTATTCGCGCACCGGCGACGATGTCTCCGGCGCCTTTCCTGACCTCGCCGGTGCCATGGATTTTTCCGCAACGCTGGATGGCGAACTGCTGGTCGGTGATCCCCGGCAGGCGACGGGCACCTTCTCGGACCTGCAGCAAAGGCTGAACCGCAAGACGGTGACGCCGAAGCTGCAGCAGCAATATCCAGCCTTCATGCGCTGCTACGACGTGCTGCAGATCGGCGACGAGGATTTGCGCGCGCTGCCGTTTCGCGAGCGGCGCGGCCGTCTGGAAACCCTTGTCGGAACGCTCGACCCGAGCCGTTTCGATCTTTCGCCATTCGTCGACTTCGCCGACTGGCAGGCGCTGGAGGAACTGCGCCGGGCGCCGCCACATCCGATCATCGAGGGTGTCATGCTGAAGCGCTGGGATTCACCCTATGTCGCCGGCCGGCCGAAAGGCCCTTGGTTCAAATGGAAGCGCGATCCGCACACGGTGGATGCCGTGCTGATGTATGCCCAACGCGGCCATGGCAAGCGCTCGAGCTTCTACTCGGACTATACGTTCGGCGTCTGGTCCGGCGGGGAAGGCGAAGAGGAACTGGTGCCGGTCGGCAAGGCCTATTTCGGCTTCACCGACGAAGAGCTGAAGCAGATCGACAAATATGTCCGCGACAACACGGTCGAGCGTTTCGGACCGGTGCGCTCGGTGCGGGCCGATCGCGACAACGGCCTGGTGCTGGAAGTCGCCTTCGAAGGGCTCAACCGCTCGACCCGGCACAAATCCGGCGTCGCCATGCGCTTTCCCCGCGTTTCACGGCTGCGCTGGGACAAGCCGGCCAACGAGGCCGACCGCATCGAGACGCTGCAGGCGCTGCTCGATCGCTAATTCACTCTTTTCGATGCCAGATGCGCTTACGGCTCGACCGAGACACGTATCTCGTAGATGTCCGCAGCCTTGCCTTGCTTGTCGAAGTCGGAGTTGATGGCGATCGTGCCGGCCGAGCCCGGGTGCTTGTTGGGAAACGGCACGTCGAACAGATATTCGTTCTGCTGCTGGCCGACCGCGTAGCGCTTGCGGCCGCAGTCGCCCAGTTCGCCGAAATTGCAGTCGACGGAAATCTGTGTCTCCTTGCCTTCCTCGGAGCGGGCAATGATATCGAACACCGCATGTTTGCCGGCGAGCTTCTCCAGCACGCCTTGCCCGACATCGAAGCTGATCGCCGAACCGGAGGCGCCGGAACGGATGCGCAGGAACGAACCGGTGTCGTCCTTCATCACCTCGGCCTTGGCATCCGACGGGGCGCTGACATGCGACGCGTCGGTCGGCGAAAACACGTTGATCCAGTCGCGCGACTGGTCCGCGGCACCGGGCTTTGCCGGGCCGGTGTCGCCTTCGGCCGGTGTGAAATCGTCGCCTTCGACGGTCGGAGGCGCTTCGGGCGGAGCGGTATCGAGCTGTGCCTGCGTCTTGAACACGCCGGTTTGCACGGCGAAGAACAGGCCGATGCCGACAGCGGCAAGCAGTGTCACGGTCAGGAAGATGGCGGTCAACGGCAGGCGACGCCCCCTTATGCGCCGTTCATCGCGATCGGGCGCCACTTCCGTTGCAGCGCCGGCCGAGGCGGGAGCCGACATGTCGATGGCCGGCGCGTCGGGAAGACCAGCGTCCGGCATGATGTCGGGAACGATCGGCAGCACACGCGAGCGCGGCGCATCGGAGGCGGATTGCACGGGCGCGTCGACGACGACGGCAGGTGATGACACCGGTTGGCCGGTCTCAACCGGTGGCGCAGTGTCGGCCCCAAGCTCGACCGCCGGTGCATCGCCCTGCGGGCCGACATCCGGCACCGCCGGCAGGTACTCGGATTCGATTTCGGTGATTTTCGCCTGTATCGCCTTGCGGCGCTTGATGGCGACTTCCACGGTCACGTCGGGATTGGCCTGGAGCGCGCGGTCGAGCGCGGCAAAAGCCGATCGATAGACCCTCTCGCGGAACGCGCGGTCCTCGGCATTGCCTTTCTCGAAGGCGTTCCGGATCGCTTTTTCGATCGCGTCCAAGCGGGTCCCTCTGCACGTTTGCCCAACCTTGCCATGATCGTTAGCCGCAGGCGACCAATCAATCAACGGGCGAGCGGCGCATTCTGCCTCGTCAGGGTGTGCAAAGTCCATTCCGGCGCTGTTCCGGCAACGAAATCAGCATGTTTCGTCGATTTTCATGCGCAGGGAGGATGCGAGCCGTGCGAGCGTGACTTCGCAACCGATTGGCGAGCAACGCGGCGGACGGCTTTCGACGGCCGCATAGCACCCTCGCATGAATTGCCAAGTCGCATCTTGAATTCGCCGCCGGTTGAGTCTATCACCCCCGCATCTTGGAGGCCCTGGCCTCCTGGGCCGCTTTAGCTCAGTTGGTAGAGCACCGCATTCGTAATGCGGGGGTCGCGTGTTCGAGTCACGCAAGCGGCACCATTTCCCCCAAGGAACAATCAATGGCGCCGTCAATGGACGGCCTCTCCGCTTCCTTGTCGACGATCTCCGCTGAGTGCCTTGTCGGACAGGTAGCTGAGGATGGAGGCCTCGCCTCGAGATCGAACCGAGGCTTCAGAGATTTGCAGTCTCCAGCGTAGCCGCTCCGCCACGAGGCCATCGCTGTCCAAGTAGCGGCCAAATATTTACGGAAAGGTTTAGGGCTGAGGCGATTGATCGGACCGCCGCGAACCATGCCAATCAAAGGATTGCGATGCCGGCCGAAGCATATCTGCCATTGTCGAGACCCTGGTTTGGTGTGAAACTCGGAGCCTCAGAATGGGAGGTCGAAAATGCCCAACAATTTCAAGACCGGAGACGTCGTCATGCTGAAGTCCGGAGGCCCGAAGATGACAATAAGCGACGGCGCGGCGTCAGGCATATTTATGTGCCATTGGTTCAACCGTGAGGGTGACATCTGGACCCCGCAACATGCCGGCTTCAAGCCGGACCAGTTGGTCGCGGCTGACCAATCAGCCTAGGTCCCTGCCGATGCGGTTTCGCTTCAGCCGGCGACAAATTTGCGCGGTTCACGTCCAGCGGTGAGGCGCCGGGTTTGGCACGTCATTGCTGCCGCTGACGGAACCCTTGCGCCCAAGAAATACGTCCAGCCACACGCGAAACGGATTCGCGTGACCGACGGATTTCTGTCGTCGCGGCGTTTAACGGTCGAAGCGTAACCTCGGCACAAGCCGTGGCCCACGCGCCAACCGGAGACGCCATAGCATGATACGCCGTTCGATACTTGCCGCTGCCTTGAGCCTGCTGGCCGTTGCGGCTCTCGCCCAGACAGCGACGCAGCCCCCTTCCGCGACGCCGCCGATTGCCGCGCCAGCCACACCAAAGGCCAGGTCCGACATCACGCTGGCCAAATTCCAGAAGCGGCGCGAGAAGGCGATCATGGCTGCCGACACGGACGGCGACGGCAAGATAAGCCTGCTGGAATGGGAAGCCTTTCAGGCCAAGCGCAACGTCAAGGGCGACCCCGCCAAATCCTTCGCGCGTATCGATTCCAACCATGACGGGTTCATCGACCGCGCCGAACTCGATGCCTTCTTTGCCAAGCGCTTCGCCAGGCTGGACAAGAATGCCGACGGCGTCCTGACGGCCGACGAACTGCCGAGCCACAAAACCGCTCCCAAGCAGGAGCAATGACCAAGAGGCAATGACGCGCGATGAACATCGGGAGTGCGCCGGCTGATGAGCGCCGATCCGGACGAGGAGCTGGTTCGCCGCGTCGGCGCCGGCGATCCGGCAGCCGTGCAGACGCTCGTCGCGCGCAAACTGCCGCGCATCCTGGCGCTTGCCGTGCGCATGCTCGGCGATGCGGCGGAGGCCGAGGATGTCGCGCAGGAGGCCTTCTTGCGGATCTGGCGCCATGCCTCGCGCTGGCGGCGCGGCAATGCGCGCTTCGACAGCTGGATCCACCGGGTGACGCTGAACCTCTGCTACGACCGGCTGCGCCGCAAGCGCGAATGGGTGACCGACGACCTGCCGGAAATGGTCGACCCTGCGGCACTTCCCGATGCCCACCCGCAAGAGGACGCGGTTCGGGTCGAACGGGCGCTGCAAGGCATAGCGCCGCGCCAGCGCGAAGCGATCATTTGGTCTACTACCAGGAGATGTCCAACATCGATGCGGCAGCGACTCTGGAGATCAGCATCGACGCCCTGGAGAGCCTGCTTTCGCGCGGCCGGCGATCGCTGCAGGCGATCCTGGCCAGGGATGGCGCCGATGAGTGAGAACCGGGCAAGCAGCACCGATGGGCAAGGGGAAGACCATGGCTGAAGGGTCCAGGAACGAACCGGCAATGGATGCCAAGCGCTTTGCGGCGCTGGCAGCGGCCTATGGCGGTGACTTGCGGCGATGGCCGGAGGCCGAACGGATGGCCGGCGCGATCTTTGCGCCGAGCGAGACTGGCCAGGCCATTTTGCGGCATGCCGGCACACTTGACGCCCGGCTGGACAGCTATCGCGTCGACGCCCCTGACAAGGCCCTGCATGGAAGTATCCTGCAGGCCGCCGGCCGGCACTTCGTCCAACGCCGGCGTCAACGGTTCTGGTGGCTGGGACTGGGGCTTGCCGGCATTGGTCTGGCCGGCGCTGTCGCCGGATTGGCCCTGGTGAGCATCGTCACGCCCGAGGTCCAGCCGGACCACTATGTGCTGGATGCCAATGCGACGGCGTTCGGCGACGCCAGCCCGGACCGCGACACGATCGGGGAAGACCTATGAACATGAGCCGAAACCTTGTCATCGCGTCGGTGGTGCTCAACGTCTTCCTGGCCGGAGCGCTTGCCGGCGGGGCCGTCTGGATAAGAAGCGGAAAAAGCCAAGGCTACTCGCTGGAGGCGGCCGGTGGCCGGCTTCCCGAGCAGGACCGCACGGTGTTCCGCAAGGCGTTGCACGACGTTCGCCGTGAATCCCGTCAGGTCATTCTCGACGGCCAGCAAGCCAGGCGTGAGGCAGCAGATTTGCTACAACAGCCGGTTCTGGACACGACGGCCCTGTCGGCGGCGCTGGAGCGGGCTCGCAATGCCGACGTCACCGTGCGCATGCGGCTGGAGCAGCGCATCGTCGAGTTCGCGGCGGCAAGCTCCGCCGAGGGTCGCAGCGTGCTGGCGGAAGGACTCACAAGACGCGCCGGGCAGCAACCGTCGGTGGTGCCAAAAAAATCGCCGTGACGACCGACGGAAACCGCCGACGACGCCGTTTAACAGGAGAAGGGCAGGACCTGCCGGACCATGTAGTGCGAACAGGTTTTCAACATCGGAAACTTCGGAGTATGGCCATGAATCTTCTGACAAAATACGCGCTCACCGCTGCTCTCGCCGTGACCGGAACAGTTGCGACGGCTGCGGCATCCTCGGCGATGCCAATGGCGCCGCTTGATCGAGCAGCCGCGCCGGTGCTGGTCGAACATGTCGCCTGGGGCTGCGGTCCGGGCTGGCATCCCAATCCCTGGGGACGCTGCGTGCCCAACCGCGTGGTGGTCTACCCCCGTTACACCTATCGGCATGGCCCAGCCTTCTATGCCTGGCATCGGCACCATGTCTGGCACCGCTGGCATCACTGGTAGGAATGCGCTGGGGGCCGGCCACTCCGTGCCGGCCTCCTCTCCCGGTTGACTATGCACGAAACGGCTCGAACGAGCCTCATGCGCCAGGCGCATGAGGCTCAAGCAATGGAGAGCTGACTTGGCTGTCCCGGCCTCCAATTCCCTACCGCCAGATCCGGTACTCGTCGCGTTCAACCGCTTTGGGCTTGGTGCAAGGCCCGGCGACCGCGAGATGCTGGCCGGCGACCCGCGCGGCTATCTCAGGGCGGAACTGCGGGAAGCCGACATCGCGATGATCTCGCTCGACGATCCGGCCTATGCCGGCTTGCTGGGCAGCACGCCTGCCATCCAGGCCAGCATGGCGGCAAATTTCCAGCGCAAGCTCGAGCGCGAGCGCATGGCCGCCGCGGCAGCGCAGCCAGCGACGGCGAGCGCCCAAGCTGTGCCCGCCCAGATCACGCCAGTCCAACCGATGCCAGCCCACCCCGCGCCCGCGCCTGCGCCTGCCGACAAATCCGCCGTGCCGCCGGTCGAGGCGACGTTGTTCCGGGCGGAAGCACAGGCGCGCTTCGACAAGGCCATTCGGGCGAAGGCCGGCTTCGTCGAGCGGCTTGTCTGGTTCTGGTCGAACCATTTCTGTGTTTCGATGGCGAAGGACATCGTCATTCAGGCCAGCGCTGGCGCCTTCGAGCGGGAGGCCATCCGCCCTTTCGTGCTCGGCCGCTTTGCCGACATGCTGCTGGCGGTGGCGCATCATCCGGCGATGCTGTTCAATCTCGACAACCAGCAGTCGGTCGGCCCCGACTCGTGTGCGGGCAGGAACCGCAAGCGCGGGCTCAATGAAAACCTCGCCCGTGAAATCCTGGAATTGCACACGCTCGGCGTCGGCGGCGGCTACAGCCAGGCCGATGTCACCAGCTTCGCGCGCATCCTCACCGGCTGGACGATGGCCGGCCGCGATGGCCGGCAGGGAGAGCCCGGCAATTTTGTCTTCAACGCCAACGCACATGAGCCGGGTGATGCGGTGCTGCTCGGCAAGACCTATCCTGCCGGCGGCATGGGACAGGCCGAGGCCGCGCTCAACGATATCGCCCGCCAGCCGGCAACGGCCCTGCATATCGCCACCAAGCTGGCCCGCCATTTCATCGCCGACACGCCGCCGCCGTCTGCAATCGCCCGCCTCGCCAAGGTCTTCGCCAAGACCGACGGCAATCTGCGGGCGCTGGCCGCCGCCCTCATCGCCATGCCGGAGGCGTGGTCGACGCCGTTGGCGAAGATGCGCTCGCCTTTCGACTATATCGCCGCGATCCGAAGGGCGGCGGGGCCTGGCCCGGCGAACGATCCCGGCCAGTCGCTTGGCTGGCTCAACGCGCTGGGCGAGCCGCTGTGGCAACCGCCGGGACCGAACGGCTTTCCCGACGGGGCCGACGGCTGGGCGTCGGCGGAGGGCATGAAGGTCCGCCTCGACATCGCCTGGCAGGCAGCACGGCAGGTCAGGGATATCGGCAATCCCAACGACATGCTCGACGCGCTGATCGGCCCTGCCGCCTCAGCGGAGACGAGGCAAGCGATCGCCCGGGCCGAATCCAAGCAGCAAGGGCTGGCGCTGTTGCTGATGGCTCCGGAATTCCAGCGAAGATAATTCCAGCGCAGATAATCCAGCGAAGATCGCTCCCGTGGAGACGACATCATGAGCCTGCTGTGCGAAATTCCCAATCCCTCCCGCCGCGCTGTATTGATGACCGGCGGCGCGCTGTTTGCCTGGGCCTACATGCCCCGCTTTGCCCGCGCCGCCGACAATCGCGATCCGCGCCTGATCGTCATCGTGCTGCGCGGCGCGCTTGACGGGCTCTCGGCGGTCGGTCCGGTCGGCGATCCCGACTATGCCGGCCTGCATGGCGACATCGCCTTGTCGCTGGCCGGTCCGCATGCGGCGCTGCCGCTCGACGGCTTCTTCGCACTCAATCCGGCGATGCCGGTGTTTGCGCGGCTGTTCAAGAGCAACCAGGCGGCGGTCGTGCATGCGGCCGCGACCGGCTATCGCGAACGCTCGCATTTCGATGGCCAGGATGTGCTGGAAAGCGGCTTTGCCGGTCCCGGCCATGTCACGACCGGCTGGCTCAATCGGGCACTGGAAAGCCTGCCAGCGGGCGACCGCGTGGCAACGCTTGGCGGGCTGGCGGTCGGACCGTCGACGCCGCTGGTGATCCGTGGTGCAGCGCCGGTGCTTGGCTGGGCGCCGCAATCGCTGCCGGAGCCCGGCGACGGGCTCGCGGCGCGCGTTCTCGATCTCTATCAGCACCGCGACCCGGTTCTCGCGGTGGCGCTGCAAAAGGGGCTCGACGCCGACCGGATGGCCGTGGACGACAAGATGGGCAAGACAATGAAGCCGAAGGGCGGCCTCGACAGTGCGGCGGGGATGCGGCAAGCGGCAAAGGGCGCCGCCAGGCTGATCGCGGCCGATGACGGGCCGCGCGTTGCAGCCCTGGCCTTCGATGGCTGGGACACGCATGTCAATGAAGGCGGTGCGACCGGCCGGCTCGCCACCTTGCTCGGCGGCCTCGACGGCGCCTTCGAGGAATTCGAGAAGGGCCTGGGCGAGCGCTGGAAGGACACGGCGATCGTCACCATCACCGAGTTCGGACGCACGGCGCAGGTCAACGGCACCGTCGGCACCGATCATGGCACCGGCACCGTGGTGTTGCTGGCTGGCGGCGCGATCAAGGGTGGTCGCGTCATCGCCGACTGGCCGGGATTGAAGCCGGCTCAGCTCTACGAACAACGCGACCTGGCGCCGACCAGCGATGTCAGGGCAGTGCTGAAGGGGCTGCTCGCCGATCAGTTCGGCCTTTCGGCCGCGGCCCTCGGCGACAAGGTGTTTCCCGATTCCGCCACGGTGAGACCGATGCGGGGGCTCGTCGCCTGAAGTACAGTTGCGCGCCGGGCAATCCTGCAGACCAGTCCGCACATGCAGGGCCGCACCACCGCTCCAATCCGCGGACGCCGCCAGCTAGGTATCTCAGGTGATTGGATCCGGCCCCAGCGTCGCCACGGTCTTCAGCGCGCCGTCGAGCATGTCGCCCTTCTCGTCCTTTAGCGCCATCTCGCGCAGACGACGGATCCAGTCGGCGGCATCCGTGCGGCCCTTGACCAATTCGAGCGCCGACAGCACCCGGTCGAATTTCGACTGGGCGCGGAGATGGGTGTCGCTGTAGCCCTTGATCAGCCGGCGGCAATTGAGGATTTCGACGGCCAACGCGTAGTCGGCAGGCACGTAGCCAAGCGCCAATGCGTACCAGCGCTCAAGATGCGCGACCTCGACCTTGTGGCGCAGCAGGCCGCGGCGCCAGCGGCGCAAGCCGCCGATGAACCACAGCGCGGCAAAGCCGGCGAAACTGTCGGTGCGGATGCGCCGGCCATGGTTGATGCGGCGGTCGAGAAAGGCGGCAAGCTTCGGCCGGTTCTCGATGTAGCTGCCAAGCCTTGCCGGCAAAGTGCCGCAGAATTCCTCGATGCGCGGATGGAAATATTCGGTCACCTGCAGGATCGAGCCGTCCTTGACGCCGGCCTCGCGGCGCACCCGCCTGTCGCGGGTCGAGCGCGTCTTCAGATCGGCGACGCGGATCATGTCGTCATAGCACATGGCGTTGGCCAGATGCTTTGCGGCGGCGATGGACAAGCCATATCCGCGATCCGGCCCGTCCAGCGCGATGGCCTTGTCCAGCCGGTCGAGATATTCGCGCCCGTAGGCGATGTCCTGATAGTCGACCACCTTTCTCAGGCCCCTGAGCGCCATGTCGCGCACGGCCATAGGCATCTCATCGATACGGGCGGCCAAGGCCCGCCAGCCTTGCAGCAGATTTTGCGGCCCACTCACATGGCCTGCGCCACCCAGGGCAGGTCCGACAATCGCTGGCTCTGCAATCTTTGGCGCCGGGGCCGCCGTGCCGTGCGCGCGATCAAACGCAGCGCCAAAGGCGCCGAGGCTGGCCTTGACGCCGCGGCCACCGGCGCCGATCGCCTGTTCGTAGCTTTCGCGGGTGAACGGCAGCGCGTCGGACCCGGCCAGCGCGCCGAGCAGGCTGGCCGAGATCATCGAGCCGTTGTCGGCGGCGATCTTCTCCATGTCGAAAGCGATGAAACGCTTCGATGCGGCTTCCGCCGTCGCATGCACTTTCGAGGAGGACGCGCGGCCGTCGCCCGGTTCGATCTTCTCCGACACCGCGGCGATGCGGTGCGAGGAGGCGATCAGCGTGGTGCGCTCGGGCGTGACGAAGCCGCGGATGATGGCGCGGCCGGCCTCCATCAATTCCGCCGCGATCAGGATATCGACGTCGCCTTGCGAGGGCGACAGCGCGAAGACCGGCAGCCGGCCGGTGTCGCGGGCCATCTCGACATAATAGATGGTGGCGCCGGTGCGCTGGGCGACGCCGGCGACCGAGGTCGATTGCGCAACGTAGCCATTGCGCTCGGCGACGTCGGTGATCCAGTCGGCCAGCACGCCGCCGCCCTGGCCACCGACCGCCAGCACGGCGAGCTTGATGACGCGCTCGTCGTCGTGAGCGCCGGCCCGGGGGCGAAATGGCGGGACAGCGTCAAGCATCGGCGAAGGTCAGGCGCCGGCTTTCGCGGCGGCGCTGCAACAGGCTGATGGTGGCACGGCGGGCGGCTTCGAGGAAGCGGTCCCAGCGGCTCGGATTGTGCACGACGTCAGCGCGGTAGAAGGACGGGCACAGCACTGCCGCATCGGCGACCTCGCCGCAATTGCCGCAGCCGACGCAGCTCTGGTCGATATGCGCCACCGGGTCATCGCGCAGCGGATCGTCAAGCGACTTGACCGACAGCGAGGGGCAACCTGACAGCCGCATGCAGGCATGGTCGCCGGTGCAGATGTCCTCGTCGACGCCGAACTTCGGCTTCACCACCCGCTCGCCGCCCTTGATCGCCTTGTCAACCAGCGGCTTTTCGCGGCGCTGCCGGTTGAGCATACATTCGGACGAGGCGACGATCACCTTCGGCCCCTTCTCGTCGGTGGTCAGCGCCTCGCGCAGCGTGTCCCGCATCTTGGTCACGTCATAGGTGCGGTCGATGTGGCGCAGCCATTTGACACCCATGCCTTTCACCGCCTCGGTGATCGGATGCTTCGTCGACTTGGTCTTGTTGCCGGCGCGCGACGAGAGGATGTCCTGGCCGCCGGTGGCGGCCGAGTAAAAATTGTCGACGATGACGATGACGCCGTCGTTCTTGTTGAACACCGCATTGCCGATCGAGGAGGTCAGGCCGTTGTGCCAGAAACCGCCATCACCGACGAAGGAGATCGACCGGCGCTTGGCATCGGGCGAATTGAAGGCCGAGGCAGACGCGGGTCCCAGCCCATAGCCCATGGTGGTGGCGCCGAGTTCGAAAGGCGGCATGATCGAAAACAGGTGGCAGCCGATGTCGGACGCGATGTGGTGCTTGCCGAGCTCCTGCTCGACCAGCTTGGTGGCGGCAAAGATCGGCCGCTCGGGACAACCAATACAGAAGCCCGGCGGACGGCCCGGCACGACGTTGATCAGATCGGCGGTATCGACGCCGTCGCCGACCTTGTTGGGCGCGCGCACCTCGCCTGGCAGCAAATGCGGTGCCTCGGCGCGCAGGAAGGCGCCGATGCCGTCAAGCATGACCTGGCCGGTGTATTCACCGGCCATCGGCAGATGCTCCTTGCCGACCAGCCTGGTGCCGCGCCCCGCCTTGTGCAGCATCGCCGCAAAGGCCTGCTCGATGTAGTTGGGCTGGCCTTCCTCGACGACGAGGACAGCCTGTTTGCCCTCGCAGAAGGACAGGAACTCGTCATCGATCAGCGGATAGACGGCATTGAGCACGTAGAGCGGCACATCGGTATCGCCATAGGTGTCGGCAAGGCCGAGTCGCTGCAGCGCGCGGATGACCGAATTGTACATGCCGCCCTGCATGACGATGCCGACCGAGCCGTGGTCCGATCCGAAGAACTCGTTGATCTTGTTCTTGCGGATGAAATCCACCGCCGCCGGCCAGCGCTTCTGCACCTTCTCCTTCTCGTGTAGGAAGGAGGCGGGCGGCAGCACGATGCGGCCGGTGTCGCGGCGTGGCGCGTCGAGCGCATCGGCCACCGTCATCGGCGGGCGCTTGTTGTCCTTGGCGATGAAATGACCGTGGACATGGCAGCAGCGGATGCGGACCTGCAGCATGATCGGCGTGTTGGAAATCTCGGACAGCTCGAAGCCGTCCTCCACCGCCTTGACGATCGACGGCAAATTGGGGCGCGGGTCAAGCAGCCAGACCTGGCTCTTCATGGCAAAGGCATGGCTGCGCTCCTGCATGATCGAGGAGCCCTCGCCGTAATCCTCGCCGACGATGATCAGCGCACCGCCGGTGACGCCGCCCGAAGCCAGGTTGGCGAGCGCATCGGAGGCGACATTGGTGCCGACGGTCGACTTGAAGGTCGCCGCACCGCGGATCGGGTAATGCACCGATGCGGCTAGCATGGCTGTGGCAGTCGCTTCCGAAGCGCTCGCTTCGAAATGCACACCGAGCTCGCCCAGAATGTCCTGCGCGTCGGCCAGCACGTCCATCAGATGGCTGATCGGCGCGCCCTGATAGCCGCCGACATAGCCGACGCCACATTGCAGCAGCGCCTTGGTGATGGCGAGAATGCCTTCGCCGGCAAATTCCTCGCCGGCGCCGAGCCGCAGCTTTTCGACTTCCTTGGCAAAAGACCGTTCGGCCATTTTTTGTCTCCTTCCGTTGCCGCCCGGCGCTGGCGGCGCGTAGGTCTAGATGTCGTGCTTGCGAATGTTCTTCAGCATTTTCAAAAGCGTGGCGATGAGCGCGGAATATTCGGCGTCGTCGATATCGTCGAACATCGCCTCGAAGGCGTCATGCATGGCCGGCCAGGCGCGGGTGAACTCGGCGCGGCCATCGTCGGTCAGGAAGACATGACGGATGCGGCTGTCGGTGACCCCCTGCTCGCGCCGCACGAGGCCCTGGCCCTCCAGCGTGTCGAGCGTCCGGCTCAAGGTCGACTGCTCGATCACCGTATAGACCGAGAGGTCGTTGACGGTGATGCCATCGGTGACCGACAGCACGGCGAGCGTCCGCACCTGCGGAATGGTCAGCCCTTGCTTGCGGAAATCGTCGCGCAAGGTGGCGTTGTAGCGGCCCATGATGCGGTTCATCAGATAGGGTGCGAATTGCTGTAGGCCGATCTGCCCCAAGGTCGAAATGCGCTGGCGCTTTTCCGCGACCTTCTGTTCCATCACAGCCTCCCCGCCAGGAGAAAGCCGGAGCCACCACCAAGGCCAGCACCTGGATGGGTCGAGGCGCCGATATGGTAGAGGTTTTTGATGCCGGTCTGGTGGTTGCGGCTGGTCTTGAACGGCCGCCACAGGAATGACTGGTCGATGGTCGACGAGCCGCCATAGGGATCGCCGCCAACCAGATTGATGTTCATCGCTTCGAGATCGGCCGGCGAGTAGGCGCGGCGGGCGATGACGCTGTCCTTGAAGCCGTCGATATGGCTGGCGAGGATGGCCTCGACGCGGTCGGCATAGGCTTCACGTAGCGCCTCGGTCCATTGTCCGTCCGCCGGTGTCTCCAGCTTGCCGGCTGCGTCGCCCTTGATATGCCGGGGCGCCTCGGGCAGTTGCAGCCACAGGATGGCCTTGCCCTGCGGGCAGCGCGAGGGATCGAGCGCATGCGGCTGGCCGACGCAGATGGTCGGCACTTCAGGCAGCATGCCGCGCGCCGCCTCGTTGCAGGCTTTGGACACGCCATCCAGCCCCGGCGTCAGGTGCAGCAACGCGACCTTGTCGAGGCCTTCGCCGCGCCATGCCGGCGGCTTGTCCAGGGCGTAGTGGATCTGAAAATTGCCTTTGCCGTAGCGGTATTTCTGCGTCGCCTCGACATCGGTTTTGAGAGCATCAGCGCCGAGCAGCCGGCCATATAGTTGCGTCGGCGTGACCGAGCAGATGACGCTCTTCTTCGCATTGACGGTTTCGCCCGAGGCCAGCCGCACGCCGGTGGCGCGGCCCCCGGTCAGGATGATGGAGGCAACGTCCGCTTCGGTGGAGATGACGCCGCGGCGCTCGGTGATGAGCGCCTCGAAGGCGGAGAGCAGGTTCTTCGCCCCGCCCTTGACGATCGGTGCGCCGGCTGCCTCCAGCGCAAAGGCGATGACCTTGGCGATCTGGCCGGAGAAGGCATCCTCGGGTCCGAGGCCGGCATGCAGCACCCAGGGCGCCCACAGCGCGCGGATGGTTTCGGACTGGTAGGTGCTTTCCAGCCAGCCGCGCGCCGGCACCAGCGCTTCGCCGAGGAAGGCGGCAAGGCCGCGCGGGCCGCGCCGCCAGGCATCGCCCGCCAGCAGCTTCGCCGTCGGATAGGACCACAGGCTGCCGCCGAGCAGGCCGAACAGCAGGCCGGCATTGCGTTCGATGCCGCCGACATCATCTGCATGCCGGTCGCCGTCGCCGGCCGCGATGGCGTTCAGGGAGGTAACATTGGCGGCGCGGTCGGTGCTGAGCACGGCATGGCTGCCATCCGGCCGCAGCACCCCGGTCGGCGTGCCGGTGTGGCAGAACTCCAGCCCATGCCGGGCGAGGTCGGCGCCCAGTGCCGCAAAGGCCGGCGAGGTGATGAACAGCACGAAGGTCGTCGCCATCACATCATGGATGAAGCCGGGCGCGGTGATCTCCTCGGTGCGCATGCAGCCGCCAATGCGGTCGTTGCGCTCGAGCACGAGCACCTTCGCGCCCTTGCCGCCGAGCATCGCCGCGCAGACCAGCGCGTTGATGCCGCTGCCGACGATGATGTGATCGGGCGCGTTCATCGACACTTGCTCTCCGCCGGCAGGAGATGAGATTCAATCGCGCAGGGTTGCGTTCCTTCGCGCCCCCCTTGGCAGGACAGAGGGGGGCGCCGTAGAGCGCCACCACTGCACGGTTGCCGTACCATCACTCCAGTTTCGCCTGCGCGCATGATCTTCTCCTGAAGACCAACCTCATCCTATTGCTTCGACACCAGCGCCAGCGCGCGGATCGGGCTGCCGGTGCCGTGCTCGATCTTGAGCGGTGCGGCGATCAGGATGGCACCTTTCGGTGGCAGCTGGTCGAGATTGCAGAGGCTGGCAAGACCATAGCGGTTGGCCTTGTGCATCAGCGTGTGCGCCGGGAATGGTGGTTCCATTCCACCGGCCTTGCCGGCATCGGTGCCGATCGTCTCGCTGCCCCAGCCCTTGATGTCCTTGCTGATCAGGAACTGGATGGCTTCAGCTGTCGGTCCGGGCGTGTGCGGGCCGGTCTCATTGGCGTTGAGGAACTCGGCTTCGGAGCCATTGCGCTTGTACCAGTCGGTGCGCATCACCACCCACTCGCCGGCATTGATCGCGCCATGCTTGGCTTCCCACGCCTTGATGTGATCGACGGTGAGCAGGAAATCGTGGTCGGCGGCGGCCTCCTTCGAGCAGTCGATGACATTGACCGGGCCGACGAAGTTCTGCGCCGGAATGGTGTCGGTGGCGCCGTCCGGATAATCCTTGCCGGTGATCCAGTGCTGCGGCGCATCGAAATGCGTGCCCGAATGCTCGCCGAGCTTCAGCCAGTTCCACGCCCACCACGGGCCGTTCTTGTCATAGCGGGAGATGCTGTGGATCTCGACCTTCGGCGTGTCGACGGCAAGTTCCGGCGGCAGCTTGATCAACGGCGTGTCGGGACCGAGCGGCGCCGACAGGTCGACCACCTTGATGGCGCCTGAGAGAAGCTGGCCGGCGACTTCGCCGAGGAGTTTTTGGGTGTCCATGGTCTCTGTTCCCTCTTTCGTGATGATGATCAAGGCTCGTCTCGGCCCTTAATATCCTACTAGACGAAAACATATGCATCTGCAATTATCTTTAAGCATAAAGGAAATGGGAACGGGGCGTGAGCGAGTTCGACGCCATCTTTGTCGGGGCGGGCCACAACAGTCTGGCATGCGCCGCGCATTTTGCGCTCAAAGGCTGGAAAACCGGGATTTTCGAGCGCAGTGCAACAATCGGCGGCGCCGTCCAGACCCGCGAATTCACCCTTCCGGGCTTCCGCCATGATTTCGGCGCGATGAATTTGAGCTTGTTTGCCGGCTCGGCCTTCCACCGGAAATATGCAAATGAATTGAAAGCTCGGGGGTTGGAGTTCGCGCCGGTCGCCGACTGTTTCGCCAGCGCCTTTCCGGACGGACGCTGGTTCGGCGTCAGCAACGACCTGGAAAAGACCGCTGGACGCATGGCTGCCTTTTCAGCCGCCGATGCCGCAACATGGCGCAGGCTGGTCGCCGCCTTTCCAGCTGAGGCCGAACATCTGTTTCGGCTGCTGGGATCGCCGATGAGCGCCCGCGCGCTTGCCGGCACGGCATGGAACCTGTGGCGCAAGAAGGGTATGTCCGGCGCGCTCGACACCGGCCGGCTGCTGCTGTCGTCGCCGCGCGCCTGGCTGGAGGAAAATTTCGAGTCGCCTTATGTGCGGGCGACGCTCGCCACCTGGGGCATGCATCTCGATTTCGCCCCCGACATCGCCGGCGGTGCCGTGTTCCCCTATCTGGAATCGATGGCCAACCAGAGTTTTGGCATGGTGCTGGGCAAGGGCGGCGCGGATACCATCATTCGCGCTCTGTCGGGCATGGTGACGTCTGCCGGCGGTACAATCGTCACCGGCGCCGAGGTGGCAGAGATCACGGTTTCCGGTGGCAAGGCGACCGGCGTACGGCTCGCTTCCGGTGAGATGCATATCGCCACCAAGGCCGTCATCGCCGGCGTCGCGCCCAAGGCGCTGACCGGCAAGCTGCTTCCCAACGGTTCGGGCGACGCCGGCTTCGATAGCGCAATGCAAAAATTCCGCCACGCACCGGGCACGATGATGATCCATCTGGCGCTCGACGACCTGCCTGACTGGCGCGCCGGCGCCGAGTTGCGGCAGTTTGCCTATGTGCATCTGTCGCCGTCGCTCGACGCCATGTCGCGTACCTATCAGCAGGCGATGGCGGGCCTGCTGCCGGACGAACCTGTGCTGGTCGTCGGCCAGCCGACAGCGATCGATCCGACGCGAGCGCCCGAAGGCAAACACGTGCTGTGGGTGCAAGTGCGCATGCTGCCGGCGGAAATCCTTGGCGACGCGGCGGGCCGGATCGCACCCGCGCATTGGGACAAGGTCAAGGACAACTATGCCGAGCGCGTTCTCGACATCATCGAGAGCTACGCGCCCGGCCTGCGAAACAATATCCTCGGCCGGGCGGTGTTTTCGCCGATCGACCTCGAGCGTGAGAACCCGAACCTCGTCGGCGGCGACCAGGTCTGCGGCAGCCACCATCTGGCGCAGAATTTCCTGTTTCGCCCAGTGCGCGGCTTTGCCGGCTGGAACACCCCTGTCGGCAATCTGCATCTCACGGGCGCCGCGACGTGGCCGGGCGCCGGCACCGGTGCCGCCTCGGGCTACATGCTCGCCCAACAGCTTGGCGGGAGGTAGGAGCCGAAAACGCATTTGGGGTGAAGGAAGGGCAAGGCGCGATTGCCCAAGGAGACCGAACCCACAGATCAGACTGTGACGCCGCGCTGAGAAAACAGAAAGCAACAAGGGGAACGACCATGACAATCAACAGACGCGAATTGCTCGGATACAGTGCCGCGGCACTCGGGTCGGCCGCCATCGGCCTGCCGCAGATCGCCAAGGCCGCCGCCGGCGAGCTGACGATCGCCTACAACGTCAACCTGCCGTCCTGGGATCCGACGACCGGACCCTCGGCCGTCAACCCGACGATCCAGGGCCTCTACCAGTCTGTGTTCGACCAATTCATCCCGCAGAAGCCGGACCTTTCCTTCGCGCCCGGCCTGCTCACCGAATGGGGCTGGAACGACGACCGCACGAAGATCATGATGACGGTGCGCGAAGGCGTGACCTGGCATGACGGCTCGCCGTTCACGGCCGAAGACGTGGTCTGGTCGCTGCAGCGGGCGGGTGACGAAAAGACCGGCAACCCGATCCAGTTCGTCTGGAAAAACGTCAGCAATTTCAAGATCGACGGCAACAAGATCACCGGTGATGTCGTGCAGTTCGACCCGGTGTATTTCAAATGGATGTCGTTCCTGACCGGCTACATCATGCCGAAGGCCTATTACGAGAAAGTCGGCGCCGAAGGTTTTGAGAAGGCGCCGATCGGCACCGGCCCCTATATGGTGGAAAAATTCGAACGCAACGCCTTCCTGCGGCTGAAAGCCAATCCGAACTACTGGGGCGGCAAGCCGGCCTTCGAGAATGTGACGATCAAGTTCGTCGCCGATGCGGCGAGCCGCGTCGCCGAAATCGAGTCCGGCTCCTCGCAGGTGACGCTCGAAATCCCTTATGAGGAGTATGACCGCCTGATCGCCAAGGACGGGCTTGCCGGCACCTGCAAGAACGTCTCCGACATCGGCATGATCTTCTTCAACGACATCGAGGCGATGCTGGACAAGAACGTCCGCCAGGCAGCCGTGATGTCGATCGACAAGAAGCTGCTGGTCGACCGCCTGCTGCGCGGCTATGGCCAGCCGATCGACACGCTGGAGACGCCGGAATACACGGCCTACGATGCGTCGATCAAGGTCGAGCACAATCCGGAAAAGGCCAAGGAACTGCTCGCCGCCTCCGGTTATTCGCCGGAAAAGCCGGTCAAATTCACGATCCAGACGACCAAGGGCTTCAAGCCCAAGGACTATGAGATGATCCAGGCGATCGTCAGCATGTGGCGCAAGGTCGGCATCGAGGCGACGATCGAGGTCTACGAGATCGCCAAGCACTACGAGCTGCGCGCCGCCGACAAGCTGGCGCCGGCCGCCTTCTACAACTGGGGCAACGCGATCGGCGATCCGACCACCTCGACCGGCTTTGCCATGTATGGTCCGAGCCCGCATTCGGTGTGGGACAGCCAGGATTTGATCGACATGATCAACCCGCTGTGGGGCGAGAAGGACGAGGCCAAGCGCATTGCCGGCTGGAAAGCGGTCGACAAATACATCGCCGAGCAGGCCTATGTGCTGCCGCTGATCCAGTATGCGCAGCCGATCGTGCATGCCAAGGGCGTCAACGTCGTCCAGCATGTGTCCGGCGCGTTGCTGCCTGCCCTGATGACCCCGGCCTGAGAAAGGCAAGAAGGCACGCTGCCGCAAGGCGGCGTGTCGCGTTCAACTGCGCAGGCCCCCTCATCCGGCCCTTCGGGCCACCTTCTCCCCGCTGGGGAGAAGGTAATGGCTCAGCCATCAGCGGCCGGATGAGGGGGCAGTTCGTTCCATCCGTCATTGAAACGCATTAGGCTTACGCCACAATGCTTCTGCAAAGATTCCTGATCCGTCTTCTGACGATGCTGGTGACGCTGTTCGGCGTGGCCGTCGTCGTCTTTGTCGTGATCCGCGTTGCGCCGGGCGATCCGATCGCGATGATGCTGCCGCCTGGCGCCACGGATGCCGACATCGCCCGGCTGCGCGCACTCTACGGTCTCGACAAGACCATTGTGCAGCAGTTCTTCATCTGGCTGTCCGGCGTTGCCAGGGGTGATTTCGGCACCTCGATCTCGCTGCGGCAGGACGTGCTCGGTCTTGTCTTCAACCGGCTGCCGGCAACGCTGGAACTTGCCATCGTCGCGCTCATCATGGCGGTGACGATCGGCGGCACGACGGCGATCCTGGGCGCACGCGAGCGCGGCACGGCGGTCGAGGCCGGCATCGACATCGCCAGCGGGGCGGCGCTTTCCATTCCCGATTTCCTGTGGGGCCTGGTGCTGATTCTTTTGTTTGGCGTGCTGGTGCCGATCTTCGACATTTCCGGCCGGGTGTCGCCGCAGCTCGAACTGCCCTTCGTCACCCAGTTCTATCTGTTCGAGAGTATATTGCGGCTGCGCTTCAATCTCACCTGGGATCTCTTGAAGCACATGCTGATGCCGGCGGTTGCGCTGGCGCTGCCGCTCGCCGCGATCATCTCGCAGCTGTTGAAACAATCACTGAAGGAAGTGCTCGACCTCGACTATGTCGTGCTGGCGCGGGTCAAGGGTTTTTCGGAAACGCAGGTCATCCTGCGCGAGGCGCTGAAGAATGCCGCCCTGCCGACACTGACCCTGATTGGCGTGCAGTTCACCTTCCTCATCGGCGGCACGGTCATCGTCGAGCGGCTGTTTTCCTATGAAGGCCTCGGCAATATGGCGATCGATGCCGTCATCAACCGCGACCTGCCGCTGATCCAGGGCATCGTGCTGGTCTTTGCGCTGCTGTTCGTGCTGATCAACCTCACCGTCGACATGATGTCTGCGCTGCTCAATCCGAGGCTGCGCCATGGATGAAGGACGTGCTCCGAGGCGTCGTGTGTCGCCACGCTTGTGGCTGGCCGGCGGCTGGCTGCTGCTGGCGCTGCTGGCCGCGATCTTCGCGCCGCTGGTCGCGCCGCAGGATCCGCTGGCGCAGGACCTGATGCTGGAACGGCTGCCGCCATTCTGGATGAGCGGCGCCGAGCCCGGCTATTGGCTCGGCACCGACAGCCTCGGCCGCGATCTCCTGTCGCGGCTGATCTTCGGCGCCCGCATCGCATTTGTCGTCGCTTTCGCCGCTTCTATCGCGGCGTGCCTGGTCGGCTCGACACTTGGGCTGATATCAGGCTATTTCGGCGGCTGGGCCGACCGCGTCATCTCGCGCGTCGTCGACGTCTGGATGGCGTTTCCACCGGTGCTGTTCGCCATCCTTTTGGTCGCCGTGCTCGGCACCGGGCTCAGCTCCGTCATCATCGCCATCGCCGTCATCGACTGGACGCGTTTCTGCCGGGTGATCCGGGCCGAGACTATGGGCCAGTCGCGCATGGACTATGTCGAGAATGCCCGCATCGCCGGCTATGGCCGCATCGGCATCATGCTGCGCGAAGTGCTGCCCAATGTGGTGCCGTCGATCGTCGCCCTGCTGTCGCTGGAAATGGGCATCGCCGTCATCGTCGAGGCGATCCTGTCCTTCGTCAATTTGTCGATCTCGACCGACGATCCGACCTGGGGCGGCATCATCGCCGAGGGCCGGCTGTCCATCCACCAGGCCTGGTGGGTGCTGGTGTTCCCGCTGATCACGCTGATCCTCACCGTGCTGTCGTTCAGCCAGTTCGGCGAGGCGCTGAAGACGCGTTTCGACCCGGTGCTGCGATGAGCGCCTGCCTCGACATCAGCGGCTTGAGTGCCGTGCTGCCGAACGGCCAGCGCGTGCTGCGCTCGGTGTCGCTGTGCGTTCAGCCAGGCGAGGTCCGCGCGCTGGTCGGCGAGAGCGGCGCCGGCAAGACGATGATCGGCAAGGCGGTGCTCGGTGTCCTGCCGTCGAGCGTGCGCATTGTCGAAGGCGATATAAGGCTTGAGGGCGAAGACCTCGGCAGACTGCAGCCGAAGGCAAGGCGCACGCTGATCGGCGCACGCACCGCGCTGATCCCGCAGGATCCGCTGACCGCGCTTAACCCGTCACGCCGCATCGGTTCGCAGATGACCGACCGGCTGGTGCGCATCCTGGGCTGGAGTGGCGAGAGGGCCGATACCCGAATTCGCCAATTGCTGGACGAGGTGCAGATTCGCGACCCCGACCGCGTGCTGAAAAGCTATCCGCACGAGCTTTCCGGCGGCATGCGCCAACGGGTGCTGATCGCCGCCGCCTTCGCCGCCGAACCACGGCTGATCGTCGCCGACGAACCGACGACTGCGCTCGATGTGACGGTGCAGAAGCAGATCCTGCGGCTGATCGTGCAGCTGCAGCGCGAGCACGGCACAGCGATCCTGTTCGTTACCCACGATCTCGGCGTCGTCGCCAAGATCAGCCAGAAGGTCTCGGTGCTCTATGCCGGCAAGGTGGTCGAAGAGGCCGAAACTGCTGCTCTCTTCGCCGCGCCGCAGCACTCCTACACACGGGCGCTGATGGCCGCCACGCCGCGCTACACCGATCCCTTCGCCTCACTGAAGCCGGTGGACGAGGCGGTGCTGGCCGGGCTTGCCGCCGAGATCGCCGCCGCCGATCAGGCCTGGAGGCGGCCCCATGGCTGAGCCGCTGTTTTCCGTGCGCGGGCTCAAGGTCGCGCTGCCCGACATGACGCGCAAGCCGCTGATCGGTCGCGCGCCCTTGGCTGAGATCCTGAAGGGCCTGGATTTCGACCTGCCCAGGGGCTCGGTGACCGGCATCGTCGGTGAATCCGGATCGGGCAAGTCGACGCTCGGCCGCGCCCTGGTGCGTCTCCTGGAACCCAGCGCCGGCAGCATCAGCTTCGATGGCCGCGACATCACGCATCTGCCGGAGGCGGAGCTCAGACCACTGCGCCGCAACCTGCAGATGATCTTCCAGGATCCGATGTCGTCGCTCAACCCGCGCCGCACCATTGCCAGCATCATCGCCGCGCCGCTGAAGCAGAATGGCCTTGGCGACAATCTCAAGGCGCGCGTCGCCGAAGCGCTGCAGCGGGTCGGCCTGCCGCAAAGCTTCGCCAGCCGCTACCGCCACGAACTGTCGGGCGGCCAGCGCCAGCGCGTCGGCATTGCCCGCGCGCTGGCGCTGTCGCCGAAATTCGTGCTGGCCGATGAGATCGTCTCTGGCCTCGACGTGTCGACCCAGGCACAGATCCTGACCTTGCTGGAAAGACTGGCGGCCGAGATGGGCCTGACCGTCGCCTTCATCAGCCACGATCTGTCGGTGATCCGGCGGCTGTGCCGGCAAGTGATCGTCATGCGCGAAGGTGTGATCGTCGAAGCGAGCGCCACCGATGCCTTGTTCGACAAGCCACGGCAGGCCTACACGCGCGACTTGATCTCGGCGATCCCGCTGCCCGAAATCGATGCCGGCTGGCTGGACATCCCTTCCGCTGCAAAGGCGCCGACATGAACGCATATGCACGCCGAAAAGCGGGCCTCGGACGTGCGACCGGCAAATGACCAGCACCCGCCAATGGAGGAGGACTGACATGAAGATGGTACTTCGAAATGCAACGCTCGCTGTGGCGATGTTGGGCGGCGCCGGCATGGCCACCGCAAGCTCGATACCCGGCATGCGCGGCCACGACCACACCGGCATCACGGTTCCCGATATGAAGCAGGCGGTCGACTTCTTCACCGAGGTGGTCGGCTGCAAGAAGGCGATGTCGTTCGGTCCGTTCGCCGACGACAAGGGCACCTTCATGCAGGATGTTCTGGGCGTCGACCCGAAGGCTGTGATCGAGCAGATCACCATGGTTCGCTGCGGCACCGGATCGAACATCGAATTGTTCAAATACACCGCGCCCGACCAGAAGGATCTGACGCCGCGCAACAGCGACATAGGCGGCTTCCACATCGCCTTCTATGTCGATGACGTCGCCGCCGCCAAAGCCTATCTCGACGCCAAGGGCGTCAAGACGCGCATGGGGCCGATACCGGTTTCCGAAGGGCCGGCCGCCGGCCAGACCATTCTCTACTTCCAGGCACCTTGGGGTCTGCAGCTGGAAGCGATCAGTTACCCCTCGGGAATGGCTTACGAGAAAGGCGCCGAGACCGTGCTGTGGAGCCCGAAGAACCCGGAAAAATGATTGGAAGACGCGCTTGCGCCACAACACGCAAGCGCGCCTTCGTGCTATCCGGATAATCATTTCGATATGAAACTTTAAGCTTGAAATAATTTGCCTCCGGCGCGATACTAAAAACCAGCAAGCGAAGAGGAGATCGCACAAATGAAGGTTGCGGTTCTCGGCGGCGGACCAGCCGGCCTCTACTTTGCCATCTCCATGAAGCTGAGGGACGCCGCGCACGAGGTGACGGTGTTCGAACGCAACCGCGCCGACGACACGTTCGGCTGGGGCGTCGTGCTGTCGGCCGAGACGCTCGACAATTTGTCGAAGAACGATCCGGTCAGCGCCGTCTGGATCAAGAAGCATTTCGCCTATTGGGACGACATCGCCGTCATCCATGACGGCGTGCGCACGGTTTCGACCGGACACGGTTTCTGCGGCATCGGCCGCAAGCGGCTGCTGGTCCTGCTGCAGCGGCGCGCGCGCGAACTCGGCGTCAGGCTGATGTTCGAGACCGACATCGCCGACCCCAAACCCTACATGGCGACGCATGACCTGGTCGTCGCCGCCGATGGGTTGAATTCCAAAGCGCGCAACACCTTCGTCGACATCTTCAAGCCCGACATCGACACCCGCAAATGCAAGTTCGTCTGGCTCGGCACCAACCAGAAATTCGACGACGCTTTCACCTTCATCTTCGAGAAGACCGAGCATGGCTGGGTGTGGGCACACGCCTACCAGTTCGACAGCGACACGGCGACGTTCATCGTCGAGTGCAGCGAACAGACTTGGGCTGCCTTCGGCTTCGGCGCGATGTCGCAACAGGAATCGATCGCGGTCTGCGAGCGCATCTTCGCCAAGCATCTTGGCGGCCATGCGCTGATGACCAATGCCAACCACATCCGTGGCTCGGCCTGGATCAATTTCCCGCGCGTGCTGTGCGAGCGCTGGTCCTACAAGAATCTGGCGCTGATGGGCGATGCGGCGGCATCGGCGCATTTCTCGATCGGCTCGGGCACCAAACTGGCGCTGGAGAGCGCGGTGGCGCTGGCCGAGTATGTCGAGTCGGAGCCGGATCTCGACGCCGCGTTTCGCAAATATGAGGATGCCCGCCGCACCGAAGTGCTGAAGCTGCAATCGGCGGCGCGCAATTCGCTCGAATGGTTCGAGGAGGTCGAGCGCTATCTCGGCCTCGATCCGGTGCAGTTCAACTATTCGCTGCTGACCCGCTCCCAACGCATCAGCCACGAGAATTTGCGGCTGCGCGATGCCGCATGGCTGGGCGGCGCGGAGGAATGGTTCCAGCGCCAGGCGGGCGCCGGCGGCAACAGCCTGCGCCGCGCGCCGATGTTCGCACCCTTCAAGCTGCGCGACATGACACTGCAGAACCGCATCGTCGTCTCGCCGATGGCGCAGTACAAGGCTATCGACGGCTGTCCGACCGACTGGCATTTCACCCACTACGCCGAACGCGCCAAGGGTGGCGCCGGCCTTATCTATATCGAGATGACCTGCGTCAGTCCCGAGGGGCGCATCACACCAGGCTGTCCCGGGTTCTATGCGCCAGAGCATGAGGTGGCGTGGAAGCGGCTGGTCGATTTCGTCCACACCGAGACCGAGGCGAAGATCTGCGCCCAGATCGGCCATTCCGGCGCCAAGGGCTCGACCCGGCTCGGCTGGGAGGGCACGGATGTACCGCTTAGCTCAGGCAACTGGCCGGTGATGGCTGCATCGGCCGTGGCGTGGTCGCCGCAGAACCAGGTGCCGAAGGCGATGGACAGCGCCGACATGGACAAAGTGCGCGACGAATTCGTGGCCTCGGCCGAAATGGGTGATCGCTGCGGCTTCGACATGCTCGAGATCCATGCCGCGCACGGCTATCTCCTGTCGTCCTTCATCACGCCAGTCACCAACCGGCGCACCGACGCCTATGGCGGTTCGCTCGAGAACCGCATGCGCTACCCCCTCGAGATCTTCCATGCGGTGCGCGCCGCCTGGCCGGCGGAGAAGCCGATCTCGATGCGCATTTCGGCCAATGACTGGGTCGGCATCGAGGGCGTGACGCCGGCCGACGCGGTCGAGATCGCGCGGCTGCTGCATGAGGCCGGGGTCGACATCTGCGACGTCTCGGCCGGCCAGACCTCGGCATTGGCAAAGCCGGTCTACGGCCGCATGTTCCAGACGCCGTTTTCCGACCGCATCCGCAACGAGGTCGGCATGGCGACGATGGCAGTCGGCAACATCTACGAACCAGACCATGTCAATTCGATCCTGATGGCCGGCCGCGCCGATCTCGTGGCGCTGGCACGGCCGCACCTCGCCGATCCCTACTGGACGCTGCATGCCGCCGTGACACTCGGCGACCGTGGCGTCAAATGGCCAGACCCCTATCTGCCTGGGCGCGACCAGCTCTACCGGCTGGCCGAGCGCGACGCCGCGGCGGGGCTGAAAGTATGACGGCCGCCACGACGATTGCGGGCAAGCACGCGCTGGTCACCGGCGGTGGCTCCGGCGTCGGCCGGGCCATCGCGCTGGCGCTCGCAGGCGCGGGCATCGACGTGACTATCTGCGGCCGCCGCCAGGCGGAACTCGCCAAGGTGGCTGGCGAAAGCGACCGCATCTTCGGCATTGCCGCCGACGTCACCAACGAGGCGGCCATGGCGTCGCTCTATGAGACGGCGGAAGCCGCGCGCGGGCCGATCGACATCGTCGTCGCCAATGCCGGGATGGCAGGCAGCGTAGCGGCGCACAAGACCACGCTTGCCGACTGGCAGCGGACCCTCGACGTCAACCTGACCGGAGCCTTCCTGACGGTGAAGCCGGCGCTGGCCGGCATGGCGGCGCGAAAGGCGGGGCGGATCGTCTTCATCGCTTCCACGGCCGGCCTGAAAGGCTACGCCTATGTCGCGCCCTATGTCGCCGCCAAGCATGGCGTCGTCGGCCTGATGCGGGCGCTGGCGGCTGAGACGGCGAAATCCGGCGTCACCGTCAACGCGGTGTGCCCGGGTTTTGTGGAAACCGAGATGCTGGAGGAGTCCATTCAGCGTATCATCGAAAAGACCGGCCGCTCAGTCGAGCAGGCACGGTCGAGCCTCGCCTCGACCAACCCGCAAGGCCGCTTCATCCAGCCGCAAGAAATTGCCGCCGCCGTGCTGTGGCTGTGTGGCGATGCTGCGGCGTCGATCACCGGACAGGCGATTTCCATTTCAGGAGGCGAAACATGGTAGCCGGCCCCCTGCCCGCGCCGTCGGGACCCGGCAAGGACCGCTTGCGCCTCTGGATAAGGCTGCTGCGTGCCTCGCGCACGATCGAGGCCGAATTGCGCGAGCGCCTGAAGAAGGAGTTCAACACGACGCTGCCGCGCTTCGACGTGATGGCCGCACTCTATCGCGCGCCGGAAGGCATGCTGATGAGCGACCTGTCGCGCTTCCTGCTGGTGTCCAACGGCAATGTCACTGGCATTGTCGACCGGCTCGTATCGGAGGGACTTGTCGCCCGCGCGAGGCGCAATGGCGACCGCCGCACCTCGATGGTGCGGCTGACCGAGGAAGGTGTGAGGTCTTTCGGCATCATCGCCGCGGCGCATGAAGGCTGGATCGGTGAATTGCTGGGCAAGGTAAGCGAGGACGACGCGCGCCGGCTGACCGGCATGCTGACCTCGTTCCGCAGCAACTGGGAGGGACGCGAATGACCGGGATGGCCGGCCTCATGCCGAAGCATTTCCTCTGGCAGGTCGAGGGCAGGATCGCAAAGGTCCGGCTCGACCGGCCCGAGCGCAAGAACCCGCTGACCTTCGACAGCTATGCCGAGTTGCGCGACACGTTCCGCGACCTCGTCTATGCCGACGACGTCGACGCCGTGGTGTTCCTCTCCAATGGCGGCAATTTCTGCTCCGGCGGCGATGTCCACGACATCATCGGGCCGCTGGTCAAGATGGACATGAAGCAGCTTCTCGCCTTCACCCGCATGACCGGCGATTTCGTCAAGGCAATGCTGAATTGCGGCAAGCCGATCATTGCGGCGGTCGACGGTGTCGCCGTCGGCGCCGGCGCCATCATCGCCATGAGCTCCGATATCCGTATCGCCACGCCGGAAGCCAAGACGGCCTTCCTGTTCACCCGCGTCGGCCTCGCTGGCTGCGACATGGGCGCCTGCGCGATCCTGCCGCGCATCATCGGCCAGGGCCGCGCCGCTGAACTGCTCTACACCGGCCGCACCATGACGGCGGCGGAAGGCGAGCGCTGGGGTTTCTACAACCGGCTGGTCGATGCCGCCTCGCTGGAGGCCGACGCGCTCGACATGGCGGCGCGCATCGTCTCCGGCCCGACCTTCGCCCACGGCATCACCAAGACGCAGCTCAACCAGGAATGGTCGATGGGTCTCGAACAGGCGATCGAGGCGGAAGCGCAGGCGCAAGCGATCTGCATGCAGACGCGCGATTTCGAGCGCGCCTACAAGGCGTTCGTGGCCAAGGACAAGCCGGTGTTCGAGGGCAATTGATGGCTGACAAGAGTTTCCTCAACTGGCCGTTCTTTGAAGATCGTCATCGCGAACTGGCCGAACGGCTGGACGAATGGTGTGCGAAAAACCTGCCGGTCGATCACCATGAGGTCGATGCCGCCTGCCGCGAGCTGGTGGGCAAGCTCGGCAGGGACGGCTGGCTGAAGCCGACGGCTGTAGACACGGACAATCCCGGCCCCCTCGACGTGCGCACTCTGTGCATCACGCGCGAGACGCTCGCCCGCCATGATGGGCTCGCCGATTTCGCCTTCGCCATGCAAGGGCTGGGCACCGGCGCGCTCAGCCTGTTCGGCACGCCCGAACAGCAGCAATGGCTGGCAAAGACACGGGCCGGCGAGGCGATTTCCGCCTTCGCCTTGTCGGAACCGCGCTCGGGATCGGATGTCGCCAACACCGAGATGACGGCGAGCCGCGACGGCGATAGCTACATTTTGTCCGGCGAAAAGACTTGGATCTCCAATGGCGGCATCGCCGATCTCTATGTCGTCTTTGCCCGCACCGGCGAAGCACCGGGCGCCAAGGGGCTCTCCGCCTTTCTGGTGCCGGGTGACGCCAAAGGCCTTGGCATCGCTGAACGCCTCGAAGTGATCGCGCCGCATCCGCTGGCGCGGCTGTCGTTCGACCAGGTCCGCCTGCCCGCCTCGGCGCTGATCGGCAAGCCCGGCGACGGCTTCCGCATCGCCATGTCGGTGCTCGACGTGTTCCGCTCGACTGTGGGTGCGGCAGCGCTCGGCTTTGCCCGCCGCGCACTGGATGAAAGCATCAAAAGGGTGGCCGAACGCAAACTGTTCGGCGCACCGATGGCCGAACTGCAAATGGTGCAGGGCCATATCGCCGACATGGCGCTGGACGTCGATGCGGCAGCGCTTCTGGTCTGCCGCGCCGCCTGGACCAAGGACATGGGTGCCGCACGCGTCACCCGCGAGGCGGCGATGGCCAAACTGTTCGCCACCGACAAGGCGCAAGAGGTGATCGACAAGGCCGTACAGCTGCATGGCGGCGACGGCGTTCGCAAAGGCCATATCGTCGAAAGCCTGTATCGCGAGATCCGCGCGCTGCGCATCTATGAGGGCGCTTCCGACGTGCAGAAAGTGGTGATTGCGCGACAGGTGATGGGCGCGGCCTGACGGCAGGAAATTGACGGGCATTCGATTTTGAGAATTGGTTTTTGGACTACCGGGAGGTTTTGAATGCACGAGATTCTGCAGCCGGAAGGCTGGGCAAAACCTGTCGGCTACGCCAACGGCGTCGCGGCGCACGGCAAGCTCATTTTCGTTGGCGGACAGGTCGGCTGGAACGGCCAGTGCCAGTTCGAGACCGATGATTTCGTCGGCCAGGTGCGGCAGACGCTTGAGAACATCGTGGCGGTGCTGGCGGAAGCCGGGGCCGGGCCGCAGCACATCACCTCGATGACCTGGTATTTCACCGACAAGGCCGAATACCTGGCCAACCTCAGGGGTATCGGCGAGGCCTATCGCGAGGTGATCGGCCGGCATTTTCCGGCGATGGCCGCCATGCAGGTGATGGCGCTGGTCGAGGACCGAGCCAAGGTCGAGATCCAGGCCACAGCCGTCATTCCAGAGTAAGGTGCGTCGATATTCAGGTGAGGCCGGCCTGCAAACGGCAGCTTCCTGCGCTTCCGGTGCTCACGTACTTCAAGTACGCTCCGCTCCGGTTCTCGGAAGCCACCATTCTCGACACGGCCTGACCTGAATCTCAACGCACCTTGGGCTATCCGCGAAGGCCCGCCTGCTTCAAAATGGGCAGCACGTGATCGCAGAAATAGGGCAGTTCCTGCGTGTAGTTGACAAAGGACATAGCGATCCCTTGATAGCCCTGCTCGGCAATGGCGATCATGTCGGCGGCGATCGTTTCCGGCGTGCCAATCAAAGGGTAAGTGCCGGCGCCGCCGGCGAAACGCTGCCGGTAGCGGTCATAGGCGTGCGGGTCGTGCGATTGCGAGAATTCCTTCTTGCCGGCCATGTGGGCATCGACCGCATCATGGTCGGCCATATCAACGGCATAGCGCGTGTAGTAGGCCCGCGCCTCTTCCATCGTCGGGCGGCAGACAACATGCGCCACCGTGTAGACGCCGACATCGCGGCCCGCCTTGTCGGCGCGCTCGCGAATGTCGGCGACGTGCTTGCCGGCGTCAGACATTTCCGAAAAGGTCGTGAACAGATAGTCGCATCTGGCGGCGGCGAAATCCCGGCCCGGCCCGCCGAAAGCGGCGTTCATCGTCACCGGGCGCGGAACCTGCAGACTGGCCGGACGGCTCACCGCCTCCTTGAGGCGATAATAGGTGCCTTCATAATCGAGAGGCTCGCCCGACGCATAAAGCCTTTCGAGGATCTCGATCCATTCGGCCGCCTGGTCGTAGCCCTTTTCCACCAGGGGCGTGCCGAACATGCCGAATTCCTTCGGGTTCCAGCCGCAGACGATGTTGAGCCCGGCGCGGCCATGGCTGATGTGGTCGACCGTCGCCAGCGCCTTGGCGGCGTAGAGCGGATGCACGAGCGGCACATGCACGGTCATGAACAGGCCGATCTGCTCGGTGGCCGTGGCAAGTGCCGCCGCCCAGGTGAAGGTCTCGAACGACCACTCGCGCACCTTGTTGCGGCCGCCAAAGCCGCGCCAGCGCGCGATCGGCAGCATGAATTCCAGCCCGGCGCGGTCGGCGACCTGCGCCGCCGTCAGATTGTCCTGCCAGCTTGCCATCCAGCGTTCCGGCACATCGGTGATGGCAAGCCCGCCATCGGCATTGGTCGAAAAGACGCCGAGCTTCAGTTTGTTCGGGCCGTGCAGGGGATACGTTTTCATCATGTCTCGAACTCGCGGCGGGAGAGCACACGCTAGGCCCGCGCGAAAATATTTCAAGCATGAAATAGCTTCGCCTCGCGATGGTTTGCGGATATGGATTCTGGCAAAGCGAGAAAGGGATGGGCATGAGCGAGTTCCGTCAGAAATGCATCGGCAAGACGAACCTCGTCGGTTCCTTTGTCGCCATTCCCCATCCCGTCGCGGTCGAAGTGATGGCGCAGTCCGGTCTCGATTTTCTCTGCATCGACTGGGAACATGCCCAGATATCGCGCGACATGATCGAGACCATGGTGCGTGCGGCCGACTTGCATCGCGTGCCAGCGATGGTGCGCGTTCCCGGCCATGCGCCGGAAGCGATCCAGACCGCGCTGGACAGCGGCGCGCAAGGCGTGCTGATCCCACGCGTCTCGACTGCCGCCCAGGCGGCGATGGCCGTCAAAGCCTCGCGCTATCCGCCGCGGGGCGAGCGCGGCGTCGGACCCGGCCGGGCCGCAGGCTACGGCTATCGCATTCCCGAATATCTCGCCGGCGCCAATGACAGGATCGTCGTCGCGGTCCAGGTCGAGACCGCCGAAGGGCTGGCCAACATCGAAGCGATCGCGGCCGTCGACGGCGTCGACGTGATCTTCGTCGGACCCGGCGATCTTTCGGTGTCGATCGATGCGATCGGACCGAAAGGCACCGACAAGCTCACCGAGGCGATCCGCAGGATCATCGGCGTGACGGTTGCTCACGGCAGGACATCAGGCATCTTCTGCGCAAAGCCGCAGGACGTGGTCCAGTGGGCAGCCATCGGCGCCAGCTTCTTCGTGCTGGTCAGCGACACGATGTTTCTCGGCGCGGGCGCTGCTGCCGGCACCTCCGCCGCCCGCGCCGAGCTGACCTGAGACGGCCGCAGCTAGGCAAAAAGGCGTATCGGCCGAGCAACAGGCCGGTCAAACTTTTTAAGCTTAAAACTTTCGCCTTGAAAAGCGCCGCGCTTTGGATAAGCATTCCAAGATCGATGGCGACTGCCGTGCCGGATGGGCTTGCCGGCCAATCCATCGTGGTGCTCCGGGTGGGAGGGGTTTCAGTCCTTGTCGTTCATACTGCCCCAATCATCGTCCAGCGCGCGCTATGCTTTCGATGGCGTGCGCGCCCAAATTCGTGATCTTCACACCGAAAACATCGCCAACCTTGCCGTGCGGGCGCGCGAGCTCGGCGACGTCATCGCGCTCTGGTATGGCGAAGGCGACATGGTGACGCCCGCCTTCATCCGCGATGCGGCCAAGGCGGCCTTCGATGAAGGCCTGACTTTCTACATTCCCAACATGCGCGGCCATGGCCCCCTGAATGAGGCACTGTCGGAGTACCAGACGCGCATCCATGGCCGGCCGATCCCGGTCGCGTGCACCACGGTCACGCCGGGCGGCATGCAGGCGCTGTATCTGGCGCTGGAACTGCTGGTCGATACCGGCACCAACGTCGTCTATGTCGCGCCGCAATGGCCCAACATCCACAACGCCATCCACCTGATCGGCGGCGAGCCGCGGCCGTTTTCACTCGACTTCAACGGCGACTGGCATCTGGACCTCGACCGGTTGTTTGCGACCTGCGATGCGCGCACGCGGGCGATCTTCCTGTCGACGCCGTCCAACCCGACCGGCTGGACCGCCTCAGATGAAGAAATGCGCGCGCTGCTCGACTTCAGCCGGCGCACCGGCATCTGGATCATCTCCGACGAGGTCTACGGCCGGCTCTATTTCGACGGCGACGTTGCTCCCTCGATCCTGCAGATCGCCGAGGACGGCGACCGGGTGCTGTCGGTCAACAGCTTCTCCAAGGCCTGGGCGATGACCGGCTGGCGCATCGGCTGGCTGACGCATCCGTCCGGGGTGGCCGACCAGCTCGGCGCCATGACGCAATATGTCAACAGCGGCACCGCCGCGCCAATCCAGGCCGGTGCGGTTGCAGCGATCCGCCAGGGCGAGCCGCTGGTCGAGGAGATCAGGCAACGGATCAGGACCGGCCTTGACCTCGCCTATGACAGGCTGGCGCAGATTCCGGGCGTCATTCTGCCGACGAAACCGCGCGGCGGCATGTATGCCTTCTTTGCCATGGAAGGCGAGAGCGATGCACGTCGCGCCTGCGCCAGGATTCTTGAGACGGCGCGCGTCGGGCTGGCACCCGGCCATCTCTTTGGAAGTTCGGCAACGGCCTTCCTGCGGATGTGCGTGTGCCGAGAACGCGAAGAGATAGCGACCGCACTCGACCGCATGGTCGCGGCCATGAATTGACGCCCTGCCGAAAAGTGGGGCGGCAAGAAACCGTGCGGGGCCAACCCCGCCCGATCAACAACCAGAGGGAACACCCCAGAGGGAACACCAATGAACCTGAACCGTCGCAATCTCATTCTTCTCGCCGCCGCCATCGGCATCGCCGCTGGTCCTGCCGCCGCTTATGCCGCCGACGTGCTCAATGTCGGCGCCTACCCGACCAATCCGCCCTTCGAGTACAAGAACGAGAGCGGCACCTTCGAGGGCTTTGAAGTCGACATCGTCAACGAAGCGGCAAAGCGCGTCGGCATGACCACCGATATCGCCGACCTCGGCTTCCAGGCGCTGTTCGCCGCCACCACCTCGAAGCGCATCGATGTCGCCATCTCGTCGATCACCATCACGCCGGAGCGGCTGAAGTCGCAGTCGTTCACGCAGCCCTATTATGATTCCGACATGGGCATCGCCACCAAGACCGACAGCCCGATCAAGGCCGAAGCCGACCTCAAGGGCAAGATCGTCGGCGTGCTGTCCGGCTCGACCGGCGAAAGCTGGGTCAAGGCGCATCAGGAAGCCGACGGCTTCAGCGACGTGAAGGGCTACGACACGCAGCAGAACCTGCTGCTCGATCTCAGCGCCGGTCGCGTCGATGCGGCTGTCAGCGACATTCCGGGCATGCAGTATTCCTTCACCAAGATGAAGGACCTGACGGTCAAGGAGCGCATCAAGACTGGTGAGCAGTACGGCCTGATGATGACCAAGGACCACCCGCTGCTCGGCAAGCTGAACGACGCGCTGACCGCGATGAAGAAGGACGGCACGCTGGCCGCCATCCACAAGAAGTGGTTCGGCAGCGACGCGCCGGCCGATTCCTCGACCGTCAAGGAAATGCCATTGCCGAAGGCCTGAGCGGCGACTGACAGAACGCAGGCGTGCCGGCTCGAAAGGCCGGCACGTCCCGTTTTCATCGATGATCCTTCCCGGAGCCGCAGCCGATGCGGCGAAACCGATTTCGGTGTTCGGGTCTTGCTCTCGCGTCACGGGACGCAAAACGGTTCGGGAACGCTCCCATGTCGCTGCTGGACACCTTCTTCAACCCCGATGTCATCATGTCCAGCCTGCCGGCGCTGCTGCGCGGCTTCCTGAACACGCTGCTGCTCGGCATCCTGAGCATCGGCATCGGCATCCCCATCGGCCTGGGAATCAGCCTGGTGCGGCTCTACGCGCCAAAGCCGCTGCGGTGGCTCGCAGTCGGCTACACCGACATCTTCCGTGCCTTACCGGTGCTGGTCGTGCTGATCCTGATCTACTACGCGCTGCCGTTCCTCGGCATCCGCCTGTCGTCCTGGGCCTCCGCGGTGACGGCGTTCGCCTTCATCATGTCGGCCTATTCGGCCGAGGTGTTCCGCTCCGGCATCGAGAGCATCCCGCGCGGCCAGTTCGAGGCGTCGCAGGCGCTTGGCCTGCCGTTCCTGCTGACCTTGCGCAAGGTGGTGCTGCCGCAAGCGATCCGCGTGGTCATCCCGCCGATGACAAGCAACTGCGTCTCGATGTTCAAGGACACCTCGCTCGCCTCGACCGTGGCGCTGCCGGAACTCCTGAAGGAAGCGACCAATGCGCAGTCGCTCTACGCCAACCCGTCGCCGCTGATCGGCGCAGCACTTGTCTATCTCATCTTCCTCTGGCCGATGGTCCGCCTCGTCAGCCTGCTTGAGGAACGCTTCAAGACCGAGAAGACGCGCTGACCTCGCCAACCGATCCCACCCGCCAAGCACTTCGCAGGAGCCTGCCCGTGAACAAGCATCAAACCGACAATGCGAACGCCACCGCGTTCCCCGTCGACACCATCCGCGCCATGTTTCCAGCCCTGCAGCGGGCCGGCGATTTCATCTTCATGGACAATGCCGCCGGTGCGCAGATCCCGCAAAGCGTGCTCGACGCGGTGACCAACCATCTGGTTTCGCATAATGTGCAGCGCGGCGGCCGCTATGGCCGCAGCGTCACCGTCGACCAGTCGGTCGCCGATGCGCGCGAGAGCGTGGCGCTGCTGATCAATGCCACCAGCCCGGCCGAAATCTGCTTCGGCATGAACGCCACCTCGTTCATCCGCCTGGTCAGCCTCGGCATCGGTCAGATGCTTTCCAAACATCCAGATGAGGGGCGCGACGAGATTGTCATCACCGACATGGACCACGATGCCAACATCGCCACCTGGCTGGCGCTGGAGTCCGCCGGCGCCAAGTTCAAATGGTGGCGGATGCGCGAGGACGGCAATCTGCATGTCGACGATCTGCGGCCGCTGGTTTCCGACCGCACCCGCCTCGTCGCCTGCACGGTCACGGCGCATTCGATCGGCTCGATCGTCGACGTCGCTTCCGTTGCCAGGATCGCCCACGCGGCCGGCGCGGAGGTATTCCTCGACTGCGTGCACTACGGGCCGCACGGGCTGATCGACGTGCAGGCCTGGGACTGCGACTACCTCGTCTGTTCCGGTTACAAGAATTTCTCGCCGCATATGGGCTTCCTGTGGGGCCGCTTCGAAACGCTGAAGCGGCTGCCGACCTTCCGCGAGGATTTCATCCCCGACGAGCCACCCTACAAGGTTGAGGCCGGCACCTTCATCTACGAGAACGTCTCGGGCATGGATGCGGCCGTGCAGTATCTCGAACTGATCGGCCGCAATCTCGCGCCATCCAACAACCGCTCGCGCCGCGACAACATCGTCGCCGGCATGGGCGCCATCCGCGACTATGAGCTGCTGCTGGCGCGCGAGATGCTCGCCGTGCTCAAGGATTGCGGCGCGACGATCTACGGCGTTGCCGACGAAGCCCGCATCACCGAACGCGTACCGACCTTCTGCTTCAACATCGGCAAGCTGTCCCCGCAAAGGATCGTCGAGGAAATGGCCGACATGCAGATCGGCATCCGCGACGGCCACATGTACGCGCCGCGGCTGATGAAGCGGCTCAACCTCTCGATGGACAGCGGCGCCATCCGCGCCTCGCTGGTCCATTACAACACTGTCGAAGAGGTCAGGCGCTTCGGCGAGGCGCTGCGCGCCATCATCGCCAAGCTGTCGTAAGCGGCTTGGCCTAAAGCGCGTCGCGTCGAAACGGATTCATGCGACGCGCTTTAAGTCTTTGTTTCCATGCATGTCGTTGCCTCAAAACCGGGGCCACTTTTGAGCGACATGCATTAGGGTGTGTTGAGAGTCAGGTCAGGCCGAGTCGAGAATGTTGGCTTCCGAGAACCGGGGCGGAGCGTACTTAAAGTACGTGAGCACCGGAAGCGCAGGAAGCCGCCATTCGCAGGCCGGCCTCACCTGAATATCGGCACGCCCGGTCAGGCGGCCTTCTTTTTGGCCAGCCTCGCCTTGATCGAGGCGACGTCGGCGCGCGGCGTCGCCGCGAAAAGCGTCCTGGTGTAGCTGTGCTTGGGGTCGGCGAAGACCTCCTCGCGCGAGCCGTATTCGACCGCCTCGCCGAAATACATCACCATCACATCGTCGGCGATATAGCGCACCACGGACAGGTCGTGGCTGATGAAGACATAGGTCAGCTGGAACTCGTCCTGCAGGTCGGCGAGCAGGTTCAGCACCTGCGCCTGCACCGACAGATCGAGCGCCGAGACCGGCTCGTCGAGCACCAGCAGGCTTGGGTTGAGCATCAGCGCGCGGGCAATGGCGATGCGCTGCCGCTGGCCACCCGAGAACATGTGCGGATAGCGGTTGTAGTGCTCGGGTCCGAGACCGACCTTCTTCAGCATCTTCATGGCCAGGTCGCGCCGCTCGGCGGCCGGCTTGTCGGTGTTGATCAGCAGCGGTTCGCCGAGCACGTCGCCGATCTTCTGGCGCGGATTGAGCGACCCGTAGGGGTTCTGGAAGACGATCTGCACCTTGCGGCGCATTTCCTTCGTCAATCCGTTCTTGGCGATGTCGACCTTGTTGCCGTCGATGAACAACTCGCCCGATGTTGCCGGATCGATCAGCGTGATGATGCGGGCAAGCGTCGACTTGCCACAGCCGCTTTCGCCGACGATGGCCAGCGTCTTGCCCTTGTCAACGCTGAAGGAGACGCCCTTGACCGCGTGCACCGTGCGCTGGCCGCGGAACAGGCCGCCACCGATATGGTAGTCGCGCACGATGTTCTTGCCTTCTACGACCTTGATGCTCATGCGGCGGCTCCCGAGGGCGCCGGCTCGAAGAGCATGTCGGACACGGTTGGTAGCCGGTCGCCGACGGCATTCTCCGGCAGTGCCGACAAAAGCGCGCGCGTGTAGTTGCTTTTCGGCGATTCAAACAGCGACAACACGTCGGCCTCTTCCATCTTGCGGCCCTTGTATTGGACGATGACACGGTCGGCGGTCTCGGCCACCACGCCCATATTGTGGGTGATCATGATCAGGCCCATGCCGTATTTAGCCTGCAGCGAGACCAGCAGATCGAGGATCTGTTTCTGGATGGTGACGTCGAGCGCGGTCGTCGGCTCGTCGGCAATCAGCAGCTTCGGATTGCAGGCAATGGCGATGGCGATCATGACGCGCTGGCACTGGCCGCCCGACATCTGGTGCGGGAACGAATTCAGCCGGTCGGCCGGCTCAGAAATGCCGACCTGCTGCAGAAGTTCGATGGCGCGGGCCCGGCGCTGCGCACCGTCCATACCCATATGGAAACGCAGCACCTCCTCGATCTGGAAGCCGATGGTGAAGCAGGGATTGAGGCTGGCCATCGGCTCCTGGAAGATCATCGACATGTCCTTACCGACGATCTTGCGGCGGTCGGCCGGGCTCATCTTCAGAAGATCGCGGCCATTGAAGCTCATGCGGTCGGCGGTGACCGTGGCCGTCCACGGCAGCAGGCCCATCACCGCCAGCATCGAGACCGACTTGCCGGAGCCGGATTCACCGACGATGGCCAGCACTTCGCGCTCGTCGACATGCAGCGAGACGCCGTCGACCGCCCGGAACGAACCTGACGCGGTCTGGAATTCGACGACGAGATTCTGGATCTCGAGCAGCGCCATCACGATCTCCTCAGTTTCGGATCGAGCGCGTCGCGCAGACCGTCGCCGATCAGATTGATGGCGAGCACGGTGATCAGGATCGCAAGGCCGGGGAAGGTCACCACCCACCAGGCGCGCAGGATGAATTCACGCGCCGAAGCGAGCATCGTGCCCCATTCCGGCGTCGGCGGCTGGGCACCGAGGCCGAGGAAGCCGAGGGCAGCCGCTTCGAGAATGGCGTTGGAGAACGACAAGGTGCCCTGGACGATCAGCGGTCCCAGGCAATTCGGCAGGATGGTGCGAAGCATCAGCCTGATATGGCCGGCGCCGGCAACCTTTGCCGCCACGACATATTCGCGGCTCTTCTCCGCCATCACGGCAGCGCGCACCAGCCGTGCGAAATGCGGCTGCAGGACAAGCGCAATAGCCAGCATCGCATTGAACAGGCCGGGGCCAAGGATGGTGACCAGGACGAGCGCCAGGAGCAGCGACGGGAACGCCAGGATGAGGTCCATCAAGCGCATGATCGCCACGTCGACCCAGCCGCGAAAATAGCCGGCCAGCAGACCGAGCGTGATGCCGCCGGTGAGCGCCAGCGTGACCACGACCGCGCCGATGAGCAGCGAAAAGCGCGCGCCGTAGAGCAGGCGCGAAAGGATGTCGCGGCCGACCGGATCGGTGCCGAGCAGATATTGCGCGCTGCCGCCGGCCTGCCAGGCCGGAGGCCTGAGAAACGCGGTCTTGTCCTGAATGTCGGGAGCATGGGGCGCGAGCAGCGGCGCAAACAGCGCCGCCAGCACCAGCAGGATGAAGACGAACAGGCCGATTACGGCGCCACGATTGACCGAGAAATAGTGCCAGAAGGTCCTGAAGCCGGTCAGGCGGTCAGGGTTGCCGGCGGCCATTGGGGCGATTTCGGTCGACTGGCTCATCACGCGGCCCGTATGCGCGGGTTGATGACGGCGTAGAGCACGTCGACGATGAGGTTCACGGCCATGACGATGAGGGCGATCAAAAGCAAACCTGACTGCACGACGACATAGTCGCGCTTGAAGATGGAATCGACCATCCACTTGCCGATGCCCGGCCAGGCAAAGATGGTTTCGGTGAGGATGGCGCCGGCAAGCAGCGTGCCGACCTGCAGGCCGATGGTGGTGACCACAGGGATGAGCGCATTGCGCAACGCATGCAGGCCGACCACCCTCGACGGCGACAGGCCCTTGGCGCGCGCCGTGCGGACATAGTCCTCACCGAGAACTTCCAGCATGGCCGAACGCGTCTGGCGGGCGATCACCGCCAGCGGAATGGTGCCGAGCACGATCGCCGGCAGCACCAGGTGGCTCAACGCCGAGCGGAACGCATCCCATTTGCCATAGAGTAAGGTATCAATGGTCATGAAGCCGGTGATCGGCTTGAAGAAGAACTGCAGGCCGATGCGGCCCGAAACCGGTGTCCAGCCGAGGTAGCCGGAGAAGAAGATGATCAGCAGCAGGCCCCACCAGAAGATCGGCATGGAATAGCCGACGAGCGCCGTGCCCATGAGCGACTGATCGAACCACGAGCCGCGCTTGACCGCCGCGAAGATGCCGGCTGGAATGCCGAGCACCATGGCGAAAATCATGGCGAAGAACGACAGTTCCATCGTTGCCGGAAAGAGGATCTTGAACTCTTCCATCACCGGGCGCTTGGACGAGATCGAGACCCCGAAATCACCGGTCACGACCTCACCGACATAGCGTGCATATTGCTGCCAGATTGGCAGATTGTAGCCGAACTGTTCCTTGAGCTCCTCGTAACGCGCCGGCGCCACGCCGTGTTCGCCGGCCATGGCAAGGATGGGATCGCCAGGCAGCAGCCTGACGAAGGCGAAGGCACAGATGGTGATGCCGACAAGCGTCGGGATCAAAAGTGCAATTCTGTGGAGTATATATTTGAGCATGGCGAAGGGGGCGGCGCTCTATGGCGCCGCCCCACTCAATTTCTTATTCGGCTTTGTCGACGCCGTCGAAGCGGTGAATGCCGAGCGGGTCCATCATGAACCCGCTGACATTCTTGCGCACGACTGCGTAGACTTGGCTATGTGCCAGCAGGAAGGCCGGAGCCTGCTTCTGGAAGACCACCTGCGCCTGTTCGTAAAGCTTGGTGCGTTCAGCCTGGTCACTGGTCTTCTTGGCCTTCTGGATCAGGTCCTCGAAGTCCTTGTCGCACCAGCTCGAGTAGTTGGAGACACCGATGGCGGAGCAGGCGAACAGGGTGGCGAAGAAGTTGTCCGGATCGCCATTGTCGCCGGTCCAGCCGATCTGGAAGGCGCCGGGACGGTCCTTCTTCTTGCCCTCAGAGCGATACTTGGTCCACTCGTAGTTGACGATCTCAGCCTTGACGCCGACCTTGGCCCAGTCGGCCTGGATCAATTCGGCGGCACGCTGGAAGTTCGGGTTGTAGGGACGAACGCGATCGGAAGCCCAAAGCTGGATTTCCGTCAGCCCGGCAGCGGCCAGCACCTTCTTGGCCGCTTCCGGATCGTAGGAATCGGACTTCACATCCTTGTCCCACGACCACATGGTCGGCGGGATCAGGTTTACGGCCGGCGTGGCGCCCGCATCCTGGAACAGCGACTTGATCAGCGATTCCCGATCGATGGCCTGATTGAGTGCATGGCGCACCTCAGGCTTGTCGAGTGGCGGGATGGTGGTGTTGTAGCTCATGTAGCCGATGTTCAGGCCGGCCTGATCCATCAGGGTCACGTCCTGGCTGGCCTTGATCGTGCCGATGTCGGCAGGATTCGGATAGGGCGCGATGTCGCATTCGCCGGCAAGCACCTTCTGGATGCGCGCGGTCGCGTCAGGGGTGATGGCGAAGACGAGATCGTCGATCTTCTCCTTGCCCTTGAAATAGTCCGGGTTGGCCGCATAGCGGATGACCGAATCCAGCTGGTAATCGACGAACTGGAACGGACCGGTGCCGATCGGCTTGGTGGAGAAATCGGCCATCTTGCCGGACTTCTCGAGTTGGTCGGCATATTCCTTCGACACGATCGAGGCGAAGTCCATGCCGAGATTGGCCAACATCGGTGCATTCGGCTCGGTCAGCGTCAGCTTGACGGTCAGGTCGTCGACCTTTTCCCATTTGGCGACGTATTTCGGCATGTCCATGCCGGTGTAGTAGTCCCAGGTCAGGTTGGGCAGATACTTGTCACCGTTCCAGGGATTCGCCTTGTTGAACTGACGATCGAAAGAGAAGACCACGTCATCCGCATTGAGGTCGCGGGTCGGCTTGAAAAAATCGGTGGTCTGGAACTTCACGCCCGGATGCAGGTGGAAGGTATAGACCAAGCCGTCGTCGGAGATTTCCCACTTGTCGGCGAGACCGGGCTCGACCTCGGTACCGCCATGCTTGAATTCGACCAAGCGCGAATAGACGGTACGCGACGAGGCATCGAAGTCGTTGCCGCCCGTCGTCGTACCCGGATCAAAATTGGCCGGCGACGCTTCCGAGCAATAGACAAGCGTCTTTGCATTGGCCATGCCGCCCAGGACGCTTGCGGCCAGCAACGCGGCCGCAAAAGCGAGTTTCTTTTTCATTGAGCACTCCCTGATGTTCTTCCAAGCCCCTCTATCAGGCTCGCGAAGCGCGCATATAAGCACCGTTTTTCCGGCTTTGGAACACCCCGTTTGCTTACCCCGCGGGAAGCAGGAAAAAAATCCGCGATTTTGCTAAATGGCAGAAAAAATTAGCAGTTTTTTCCATTCACGGGATTATTAACGACCGCATTTTTTTATTGATCGCCGATCTGGCGATATCGACGCCGCGCCGGCCTTCGCCCGGCCGAGGGTGCGGCAGGATACCGGCTCGCAATGTCGTCGGCAGGAAAGATTTTCGGCGGCAAATCTTTCGCCGCCTTGCCGCAAGGGCAAGACTTGCACCGCCGCCGATAGAGGCAATACATAGATGATAATCCAGGCAGCAGTGGAGGACGTCTCTGTCAATTCGGGGGCGAGCGCGGCACGGACGAACAAGAATTATCCAGGGAGGAACGGGTGGCAAAAGCATCAAAGACGATGGCGCCGGTGAAAGCGGGAGCCAAGGCGGCTCCCAAGGCAGCCGCCGCCGCGGTCAAGCCGAAAGCGCCCGTTGCCAAAGCCGCCGCGGCCAAGCCGAAGGCGGCCACCGTACCCGTGAAGGCAAGCACAAAGCCGGCGGTCAAAGCCCCGGCCAAGCCTGCCGCCGGAAAGACGACGTCCGCGGCAAAGCGCGCCACTGCCAAGCCCGTCACTGCCAAGCCCGCCGCCGCCGAGCCAGTGGCGGCGGCTGCAGCGGCGAAGGCCCCACCGGCAGCGAAGCCGGCCGTGGCCTCGCGATTGCCGAAGGTGCTGACGGCGCTTGCAGCCGGCCTGCCGGAAAAGCCATGGCTCAAAAGCTATCCGAAAAGCGTACCAGCTGAAATCGGCGCCTTGCCCTACAGCTCGATCGGCGATTTCCTGGTCGCCGCCTGCAAGCAATTTTCCGCCCAGCCCGCCTTCACCTGCATGGACAAGTCTATCAGCTATGCCGATGTCGAACGGCTGTCGGCGGCCTTCGGCGCATTTCTGCAATCGAAGGGACTGAAAAAGGGCGCACGCGTTGCCCTGATGATGCCCAACGTGCTGCAATACCCGGTGGCGATGATGGCCGTCTTGCGCGCCGGCTATGTCGTGGTGAACATCAATCCGCTCTACACGCCGCGTGAATTGGAACATCAGCTCAAGGATTCCGGCGCACAAGCCATCGTCATCCTGGAGAATTTCGCCAACACCTTGCAGGCGGTGATCGCCAGGACGGCGGTCAAGCATGTCGTGATCGCCGCGATGGGCGACATGCTCGGCGGACTGAAGGGCACGATCGTCAATTTCGTCGTGCGCCGGGTGAAGAAAATGGTGCCGGCATGGTCGCTGCCCGGCCATGTCAAGTTCAACGCCGCCGTGAAGGCCGGCGGCGGCGTGGGCTTCAAGCCAGCCAAGGTGGCGGCCGACGATGTCGCCTTCCTGCAATATACGGGCGGCACCACGGGCGTCTCGAAGGGTGCAACGCTGCTGCACAGCAACGTGCTGGCCAATGTCGTGCAGAACGCGCAGTGGATGGAAGACGCCTATACGATCAAGCCGAAACCGGCGCATCCGAACTTTATCTGCGCCCTGCCGCTCTATCATATCTTCGCGCTGACGGTGAACGCGCTGATGGGCATGCAGCAAGGCGCGCGCAATGTGCTCATTCCCAACCCGCGCGATATTCCCGGCTTCGTCAAGGAACTGCAGAAATATCCGATCCACATCTTTCCGGGCTTGAACACGCTGTTCAACGCACTGCTCAACAATGAGGACTTCCGCAAGCTCGACTTCAAGCCGCTGGTGCTGACGCTGGGCGGCGGCATGGCGGTGCAGAAGGGCGTCGCCGAACGCTGGAAGGCGCTGACGGGCTGTCCGGTGACCGAAGGCTACGGGCTGTCGGAAACCTCGCCGGTGGCCACCGCCAACAAGTTCAGCGCCAGCGACTTCACCGGCACCATCGGCCTGCCGCTGCCGTCGACGGAGATCGCCATCCGCGACGACGACGGCAACAATCTGCCGCTCGGCGAGGTCGGCGAAATCTGCATCCGGGGGCCGCAAGTGATGGCGGGCTACTGGAACCGGCCGGACGAGACCGCCAAGGTGATGACCAAGGACGGCTATTTCAAATCCGGCGACATGGGCTTCATGGACGAGCGCGGCTACACCAAGATCGTCGACCGCAAGAAGGACATGATCCTGGTCTCGGGCTTCAACGTCTATCCGAACGAGCTCGAGGAAGTGGTGGCGATGCATCCGGGCGTGCTCGAAGTGGCGGCGATCGGCGTGCCGGACGAGCATTCGGGCGAAGTGCCGAAGCTGTTCGTCGTCAAGAAGGATCCGGCGCTGACCGCAGAGGCGCTTATCGCCTTTTGCCGCGAGAACCTGACCGGCTACAAGCGGCCCAAATACATCGAATTCAGGACCGAACTGCCGAAGACGCCGGTCGGCAAGATCCTGCGGCGGGCGCTGCGCGAATGACGGCAGCCGACGGCGTGGGCGCCGTAGATGCACCTTGCCGTCCTGACCCGACTGAGTTCATCAGGGCGAACATGCGTATCGCCCCGGTGCCGTCGCTTCCCGAGATCAGGCTTTATACGGCTCATCCGGCGAGCGGCCTGAGGCGGCTTACCGATTCGAAGCAAAGCTCCGACGCTGACGACGACACGGTCGAGGCGGACGAAGATGGACCCGAGCCGCAGCCGCCCTACTGGGCCTATACCTGGGCCGGCGGCGCCGTGCTTGCGCGCTATATACTCGACCATCCGCAAACCGTGGCCGGTCGCCGCGTGCTCGACCTCGGCGCCGGTTCCGGCCTTGTCGGCATTGCTGCGGCCAAGGCCGGGGCGAGCGCGGTGATCGCCGCCGAGATAGACCGCAACGGCGTTGCCGCTCTCGCTCTCAACGCGGCGGCGAACGGCGTCGCGATGTCGGTCATGGCGCAGGATATTACCGGCGGACCGCCGCCCACGGTCGATGTCGTGACCGCCGGCGACGTCTTTTATGGACAGGACGTCGCCGACCGCGTCATGCCTTTCCTCGAGCGCTGCCTTGGCGCCGGTATCGAGGTTCTGGTCGGCGACCCGGGCCGCGCCTATCTGCCACGCCAGCGGCTGCGCCTGCTTGCCGAATACCAGGTGCCGGATTTCGGCCAGACGAAAGACAGCGCGCCGAAGAGCGGTGTCTTTCGTTTCGAGGGTATATCCGGCCGCTAGATCGTTTCCTTGACCCGTGCCGAAAGGAAGTCCGGCAGATCGGCAACGGAGTCCAGGATGACGTCAGCGATCCCGGCCAGCGATTCGCGGGTGCCGGTGCCGGAGAGCACGCCGATCGCCAGCCCGCAGCCGCCGGCCCTTGCCATTTCGAGATCATGGCGGTTGTCGCCGACCATGGCGATCGCCGATGGCGGCAAGCCGGTGAGATCGCTGAAGGCCAGGATGGTGTCGGGCGCCGGCTTCGGATTGGCGACCGCGTCGTAGCCATAGGCTGCGTCGAACAGCTGGGCGACGCCGAGCGTCACCAGCGTCTTTTCCGCGCCGCTGGTCGAATCGTTGGTGGCGACGCCAAGCCGGTAGGATTTCCTGTGCAGGGCAGTGAGCGTCTCGACGACGCCCGGCAGCGCCACCGCCATCGCCGAACCCTGCACCGAGGTGATCTCGTTGAAGCGGGCGACGGCAAGCATCTGGTCTTCGTCGGACAGGCGCGGAAACCACAGCTCGACGACATCCATATTGGTGCCCGAGGCAAAGATCGAATCGGGCTTGAAGCGTCTGTTGGCGAAATCGAAGCCGGCCGCGGCCAGCAGCCTATCGGCTTTCCAGCGATCGCCGTCGGACGCATCCATGGCCATGAAATCGGCAATGCCAAGCCAGGTCGCGTTGAAGTCGACAAGTGTCCCGTCCTTGTCGAACAATATTCCCTTGATGTCTGCCAAACTCTTCACTCCGATCCACGCAAATGCTGGATGTATCCCACCAGGCCAGCGGTCGAGGCATCCCGCTTCGCGGCACTTTCCTTGCCCTCCACGACAGGCAAGAGGCCGGTGGCCAGTTCCTTGCCGAGCTCGACGCCCCACTGGTCGAAGGAGTTGATTTTGAACAGCGTTCCCTCGACGAAGACGCGATGCTCGTAGAGCGCGATCAGCCGACCGAAGGTGCTCGGGTCGAGCTTGCGGTAAAGGATGGTCATCGAGGGCCGGTTGCCGGAGAAGACGCGGTGCGGGGCGATCTTGTCGACCTCGGCCGGCTTCATGCCCTTGGCCAGCATCTGGGCGCGTGCCTCCTCCAGCGTGCGGCCCTTCATCAACGCTTCCGACTGCGCCAGGCAGTTGGCGAGCAGCAGATCATGCTGATGCTTGAGGTCCGGCTCGTGGCCGACGGCCGCGGCGAGGAATTCGACCGGGATGAAATCGGTGCCCTGGTGCAGCAGCTGGAAGAAGGCATGCTGGCCGTTGGTGCCGGGCTCGCCCCAGACCAGCGGACCGGTGGGCGTTGTCACCGCCGTGCCTTCGAGGGTGACGCTCTTGCCGTTCGATTCCATGTCGAGCTGCTGCAGATAGGCCGGCAGCCGGGACAGGCGCTGGTCATAGGGGATGACGGCGCGCGCCGGGTATCCGCAGATCACGCGATGCCACCAGCCGACCAGCCCCAGCAGCACCGGCAGGTTCTCCTGCACGGGCGCGGTGCGGAAATGCTCGTCCATCTCGTGCGCGCCATCGAGGAAGGCGCGAAAATTCCTCGGGCCGACGGCGATCATCACCGGCAGGCCGATAGCACCCCAGAGCGAATAGCGGCCGCCGACCCAGTCCCAGAAGCCGAAGACGCGGTCGGCCGCGATGCCGAACCTGGCCACCAGGTCGAGCGCGGTCGAGACGGCGGCAAAATGCTTGCCGACCGCTTCCTTGCCGAGTGCTTCCTGGACCCATTTGCGCGCCGTCTCGGCATTGGTCATCGTCTCGACGGTGGTGAAGGTCTTGGAGGCGATGATGAAAAGCGTGGTTTCGGCCGACAGGCCCTTAAGCGTGTCGTGGATATGGGCGCCGTCGATGTTGGAGACGTAATGCGCGCGCGGCCCATCGTGATAGGGCGCCAGCGCCAGCGTCGCCATGGCCGGGCCGAGATCGGAGCCGCCGATGCCGATGTTGACGATATCGGTGATCTTCTTGCCGGTGGCGCCGGCCGCCTTGCCGGAGCGCACGGCATCGGCAAAGGCGCCCATCGCGTCGAGCACGGCAGTGACGTCCGCCTTGACGTCCTGGCCATCGACGGTGACGCCCTTGCCGGTCAGGTTGCGCAGCGCCGTGTGCAGCACGGCACGGTCTTCGGTGACGTTGATCTTCTTGCCGGCGAACATCGCCGCCCGGCGGCCTTCGAGATCGGCGGCCTTGGCGAGCTTCTCCAGCAGATCCATGGTGACCGCGTCGACCGCGCATTTCGACCAGTCGAGCAAAAGGTCGCCGTCGGTGGCGGAGAACGTCTTGAACCGCTGCGGATCGGCGGCGAAGGCCTGGCGCATGCTGGCTGGCGCCGCGGCGCGATGATCGCGCAAGGCGGCGAGCTGTTTCTGGAAGGCTGACTGATCCACTGGCGGGACTCCTGGCGTTTTCGACGCACCATATCAGACCGGATGTTTCCGGCGCGTGTCGTCGCGCCAAAACTAGTGAGCCGAATTCTGTCCGGTCAATACGGGGCGATGACGCGAATCGTCACGCGGGCGATGACGCAATCGTCACGCGGCGATGACGCAATCGCCACGCTGCGATGACGTACCTGCGTCATGCGGTGGGCGCAGTGCTGGATTTTCCGCCGAAGGATCACTGGCATAAATCCCAACGATCAGAAAAATTGATTGGCGCAACCCCTTGTGCCACCGTTACATTCGACTGGTCCAGCCAAGCGAAAAAAGCTGGCCATCGAGGAACATCTTCCATGCCACAGCGAAACGACACGGCGATATGGTCCGGCCTGTTCCGGATTTCGGCCGAATCCGGCCAGACCCTGCAGGCACAGATCCGCCAAGCCATCGTGGCCGCCATTCTCGACCGCCAGATCGCCGCTTCGATGCCGCTTCCCTCATGCCGGATCCTGGCCGAAAAACTCGGCGTGGCGCGCGGAACCGTGGTGCTGGCCTTCCAGCAGCTCGTCGACCAGGGCTTCCTGGTGGCACGCGAGCGGCGCGGCCATTTCGTCAATCCCGATGTGCTGGCGACACCGGCCAAGCCGCACCAGAAGGCGCCCGACCAGGCCAACGAGATCGACTGGAAGGCACGCCGCAAGATCGCCGCCAGCGACATGCCGCCACCGGCCAAGCACGAGAACTGGATCAAGTCGTCCTACCCCTTCGTCTACGGCCAGTTCGACCCGGCGCTGTTCCCGACCGCCGAGTGGCGCGAGTGCAACCGCATGGCGCTTGCCGTGCTCGAAATCCGTAACTGGGCGTCCGACATGGTCGATCGCGACGATCCGCTGCTGATCGAGCAGATCCAGGCGCGGCTGTTGCCCAGGCGCGGCATCTTCGCCAATCCCGACGAGATCATCGTCACGCTGGGCGCCCAGAACGCGCTCTATATGCTGGCGACGCTGCTGATGAGCAAGGGTTCCAAGGTGGCGATGGAGGACCCCGGCTACCCCGACGCACGCTCGATCTTCCGCCTTGCGGGCGCCGACATACAGCCGGTGCCGGTAGACCAGTCCGGCATCGTAACCGCTTCTATTGCTAATGATTCCGGGTTCGTCTTCGTCACGCCCAGCCATCATTGCCCGACCATGGTGCCATTGTCGGCGGAACGAAGGCAGGATCTCCTGGCGCGGGCCAACCGCTACAACCAGATCATCATCGAGGACGGCTATGACAGCCAGCTTCTCGACGAGGCGCCGCAGCAGGCGCTGAAGAGCCTCGACCGCTCCGGCCGCGTCGTCTATGTCGGCTCGATGTCGAAGACGCTGGCTCCGGGCCTGCGGCTCGGCTACATCGTCGCTTCGGCTGGACTAATCTCCGAACTCAGGGCGCTGCGCCGCTTCATGCTGCGTCATCCGCCGGCCAACAACCAGCGCGCCGTCGCGCTGTTCCTGTCGCTTGGCCACCACGAGGCACTGGTGCGGCGGCTGTCGAGTGCCTTCGACGAGCGGCGCAAGCGCCTGGTCCATGCGATTTCCGCTTTCCTGCCGGAATGGCGTTCGACCGATTCGGCCGGCGGCACATCGCTGTGGCTCGAAGGGCCGCGCGGCACCGATGCGCGCGGACTGGCCGAGGCCGCCGCCTCGCGCAGCGTCATCATCGAGCCGGGCGACCGTTTCTTCGATCGCACTGAAAAGCCTTCACGTTTCATGCGGCTGGGCATTTCCTCGATCGCGTTGCAGCACATCGAGCCAGGCATCCGCGAACTGGCTACCGCCGCCGGACGCAGGCCGGCCGCCGCCTGATCCATCGCCCGACCCCTTGGTCGGAGCCGCACAGCGTGGCTCCGACTCCATTAGCCCTGGCATATGCAACCGGACCGTCTGGCTCATAGGCTGGGCCAATGCCGGCGGCATAGTCGGGGCACAAAGGGGAAGAAGCAGCCGATGGTGGACCAACCGCCGCGCCCTGCTTCTCGGAAAGGTGGAGTGTCTTCCATGTCAGTTCTTGAAAAGCAGGAAGCGGCGGCGGATCAGCGTTCGCGCCGCTCCGGCGGGCGCGAAGCGCGCCGCGCCATGCGGGCGGCACCGTTGGCCGACGACATCAAGCCGGTGCGCGCCGGCCTCGAAGGCGGCAGCTACGGACCGCTGACGCAGAACGACCAGGAACGCATCCACGAAGCGGTGCTGACACTGTTGGAAACGGTTGGTTTCGCCAACGCCATTCCCTCCTGCATCGAGGCGCTAACCGAGGCCGGCGCCAGCTATGGCGACGATGGCCGCGTTCGCTTCCCCCGCGCTCTCGTGCTCGACACGATCAAGAAAGCGGCACGACATTTCACGCTGCACGGCCAGGACCCCAAGCACGACATGCTGATCAAGGGCAAGCGCGTGCATTACGGCACGGCGGGCGCTGCCGTGCATCTGGTCGATGTCGAGAAGCGCGAATACCGCGAGTCGCTGCTGCAGGACATCTATGACGCCGCCCGCCTCGTCGAAGGGCTCGACAACATCCACTTCTTCCAGCGGCCGATGGTGCCGCGCGACATTCCCGATCCGCTCGATATGGATTTCAACACGCTCTATGCCTGCGTGATGGGCACATCGAAGCATGTCGGCACCTCCTTCACGGTGCGCGAGAACGTGCAGCCGGCGCTCGAAATGCTCTATGCCATTGCCGGCGGCGAGGAGAATTTCCGCGCCCGGCCGTTCGTCTCGAACTCCAACTGCTTCGTCGTGCCGCCGATGAAATTCGCCGAGGACGCCTGCGGCGTGCTCGAAGCCTGCGTCGAAGGCGGCATCCCGATCCTCTTGCTGTCAGCCGGACAGGCCGGTGCCACGGCCCCTGCGGCGATTGCCGGCGCGGTGGTGCAGGCGGTGGCCGAAGTGCTGGCCGGTCTCGTCTATGTCAACGCCATCAAGCCGGGGCATCCGGCGATCTTCGGCACCTGGCCGTTCGTGTCGGATCTCAGGACCGGCGCCATGTCGGGCGGTTCGGCCGAGCAGGCGGTGCTGACCTCGGCCTGCGCGCAGATGGCGCAGTTCTACGACCTGCCGGGCGGCTCGGCCGCCGGCATGACGGATTCGAAACTGCCCGACATCCAGTCCGGCTATGAAAAGGGCATCACCGATGTGATGGCCGGCCTTGCCGGGCTCAACCTGGTCTACGAATCGGCCGGCATGCACGCCTCGCTGCTCGGTTTCTGCCTGGAAAGCCTGATCATCGACAATGACATGCTCGGCCACTGCCTGCGCTGCGTGCGCGGCATCGAGGTGACCGACGAGGCATTGTCGATCGACACCATCACCGATGTCTGCCTGAAGGGTCCGGGCCATTATCTCGGTAATGAGCAGACGCTGCGGCTGATGCAGACCGAATATTTCTATCCGGCCGTCGGCGACCGCTTTTCGCCCAAGGAATGGAACGAGAAGGGCCGGCCCGACATCCTGCAGCGGGCGATCATCGAGAAGAAACGCGTGCTTGCCGAGCGCTTTCCGCGCCATGTGCCCAAGCTGATCGACGACAGACTGCGCGCCCGCTTTGGCGAGATGATCAAGCTGCCGCGCGGCAGCATGGGCGGGTAGGCCTTCGCAAAACAATCAGTCCGCGTTGAGCCCATAGCGCTCGACGACTGCGGCACTGATCAGCTTGGCGTGCAGTGTCATCAGCACGATTTGCGCATCGAAACTGTCGCCGGTTTCAAGGGCGGCCTCGATCCGGCGCTCTGCATCCAGCCTGTTCTGAAGACCATTGGATCGCTCGAAGGCTTCCGGTCCGGCGATGCAATAGCTGAACAGTCGCGCCACGTCTGGATAGGCTTGGGCTGGCGGGTCGTCGGGCCAGCGATCCTTCATCAGATTGACGATGGTGAGTTTTACGCCCTCCGGCACAAGGGCGGGATGAAGGTCAGCGCCGCGCAATGCCGCATCGAGCTGTCTCAAGTCGCCCGAGCGGCCGAACATTCCGAGGAAGCCGAGGGAAGAGCGCCGTCCCGCCATGATGTTCCAATCCGTTTCCAACCACTTAGGTGGTTGGCAGGCGGAATACAAAGCAGTGACTTAACGTGCGTCGCGTTGAAACGCATTCACGCGACGTGCTTTAAGTCTTTGTCGTTGTGCCTGTCAGCCACTCGCCGCCAGCAGCAAGACACCGGCAAGAGCAGACCCGGCAAGCGTCGGCAGCATGCCGATTTTCAGCTTCAGGACGGCGATCATGGTGGCGCAGGAAAGCAGCGCAGCGCGCCAGTCGATCGACGAAAACACCGGCACATTCATGCCGAGGCCCAGCGCGTGCACCTCACGGAAAATGACGTGCAAGGCAAACCACAGAGCCAGATTCATGATCACCCCGACAACAGCGGCGGTGATCGCGCCAAGTGCTGCCGACAAGGCCTTGTTGCCGCGCAGGGCCTCGATATAGGGCGCGCCGAGGAATATCCAGAAGAAGCAGGGCGTGAACGTAACCCACAGGGTCAGCAACGCCCCCAGCGATCCGGCAAGCAACGGGTCCAGCGAGCCGGCGTGGCGGAAGGCGGCGATGAAGCCAACGAACTGCAACACCAGGATGAGCGGACCCGGCGTCGTTTCGGCAAGCCCAAGACCGTCGACCATTTCACCGGGGGCGAGCCAGCCGAAGGACTGGACGGCTGCCTGGGCGACATAGGCAAGCACCGCATAGGCGCCGCCGAAGGTGACGATCGCCATGAGACTGAAGAACCGGCCTATCTCGGTCCAGACGCTTGCAGAGCCGGTAAGCCACCAGATCAGCAGAACAGGCCCAAACCAGATCGGCAGCCAGATCGCAATCGTGCGTGGCGCATGCCATTTCGTCGGCCTGAGGTGGGCCAACTCGCCGCGCTCGAACATCAGGTCGACCGCTCCCTTGATGTCGGCAACATCGTCCTTGCCATGTGCCGAGCCGGAAAACAGCGCCGGAGCAATGCGGTTTCCCAGCCATCCTGTCAGGCCCGCAAGCAGGATGATGAGCGGGAACGGCACATTCAACGCATAGATGGCGATGAACGCCGAGACCGCGATCGACACCATGACCCGGTTCTTCAGGGCACGCCGTCCGATCCGGATCACCGCCTGGATGACAATGGCAAGCACCGCCGCCTTCACCCCGAAAAACAGAGCCTCGACGAGCGGCACGTCGCCATAGAGCACGTAGAGGCTGCTCAGGACGAGCATGACGAGCGCGCCCGGTACGACGAACAGGATGCCGGCGACAAGGCCGCCGATCGTCCTGTGCAGCAGCCAACCGATATAGATGGCGAGTTGCTGGGCCTCGGGGCCAGGCAGCAGCATGCAGTAGTTCAGCGCATGCAGGAAACGCTGCTCGCCGATCCAGCGCCGCTCCTCGACCAGTTCCTTGTGCATCAATGCGATCTGCCCGGCCGGCCCGCCGAAGCTGAGCAGTCCGATTTTTGCCCAGAGCTTCATGGCTTCGGTGAAGGTCGGTGCAGCCGGCGGCTGGACCACCGTATCTTGCGACACAAGCGCGCTCATGACGGTTTACTCGCGCCTGCACTGGGCCAGTTGTGCGTTTCTTCAGTGGCGTCGCGACACCAACGGAAGAACGCATCGTAGAGCAGCATACCCGCTTCCAGTTGTTCCAGATCGTCGCGAAACATGCGCGACAGACCAAGCGAAGCAGCCAGGAAGCCGGCAGCCTGGGGAACAAGGTCGAGGCTTGCGGTATCGGCCGCACGCACGATCAGGGCAAGGCGATCGAGCGCCTCGGATTCCAGCCCGAACTCCTCGATCATCGTATCGAAGGTGCAGCGTTCGCCGCGATGGCTCCAGAACACATTGTCGATGTCGAAAGGCACGGCCTGGAAGCGATCGGCCACGGCAGGCACTTCGGCCGGCTCGACAAACAGAAAGATCGCGTGCGGATCGACGAAACGCCGGATCAGCCAAGGGCAAGCGATGCGGTCGACCTTCGGGCGGGCTCGCGTCACCCACACGGTGCGGCCCTTTTCGTCGCGCGAAGGCAAGGTGTCGGTGCGGACCAGAAGCCCCTTTGCATCGCGCCAGGCTTCGAACCCACCGTCGAGGCTTTCGGCGGAAATGCCCTCATGGCGCAGCCATGCGGCGACACCTTGCGAGAGTTTCAGCCCTTTCTGGCAAACGACCGCCACCGATTGGCCGGCGAACTCGGCCGCCCAGGTCGAAACGGTTTTGAAATCGCGCCGGCTCGAGGCCGGCAGAAGGCGCGGATCGGCGTCGAAGTCTTCATCGATACGGACATCGATGATGACGGGCGCGCCTGGCAGACCGATCAGACGGGCTAGTTGCGATACGGTGATAGCGGTTGTTGACGGCATAGCGTCCACCTCCTGGAAAGAGAAGCTTGGACGCGAACGTTGGGCTGACGCCTCACGGGGTCGTCGCGATGCACCCCTTGCCATCATGGTGGATACATCGCGCGGGCTTGTCAAGGATCGTGAGCGTTTCTCGACCTACCGGTCGGGGCGCGCCATGCTGAATGGAAAAACGACAGGCGGCCTGATTGATCGGGCCGCCTGTCCTCGATGCAGCATCAGGGTTTGTCCCTGAGAGCAATCAGTGATTGTCTCTGGGGACACCGCTGGTGTGGGCGACGTCCTGGTATTTCACCGCCGGCTTCAGCACCATTCCCTCTGAAAACTGCGCGACCATGCCGCGCTGGATCTCCTGCCAGGGCGTCTGGTGCTTGGGATAGTGATAGCCGCCATTGTTCTGCAGTTCGGCACGGCGTCGGGTGATCTCGTCGTCGGTGACGAGGATGTCGGCCGTGCCCTTGCGCAGGTCAATGCGGACACGGTCGCCCGTCTTGAGCAGCGCCAGCCCGCCACCGATCGCGGCTTCCGGCGAGGCGTTGAGGATCGACGGCGAACCCGACGTGCCGGACTGGCGACCATCGCCGATGCAAGCGAGCGCATGGATGCCCTTCTTGATCAGGTATGCCGGCGGCTGCATGTTGACGACCTCGGCGCCACCGGGATAGCCGATCGGGCCGGCGCCGCGCATGAACAGGATTGTATGTTCATCGATGCCTTGCGCCGGATCGTCGATGCGGGCGTGATAGTCTTCAGGCCCGTCGAAGACCATCGCATTGCCTTCGAAAGCCTCGGGATCCTTCGGGTTGGAGAGATAGCGCTCGCGGAATTCCGGCGAGATGCCGCTGGTCTTCATGATCGCGGAATCGAACAGATTGCCCCTGAGGTTGATGAAGCCGGCATTGGCCTTCAGCGGCTCGGCGACGGTGCGGATGACGTCGGTGTTCTCGTTGGCGACCCCCTTGCAGTTGTCGCCGATCGTCTTGCCGTTGACAGTCACGGCTTCGGGGAAAGGCAGCAATCCGGCCTTCATCAATTCCGCAACCACGGCCGGCACGCCGCCGGCATGGTGGTAATCCTCGCCGAGATATTCGCCCGATGGCTGCAGGTTGACGATGAGCGGGATCTTGTGGCCGATCTTCTGCCAGTCGTCATTGTCGAGCGGCACGCCGAGATGGCGGGCAATCGCATTGAGATGGATCGGCGCGTTTGTCGAGCCGCCAATGGCCGAGTTGACGACGATGGCGTTCTCGAAGGCCTTGCGCGTCATGATGTCGGACGGCTTCAAATCCTCATGCACCATTTCGACGATGCGCTTGCCCGTCTCATAAGAAATCTGGCCGCGCTCGCGATAGGGAGCGGGAATGGCAGCCGAGCCCGGCAATTGCATGCCAAGCGCTTCGGCCAGCGAATTCATCGTCGTGGCGGTGCCCATGGTGTTGCAATAACCGGTGGACGGCGCCGAGGAGGCGACGATGTCCATGAACTCGTCATAGTCGATCTCGCCGGCCGACAGGCGCTGGCGCGATTCCCAGACGATGGTGCCGGAGCCGGTGCGCTTGCCCTTGTGCCAGCCGTTGAGCATCGGGCCGACCGACAGCGCGATCGCCGGGATGTTGACGGTGGCTGCGGCCATCAGCAGGGCTGGCGTTGTCTTGTCGCAGCCGATGGTGAGCACGACGCCGTCGAGCGGATAGCCGTAGAGCACCTCGACCAGACTGAGATAGGCAAGGTTGCGGTCAAGAGCCGCGGTTGGACGCTTGCCGGTCTCCTGGATCGGATGGCACGGGAACTCGAACGGAATGCCGCCCATCGAGACAATGCCTTCGCGCACGCGCTTGGCCAGCTCGATGTGATGGCGGTTGCAGGGCGAGAGATCCGAACCGGTCTGGGCGATGCCGATCAGCGGTTTGCCGGACATCAGTTCGGCCCGCGTCAGGCCGTAATTCAGGTAGCGCTCCAGATAAAGCGCCGTCATGCCCGGGTTGTCGGGATTGTCGAACCACTCCTGCGAGCGAAATTTTTTCTTGTCTGTGGGGGCGCCTGCCATCGTGGTCTCCGTATTTGTAAGACAAATCGATATGGCAACGCGCGGGAGCAGGCAAGAGGGCGCACGGTCGCAACCCGACTTTGGTGCGATAGACATGCACCCAGCCGTGCGTTACGGCTTCGATCAATCTTGTCAGGGAGGTTTTCATGGCTTTGGTGATCGAAGGCGAGGAGCGCATTGCCGCGCCCCTGCAAAAGGTGTGGGAAGCGCTGAACGATCCCGAGGTCTTGAAGGCGACGATTCCCGGCTGCCAGAGCCTGGAGATGAAGTCGCCGACCGAGATGGCAGCGACCGTCGTGGTGAAGATCGGGCCGATCAAGGCGACGTTCAACGGTGAGGTGACGCTCAAGAATCTCAAGCCGCCGCATTCCTACACCATCCAGGGCGAAGGCAAGGGCGGCATAGCCGGCTTCGCCAAGGGCGGTGCCGATGTGACGCTTACCGAAGATGGGCCGGGTACCACGGTGCTGAAATACGCGGCAAAGGCCGATGTCGGCGGCAAGATCGCCCAGCTTGGCAGCCGGCTGATCGAATCGACCTCAAAGAAACTGGCCGGGCAGTTTTTTTCCAGCTTCGGCGAGAAGGTCGGCGCGGCTTAGCTTACTTCCTCGCTTGAACGACGCCTGGCTTCTCTGGGGCTAGCGCCGCCTACCGAACGAAAAAAACTACTCGAACACGATGCTCGGCACGGCATCCGCGGCCGCACCACGCTCTTCATTGATCCGGTCCCAAACCTTCGAAGCGATATCCCGGTAGATCTTTGCCTCGGCACCGTCAGGCTTCGAGACAACCACCGGCGTGCCGGCATCCGAGCTCTCGCGAATGCCCATCTCGAGCGGCACTTCGCCAAGGAAGGTGACGCCCAGACGCTCGGCCTCGCGGCGGGCGCCGCCATGGCCGAAGATGTCGTAGCGCTTTCCCGTATCCGGAGCGATGAAATAACTCATGTTCTCGACGATGCCGAGCAGCGGCACATCGACCTTCTTGAACATGTTGAGGCCCTTGCGGGCGTCAATCAGCGCCAGATCCTGCGGCGTCGAGACGATGACGGCGCCAGCCAATGGCACCTGCTGGGCCATGGTCAGTTGCGCGTCGCCGGTGCCGGGCGGCATATCGACGACGAGCACGTCGAGCCGGCCCCATTCGACCTCGCGCAGCATCTGCGTCAGCGCCGACATCACCATCGGCCCGCGCCAGATCATCGGCGTCTCCTCATCAACGAGGAAACCCATCGACATCACCTTCAACCCATAATTCTCCATGGGTTTGAGTATCTTGCCGTCGACGGTCTGCGGCCGACCGTGGATGTTGAGCAACCGCGGCATGGACGGGCCATAGATGTCGGCGTCGAGCACGCCGACGCGCAAACCATTGGCGGCGAGGCCAAGAGCGATGTTGACGGCAGTGGTCGACTTGCCGACACCGCCCTTGCCGGAAGCGACGGCGATGATCGCCTCGATGCCGGGCACGCCACGCTTGCCCTGGCTGTGCGAAGCAGGAGCGTGCGGAGCGGCACGCGGCGGAGCCGGCGGCGCTGGCCTGGGTGCCGGGCGCGATGGAACCGGCGCCTCCATGCCGCCGCCTTTCTTTTCCGCCGTCAGCGCCACGACGGCGCCGGCGACACCGGGGATAGCCTTGACGACGCGCTCGGCAGCCGCGCGCAGCGGTTCCATCTCCTGGGCGCGGGCAGCGGGAACGGTAATCGAGAAGAAGACCTTGGAATCGGCGATGAAAATCTCGGAAACCATACCAAGGTCGACGATGTTGCCGGTGAAATCCGGCCCATTGACCGTCTTCAGGCGCTCGGTGACGATTTCCTTGGTAACGGACATCAGTTCTTCCTTATGCAGGCTTTCGCTTGAGATAGTGCAGTTTCCGGACAGAACCAAGCCGTGGAGCAATAGCTGCCTTGGTGTGCCCGCAAAAACGACGGGCGGTGTCGGAGCAGTCGGCATTTTGCAGACCGGCGGTCGCCATTGAGCCCTCCTGATCTATTTCAAGGATCGACATGAGCAATCAGGGAAGGAGACGATCATGCTCGCAAACAGCAATGCAACGGCCAATGTCGCGGTGAAAGACCTGGCGAGGGCAAAGGCCTTTTATGAAGGGACCCTGGGCCTCAAGCAGGTGGATGATATGGGTGGCGAACTGATCGTCTACAAAAGCGGCGACACGCTGATCAATGTCTATCATTCGCAGTTCGCAGGCACCAACAAGGCGACGGCGGTGACCTGGACGGTCGGTGACGGGATCGAGTCCATCGTCAAGTCGTTGAAGTCGAAGGGTGTCGCCTTCGAGCACTATGAGATGCCCGGCCTGACGCTGGAGGGCGACGTCCATGTCGGCTACGGCATGAAGGTCGCATGGTTCAAGGATCCCGACGGCAACATCCTCAATCTCGTGAGCCGGTAGACAGTAGCCGCGATTGCCGGCGCTCCACGCGCCGCGAGGTTCACCTCACCCCACCAGGCCAACCGCGAGGTAGGTGAGCGCGGAAATGGCGGCGGTGGCCGGCAAAGTGACAATCCAGGCAACAACGATGTTGCCGGCAAGACCCCAGCGCACGGCCGAGACGCGGCGAGCGGCGCCAACGCCGATGATGGCGCCGGTGATGGTGTGGGTGGTCGAAACGGGAACGCCGAGCCATGTGGCGGCGAACAGCGTGATGGCGCCACCGGTTTCGGCACAGAAGCCCTGCATCGGGTTCAGCCGGGTGATCTTCGAGCCCATCGTGTGGACGATGCGCCAGCCGCCAAACAAGGTGCCGAGCGCCAGCGCCGACTGGCAGGTGAGGACGACCCAAAGCGGTACGTAGAATTTCTCGCCGAGCATGCCTTGCGAATAGAGCAGCACGGCGATGATGCCCATGGTCTTCTGGGCGTCGTTGCCGCCGTGCCCGAGGGAATAGAGCGAGGCGGAAAAGAACTGCATGACGCGGAAAGTGCTGTCGACCGCGAACGGTGTCTGGCGCACGAACAGCCAAGAAACGGCAAGAATCAGGACAAGCGCCAGGACAAACCCGGTCGCCGGCGACAGGACGATTGCGGCGACCGTCTTGCCAAGGCCCGTCCAGACGATGGCGCCCGCGCCCGCCTTCGCAACGCCGGCGCCGACCAGCCCACCGATCAGCGCATGCGAGCTGCTCGACGGGATGCCGGCAATCCAGGTGACGACATTCCAGACAATGGCGCCGACGAGCGCTGAAAAGATCACCGCCGGCGTGACGATGCTGACGTCGACAATGCCTTTTCCCACTGTCTCCGCGACATGGAGGCCGAAGAACATGAAGGCGATGAAATTGAAGAAGGCCGCCCATAGCACCGCGTATTGCGGCCTGAGCACGCGCGTGGAGACGATGGTGGCAATGGAATTGGCGGCATCGTGCAGGCCGTTGAGAAAATCGAAGAACAGCGCGACGGCAACAAGGCCGACCAGCACGGGAAAGGCGATGGTTGCTTCCATCGCCTATACATTCTCGATGACGATGCCGCTGATCTCATTGGCGACGTCTTCGAAGCGGTCGACCACCTTTTCCAGCTCACCATAGATCTCGCTGCCGATCAGGTAGGCCATCGGGTCGCTGCGGCCATGCTTTTTGAAGAGATCCTTCAGCCCTTGCTCGTGCAGATCGTCGGCCCGGCCTTCGGCGCGCATGACCTCCTCGGCGATGGCGTTGAGGCGTACGCTGTTGGCGCCAACCTTGCCGAGCAGCGGGATCGCTTCCGCGACCAGCTTGGCGGCAGCGACGATGACGCCGCCCATTTCCTGCATCAGCGGGTCGAATTCCTTCTTCTCGAACAGCTTCACGGTCTTGACGGTCTTGTGCATCATGTCGATGGCGTCATCCATCGACTGGATCAGGTCCTTGATGTCACCGCGATCGAAAGGCGTGATGAAGGAGCGTCGCACCGCCAGCAGGACTTCCGCGGTGATATGGTCGGCCTCGTCTTCGAGATCGATGATTTTCTGACACCAGCGATCGATGTCCTTCCCCTGGAGAAGCTGCTCCAGCGCCTCGGCGCCACCGACCACGGTGCGGGAATGTCGTTCGAACAGCTCAAAGAAGCGATCTTCGCGCGGCAAAAGCTTGCGGAACCAGCCCAGCATGGTCGACCTCCCGTTTCATCCACATAACGCCGCATTGCGTCGCAGGGAACAGTAAGCCGGCTGAAAGATGTGGATGCGACGCGATTGCGCATACCGCTTGCGGCGAAAGACGATTTCCCCGACCTTGCGCGGAACGAGCGGAAGGATGGCATGATCGACAAGCTGGAATTCTTCATCGCACTGGCCCGGGAGGAACATTTCGGCCGGGCAGCGGAAGTGTGCGGCGTCACCCAGCCGACGCTGTCGGCCGGCATCAAGCAGCTCGAGGGCCAGCTCGGCGTGATGCTGGTGCTGCGCGGCTCGCGCTTCCAGGGGCTGACGCCGGAAGGCAAGCAGGTGCTGGTCTGGGCGCGCCGCATCGTTGGCGATACCCGCACCATGCGCGAGGAGATGCGGGCAGCGCGCCACGGTCTTTCCGGCCGCATCCGCATCGCCGCCATCCCGACGGCGCTGGCCATGGTGGCGCGGCTGACGACGCCGTTTCGGGCAAAACATCCCGGCGTCACCTTCTCGGTGCTGTCGCGGACCTCGATCGAAGTGCTGTCCCTGCTCGGCAATTTCGACATCGATGCCGGCATCACCTATCTCGACAACGAGCCGCTGGGGCGGGTGACCAGCGTGCCGCTCTATGATGAGCGCTATCAACTGATCACCGCGATGGGAAATCCCTATTCCGACCGCGACAAAGTGACATGGGCGGAACTCAGCAGCTTGCCGCTCTGCCTGCTGACGCCGGATATGCAGAACCGCCGCATCATCGACCAGCACCTGGCCGAGGCCGGCGTGCAGGTGCGGCCGACGCTCGAATCCAATTCGATGATCGTGCTGTTTTCGCACATCCGCACCGGCAAATGGTCGTCGATCATGCCGCTCAACCTTGCGGAAACGTTCGGCTTTTCCGAACCGATCCGGGCCATTCCGATCGTCGAGCCGGACGCCAGCCACACGGTCGGGCTGGTGGCGGCGCGGCGCGAGCCACACACGCCGCTGGTTTCGGCGCTGCTGGACGAGGCGATGGCGCTGGCGGACGATTTCCACGCCCGCCGCTAGGCTACACAATGCTGGAAGACCAAGCTCGATAGAAGATTTCTATCGAGCAACGAAACAGCTTTATTGATTCCGAGGGTTTCCTCTGATTTTGTAAAGACTTAGCGATAAAAGCTATCGACCAGGGAGGGCGCTGCATGACGATGCAGCCTGCAAGTACCGAGATCACATCGCGCACGGCCGCGATCGTCCAGGAGCTGAAAGGCCTCGAAGGCCCGCTGCTGCCGATCTTGCACGGCATCCAGGAAGAGTTCGGCCATGTGCCGCAGGATGCACTGCTTGTCATCGCCGAAGCGCTGAACATCTCTCGGGCCGAGGTGCATGGTGTCGTCACCTTCTATCACGATTACCGCAGCCGTCCGGCCGGCCGGCATGTTCTGAAGGTCTGCCAGGCAGAATCCTGCCAGTCGATGGGTTCTGACGCCATCGCCGCCAAGCTCAAGCAGTTGCTGGGCATCGGCTTCCATGAGACGACCCGAGACGGTTCGGTGACGCTGGAGCCGGTCTATTGTCTCGGCCTGTGCGCCTGTTCGCCCGCCGCCATGCTCGATGGCGAGGTGATCGGGCGGCTCGATGACGAAAAGCTCGACGAGATCGTTGCCGAGGTGCGCTCATGATCCCGCGTATCTACATTCCCGCCGATTCCGGCGCACTGGCACTTGGCGCCGAAAAGGTCGCCAAGGCGATCGCCAGTGAACTGGCAGAGCGCGGCATCGAGGCCAAGATCGTGCGCAACGGTTCGCGCGGCGCCTATTTCCTCGAACCGATGGTCGAAGTTGCGACAGCCAATGGCCGCGTTGCCTATGGCCCGGTCAAGCCATCCGACGTCAAAAGCCTGTTCGACAGCGGCTTCCTCACCGGCGGCCCTCACAAGCGCTGGCTCGGCGCCCCGGACAAAATTCCCTTCCTGGCCAAGCAGACGCGGCTGACCTTCGCGCGCTGCGGCGTCATAGATCCGCTGTCACTCGAATCCTACAAGAAGCATGGCGGGTTGAACGGACTGAAGAACGCGTTGGAATTGACGCCCGCCGCCATTGTCGCCCAAGTGACCGAGTCCGGACTGCGCGGGCGCGGTGGCGCGGGCTTCCCGACCGGCATCAAGTGGAAGACGGTGCTCGATACCGCTGCCGACCGCAAATACATCGTCTGCAACGCCGACGAAGGCGACTCGGGCACCTTCGCCGACCGCATGATCATGGAGGGTGACCCCTTCGTGCTGATCGAAGGCATGACGATCGCCGGAATCGCCACGGCTGCGACCAAAGGCTTTGTCTATATCCGCTCGGAATATCCGCATGCGGTGGCGATGATGCAGAAAGCCGTCGAAGTCGCCCGCAAGGCCGGTGTGCTTGGCGCCAGTGTGCTGGGTTCGCCCTACGCTTTCGACATGGAGATCCGGGTCGGCGCGGGCGCCTATGTCTGCGGCGAGGAGACGGCGCTGCTCGACTCGCTCGAAGGCAAGCGCGGCATGGTACGGGCAAAGCCGCCGCTGCCGGCTCACAAGGGGCTGTTCGGCAAGCCGACGGTGATCAACAACGTCATCTCGCTGGCCTCGGTGCCTGTCATCATGGACAGGGGTGCGGCCTTCTACAAGGATTTCGGCATGGGTCGCTCGCGTGGCACCATCCCGATCCAGATCGCCGGCAACGTCAGATATGCCGGCCTGTTCGAAGCGGCCTTCGGCATGACGCTGGGCGAGATCGTCGACGAGATCGGCGGCGGCACGGCGACAGGACGTCCGGTAAAGGCGGTGCAGGTCGGCGGACCGCTCGGCGCCTATTTCCCGCGCGCGCTGTTCGACACGCCATTCGATTATGAAGCCTTCGCGGCCAAGGACGGGCTGATCGGCCATGCCGGCATCGTGGTGTTCGACGACACTGCCGACATGCTGAAACAGGCGCGCTTTGCCATGGAGTTCTGCGCCATCGAAAGTTGCGGCAAGTGCACGCCCTGCCGCATTGGCTCGACGCGCGGTGTCGAGACCATCGACAAGCTCGCCGCGGGCATCGAGCCGGAGAAGAACCTCGCTCTGGTCACCGACCTCTGCAACACGATGAAATTCGGCTCGCTCTGTGCGCTGGGTGGCTTCACGCCTTATCCTGTTATGAGCTCGATCACCCATTTCCCCGACGACTTCAAGCCTGCGCCCGTGCGCGTGGCTGCTGAATAGGAGCTGGCAGATGAACATCAAGGCCGACTTCCCATCACTCGTCGAAGAGATCGACTACGGAACCCCGCAATCGAAGGCGCAGAAGCAGGTCACGCTGAGCGTCGACGGCCGCAGCATCAGCGTACCGGAAGGCACCTCGATCATGCGTGCCGCGATGGAAGGCGGGGTCGAGATCCCGAAGCTTTGCGCCACCGACATGCTGGACTCTTTCGGTTCGTGTCGTGTCTGCCTTGTCGAGATCGAAGGGCGTGGCGGCACGCCAGCGTCCTGTACCACACCTGTCGGCGAGGGTATGGTGGTGCGCACGCAGTCCGAGCGGCTCGACGCCATTCGCCGTGGCGTCATGGAGCTTTACGTCTCCGACCATCCGACCGGCTGGAATGAGAAAGCCGGAACCGGCGCCAGCGAGTTCGACGCGGTGGCAAAGTCGATCGGCTTGACCGAGAACCGCTACGGCATCGAGGGCCGCAACCACGTCAAGCAGGAAAACGGCGTAGCGCCCGGCCATGGCTCGCTGACGGTCGATTACATCGCACGCGACGAATCCAATCCCTATTTCACCTACGATCCCACGCAATGCATCGTCTGCTCGCGCTGCGTGAGGGCCTGCGAAGAGGTGCAGGGCACCTTCGCGCTGACTATCGAAGGACGTGGCTTCGAATCCAGGGTCTCGGCGGGAATGCACGAGGCGTTCATCGATTCGGAATGCGTGTCCTGCGGCGCCTGCGTGCAGGCCTGTCCGACCGATGCGCTGCGCGAGAAAGCGGTCCTTGCCAAGGGTCTGCCGGAGCGCTCGGTCGTCACCACCTGCGCTTATTGCGGCGTCGGCTGCTCGTTCAAGGCCGAAGCGAAGGATGACGAGGTCATTCGCATGATGCCCTACAAGGAGGGCAAGGCGAACCACGGTCATTCCTGTGTGAAGGGCCGTTTCGCTTATGGCTACGCCACCCACAAGGACCGTATCCTGTCGCCGATGATCCGGGAAAAGATCACCGACCCATGGCGCGAGGTGACCTGGGAAGAGGCTATCTCCCACACGGCCCAGGAATTCCGCCGTATCCAGTATCAGTACGGTCGCACCGCGATTGGCGGCATCACTTCGTCGCGCTGCACCAACGAGGAAACCTACCTCGTCCAGAAGATGGTGCGGCAGGGCTTCCGCAACAACAATGTCGACACCTGCGCGCGCGTCTGCCACTCGCCGACGGGCTACGGGCTCGGCCAGACCTATGGCACCTCGGCTGGCACCCAGGATTTCGACTCCGTCGATTACACCGACGTTGCCGTCATTATCGGTGCCAATCCCGTTTCAGCCCATCCGGTGTTCGCCTCGCGGCTGAAGAAGCGGCTGCGTCAGGGCGCCAAGCTGATCGTGCTCGATCCACGTCGCACCGAGATGGTCAAGTCGACGCATGTCGAAGCGGATTATCACCTGCCGCTGAAGCCCGGCACCAACGTGGCTGTGCTGACGGCGCTGGCGCATGTGATCGTCACCGAGGGTCTTTTCAACGAAGCCTTCATCCGCGAACGCTGCGACTGGGCGGAGTTCCAGGATTGGGCATCGTTCGTCGCCTTGCCGGAAAACAGCCCCGAAACCGTCGGCAAGTTGTCCGGCGTCGATCCCGAGCTGATCCGCGGCGCGGCGCGGCTCTACGCTACCGGGGGCAACGGCGCGATCTATTACGGCCTCGGGGTAACGGAACACAGCCAGGGTTCGACCACGGTGATGGCGATCGCCAATCTCGCCATGGCCACCGGCAATATCGGCCGGCCAGGCGTCGGCGTGAATCCGCTGCGTGGCCAGAACAATGTGCAGGGTTCCTGCGACATGGGTTCGTTCCCGCACGAACTGCCCGGCTACCGCCATATCTCAGGCGAAGCCGTGCGCGACATCTATGAGAGCCTGTGGGGCGTGAAGCTGGACGACGAACCCGGCCTGCGCATTCCCAACATGCTGGATGCCGCGGTCGACGGCACTTTCAAGGGCATCTACATCCAGGGCGAGGACATTCTGCAGTCCGATCCCGACACCAAGCATGTCGCCGCCGGTCTGGCCGCCATGGAATGCGTCGTCGTGCATGACCTCTTCCTCAACGAGACGGCAAACTACGCGCATGTCTTCCTGCCGGGCTCGACCTTCCTGGAGAAAGACGGCACCTTCACCAACGCAGAGCGCCGCATCAACATGGTGCGCAAGGTTCTGAAGCCGAAGGCGCGCTACGCCGATTGGGAAGCGACGCAGGAGCTTGCCCGCGCGATCGGGCTGGACTGGAACTACCAGCATCCCTCCGAGATCATGGACGAGATCGCCCAGACGACGCCGAGCTTCGCCGGCGTTTCCTTCGAGTTGCTCGACCGTGTCGGATCCGTGCAATGGCCCTGCAACGAGAAGGCACCGCTCGGCACCCCGATCATGCATGTCGATGGTTTCGTGCGCGGCAAGGGCAAGTTCATCCGCACCGAATATGTGGCGACGGACGAGAGGACCGGGCCGCGCTTCCCGCTGCTGCTCACCACCGGCCGCATCCTGTCGCAATACAATGTCGGCGCTCAGACCAGGCGCACCGACAACGTCATGTGGCACAGCGAGGACCGGCTGGAGATCCACCCGCACGATGCGGAGAATCGCGGACTGCGCGACGGCGACTGGGTCCGTCTGACCAGCCGCTCGGGCGAGACGACGCTGCGCGCGCTGATCACCGATCGGGTGTCACCCGGCGTGGTCTATACGACCTTCCATCATCCGGACACGCAGGCCAACGTGATCACGACCGACTTCTCCGACTGGGCGACCAATTGTCCGGAATACAAGGTGACGGCGGTGCAGGTCGGCGCCTCCAACGGCCCGTCGGAATGGCAGCGCGACTATGACGAGCAGGCCAAGCAGAGCCGGCGCATCGCGAAATTGGAAGCGGCGGAGTAGTCTTGAGCGAGCGCCGCAAAGCCACGACGCAGGTATCGCGGCTGGCGCGTCGCGCAGGCGGGACGACGGCTGCCAACCGGATGGTGCCGGAAGAGACGCCGGTGGCGTTTTCCTTCGCCGGCACCACGCATGCGGTGATGATGGCAAGCCCGGCCGATTTTGAGGATTTCGCGCTCGGCTTCTCGCTGACCGAAGGCATCATTGCCTTGCCTGACGAGATCGAGGCCATCGAGGTCGAGGATCATGGCGCCGGCATCGACATCCAGATCCGGCTGAAGGACAGCGCCAACACGCGCTTCGAAGCGCGGCGCCGACGACTGGCCGGACCGGTCGGTTGCGGATTGTGCGGCATCGAATCGATCGAGGAAGCGATGCGCTCGGTCGATGCAGTTGGTGCGTCAAAGCTTACGCTTGAGGCCGACGATATCGTCCGCTCGGTCAAGCTGTTGTCGAAAGTTCAGCCGCTTCACACCGAGACCGGAGCCGTGCACGCCGCCGGCTTCTATACCCCGGGCAAGGGCATCGTCATGGCGCGCGAGGATGTCGGCCGCCACAATGCGCTCGACAAGCTGGCGGGCGCGCTGGCCAAGGCCGACATCGATGGCGCATCTGGTGCTGTCGTGGTGACATCGCGGGTCTCGGTCGAGATGGTGCAGAAGTCGGCGGCGATCGGGTCGGCTTTCATCATTGCCGTTTCGGCGCCGACGGCACTGGCCATCCGAACGGCGCAAGAGGCTGGCATGACGCTGGTGGCGCTGGTGCGCGGCGATGATTTCGATATTTTCACCCACCCCGACCGGGTGGTTTGCGGAGTTACCAAGCATGTCGCATGACGAAGAACACATCATGAGCACGAGTGAGAAGCTGGTGCGCATGGCAAACCAGATCGCCGATTTTTTCCATTCCAAGCCGCGCGAGGAAGGCATTGCCGGCGTCGCCGAGCATATCAACAAGTTCTGGGAGCCGAGGATGCGGCGGCAGTTGTTCGATATGCTGGACGGCGGCACGGAGAACTTCAACGAGTTGGTGGTGGCCGCCTCGGCCAAGATCAGGCGACCGATCACGCCGGCTGAGGCCGACCTCCGACTCGGGCTCGAGGCTTCCCCGGCCGACGTCGCCGCTTCGCAAAAATAGCGCCGAGGCACCGCGCCTTATATTTTCCATCGCTAAAGTTTGAACTGCCGCGATCAGGCTGTTCTGCTATGGTTTGACGATCAGAAATCGTCAGGCCGGGGCGGAACCTCGTGAGGCCGATCGAGACCCGATATGCCCGTAGCGGCGATGTGCGGATCGCCTATCAGGTGGTCGGGCAGGGGTCGTTCGACCTCGTCTTCGTGCCGGGCTTCATTTCCAATCTCGACCTGCACTGGGAAGACCAAGGCTACAGCCGGCTCCTGAAGCGGCTTTCGGCGTTCTCGCGGCTGATCCTGTTCGACAAGCGCGGCACGGGTCTGTCCGACCGTGTCGACGCGCACCACCTGCCCAGCCTTGAAACGCGCATGGACGATGTGCGTGCGGTGATGGACGCCGCCGGCAGCGGCCGCGCGGCACTGCTTGGCGCCTCGGAAGGCGCGCCGATGGCGATGCTGTTCGCCGCCACCTATCCGGAACGGACACGGGCGCTGGCGCTCTATGGCGGCTATGCGCATTTCCACAAATGGGTGATGTCGCCCGAACGCCTCGACGCCTTCATCGAGATGGCGGAGACGGCCTGGGGTACCGGCGCCACCCTGCCCCATTTCGCGCCTAGCCGGGTCGACGACGCGCATTTCGCCCAGTGGTGGGCACGTTTCGAACGATTGTCGGCCAGCCCGACGGCGGCGGCGGCACTGGCGCGCATGAACGCCGGCATCGACGTGCGCGGCGTGCTGGCCGCGATCAGCGCACCGACGCTGCTCATTCATCGCCATAACGACGCACGGGTCGACCCGGACGCCAGCCGCTTCCTGGCCAGGAAGATTCCCAATTCACGACTGGTCGAGATTCCCGGACGCGACCACCCGATCTGGACCGGCGACGTCGACCGGGTGGCCGACCTGATCGAGGAGTTCCTGACCGGCGAGCGTGCCGTGGCCGAGGTGGACCGCGTGCTGGCGGCACTCCTGGCGACACGCATCTACGACACGGCGCGGATGGGCGACCGCATGTGGAGCGAACGCAGCCAGCGCTTCCAGGAAACCTGGCGGCTGCTGGTCGGTCGCCATGGCGGCCGCGCGGTGGGTACGCATGGCGAGATGATGATTTCGCGCTTCGATGGGCCTGCGCGCGCCATACGCTGCGCTGCGGCGCTGCGCGAGGCGGCAAAAGGCATTGGCGTGGCCAGCGCGCAGGGCGCGCATGTCGGCGAGATCGAACTGCGTGGGCCGCCGGTGGGGCTGACGGCGCGGGTGACGATGCAGCTTGCCGCGCACGCCAGCCGCGGCGACATAATCGCTTCGCGGCTGGTCGCCGACCTCGCAACCGGCTCGGGCCTGCATTTCACTGACGCCAGCCGGATCACGCTGGACGATCTGGACGAGCCGCTGGCGCTGGTGCGGGCGATGTCTGAACAGCATCTGGAGCCCGATTGCCGCGCCAGGACCCGAACGGCCGAACCGGCCGTGCTGACGGCACGCGAAAGCGAAGTGGTGAGCCTGATTGCGGACGGCAAGAGCAATGCCGCGATTGCCGCCGAGCTCAGGCTGAGCGAACACACGGTCAAGCGTCACGTCGCCAACATACTGCTCAAGCTGGATCTGCCGTCGCGAGCGGCGGCAGCGGCATTTTCCGCCAGGCATACTGGCCCGGACGGGCCATAGCAGCCATGGCGCTTTCGGGCGAAGCGGCGCGAGACATGCAAGCGCTATCAATTCTCTCCATGCAGGCCGGGCGGATGTCGCCGGGAAAAGGCGCTGCGAGGGAGGATGAAATGCTGAAGTCAAACCGGACACTCAAAGTGTTGGTGATAGCGGCGAGTGTTGGAGCGTTGTTCGCTATCGCTCCCGCAAAGGCCGAGGACGCGTCTGCGACGGCTGCCTACAAGGACATCCAGGCGACACTCGGCTCAGTACCAGACATGTTCAAGACTTTGCCGGATGTGGCCGTTGCCGGCGCCTGGGCCGAGATCAAGGGCGTGCAGCTCAACCCAAAGACCGCGCTCGACGGCAAGACCAAGGAACTGTTGGGGCTCGCCGTCGCGGCGCAGATCCCATGCCAATACTGCATCTATTTCCATACCGAGGCGGCCAAGCTCAACGGCGCCAGCGACGAGGAGATCAAGGAGGCGGTGGCGATGGCCGCGATCGTGCGCCACTGGTCGACGATGCTCAACGGCAGCCAGATCGATCTCGCGACCTTCAAGAAGCAGACCGACGACGTGTTCGCGGCCGTCAAGGCGAAGTCGCAGTGAAGAAATCCCTGCCCGGCGATGAGCGCCGGGCAGCACTCATGATCATCAATCGCCCGAACGCGAAGACGGGCATATGGAGGATAAAATGCTGACCAAGACACAGACCGTGGACGGCGCGGCGATCAAGAAGGCAATCGAAACCCGTGATGGAAAGATGCTGTCTAGCTTCTATGCCGACGACGCGCTGGTGCGGGTGATCGACCGCAACAACCCACCGAGCAAGCCGCGCGAAATCCGCGGGCGCGCAGCGATCGCCACCTTCTGGGACGACATCTGCAGCCGGGCGATGACCCACAAGGTCGACACCACGATCGCCGACGGCGACAGCTTGGCCTTCACTCAGGCCTGCGCCTATCCGGACGGCACGAAAGTGTTCGCCGCGGCGATGCTGGAGCTGAAGAACGGGCGGATCGCACGGCAGACCGTCGTGCAGGCCTGGGACGAGTGAGGCGGCCATGTTCAGCGCCAGATGGCAGATCGACGCCAAGTTCGGGCACAAGCAGACCGTGCTCGAACTGCTGAAGAAATGGGAACGCGAGATCGGCTCGCAGGTCGGTATCGCCGACCTGAAGTTCCAGATCATGACCGGATCGATCGGCGCGCGGGAGGCGACGGTCGAATCGCATCACGAGGTCGAAAAGCCTGGCCCAGTTGGAGGCGTTCTTCGCCAAGATCGGCAAGATCGACGCCCACGCCAAATGGGGCAAGGAGATGGAGCCCTATGTCGTGTCGGGCACCAGCCTGTGGAACATCTATCGCATCGTGGAGTAGTGGCCGACGCCCTTCTCCCCTGCAACGGGGAGAAGGGAAGCAGACGGCGCTGCTACATCAGGCCAAGCTGCTTGTAGAAGCCGAGCGCATCGTAATAGTCGCTCTGGGTGGCGATCTTGCCGTCCTTGATCGAGAACATCGAGGCGCCGGTGAAGGAGAACTTCTTGCCAGTAGCGGCGGTGCCGTCAGCCCAGGGGCCGGTATTGGTGCCGGAAAATTCCCATTCGAACGAGACACGGTCGCCCTCTACGACGGGCGCGCCCTTCATCGTCCACACCGCGTCGGGGACTGCTTTCAGGAAATTGTCGATGACTCCGGTTTTGGCGGCTTCCTTGCCCTTGACCGGTTTGCCGACAGAAGCGTCGTAGTAGGTAACGTCGTCGGCGAAGTAGCCGGCCGCCTTGGCCGAGTCATGGGCGTTCCAGGCGGCGACATAGGCTTCGACCACCGATTGCGCGGTGTCGGCAGCAAAGGACGGCGCCGCGACGAAGAGCGCGGCGGCGACAGCTGCGGATGTCAGAAATTGGCGGCGATGCATGGTTCTTTCCTCCCTTGTTGAATGCTTGCCTTCCTTCCGCGCGCTAGCCGTGAGCAACCATCACATGGCGCACGGCGGTGTAGTCTTCCAGCGCATAGAGCGACATGTCCTTGCCGTAGCCGGATTGCTTCAACCCGCCATGCGGCATCTCATTGGTCAGCATGAAATGGGTGTTGATCCAGGTGCAGCCATATTGCAGGCGGGCGGCCGTCGCCATGGCGCGCGAGACATCCTTGGTCCACACGGATGACGCCAGGCCATAGTCGCTGTCGTTGGCCCAGTTCACCGCTTCGTCGACCTCGGAAAAACGGGTGACCGAGACGACCGGGCCGAACACTTCGCGGCGCACGATCTCGTCTTCCTGCAACGCGCCGGCAACGACGGTCGGCTGGTAATAGAAGCCCGAGCCCTCGCCCGGCTTGCCGCCGGTGGTGATTTCGATGTGCTTCAATTCTGAGGCCCGCTCGACGAAGCTCGAGACGCGGTCGCGCTGGCGGCGGGAGATCAGCGGCCCGATCTCGTTTTCGGTGTCGTCGGGGCGATTGTATTTGATGGTCGAGACAGCCGATGAAAGGTCAGCGACGAGCTTGTCGTAGATCTTCTTGCCGGCATAGATGCGGCAGGCGGCGGTGCAGTCCTGCCCGGCATTGTAATAGCCGAAGGCGCGCAGGCCGTTCACCACCGTGCCTAGGTCGGCGTCGTCGAAGACGATGACCGGCGCCTTGCCGCCGAGTTCGAGATGCGTGCGCTTGACCGACTTGGCGGCTGCCTGCAGCACCTTCTTGCCGGTGGCGACATCGCCGGTGATCGAGATCATGTTGACCTTTGGATGGTTGATCAGCGTGTTGCCGACGCTGTCGCCGCGGCCGAGCACGACGTTGACGACGCCTTCCGGCAGGATTTCGGCAAGGATCTTGGCCAGCTTCAGCGCCGTCAGCGGCGTCTGTTCCGACGGCTTGAAGACCACGGTGTTGCCACCGGCGATCGCCGGCGCCAGCTTCCAGGCCATCATCATCAGCGGATAATTCCACGGCGCGATCGAGGCGACGATGCCGATGGCGTCGCGGCGCACCATCGAGGTGTGGCCGGGAATGTATTCGCCTGCGACCACGCCTGGCATCGAGCGAACGGCGCCGGCAAAGAAGCGGTAGCAGTCGACGATCGCCGGGATCTCGTCGTTGAGCACCGCTTTGATCGGCTTGCCGCAGTTCAGTGCCTCGAGTGTCGCGAACTCCTTCGCCTCGGCCTCGATGCGGTCGGCGATCTTCAGGAGATAGCCGGAACGCTGCGCCGGCGTGGTGCGCGACCAGGTGACGAACGCCTTTTCGGCCGCCAGCACCGCCGCCTCGATCTGCGCCTGGCTGGCTTCGGGCAGGTTGAGGATGGTCGCCCCGGTCTTTGGATTGAGGATCGGCTCCTCGGTTTCGGTGCCCTTCTCGAATTTCGAGCCGATCAGCATCTGGGTGTCCATGGAAGTCTCTCCCTTATGAACTCTTTGAATTTATTTGCCCGAACCGGCGATCTGGTCGCCGTCGCGGGTCAGGTAATAGGCAGCAAGGATCGGCAGCAGCGTCACCAGCACGACGACCATCGCGACAACATTGGTGACCGGGCGCTGGCGCGGTCGGATCAGCTCTTCCAACATCCAGATCGGCAGCGTCTGCTGCTGGCCGGCGGTGAAGGTGGTGACGATGACCTCGTCAAACGAGAGCGCGAAGGCCAGCATGCCGCCGGCGAGCAGCGCGGTGGCGATGTTGGGCAGCACGACATGGCGGAAGGTCTGGAAACCGTCGGCGCCGAGATCCATCGATGCCTCGATCATCGAACCCGAGGTGCGGCGGAAACGGGCGACGGCATTGTTGTAGACGACGACGACGCAGAAGGTGGCGTGGCCGAGCACGATCGTCCAGAACGAGAACGGGATGTCGGCCAGCGAAAAGGCCGAGCGCAGCGCGATGCCGGTGATGATGCCGGGCAGCGCGATCGGCAGGATGACCAGCAGCGAGATGGTCTCGCGGCCGAAGAATTTGGTCCGCGACACCGCCGCCGAACACAGCGTGCCGAGGATCAGCGCGATCGCCGTCGAGATCGCGGCAACCCTGACGGACAGCGACAGCGCCTGCCAGACATCGGGCCGGTTCCAGGTGACGGCGAACCACTGCGTCGTCAGGCCGGGCGGCGGCCAAACAAAACTCTTCTCCTCCGTCGTGAAGGCGTAGACGAAGATCAGCAGGATCGGCAAATGCAGGAACAGCAGCCCGCAAGCGGCGGCGACCTTCAGGCCGAGCGGAGCCGACTGGGAGCCATCAGAGCGCATCGAATGCCCCCATGCGCTTGGCGCCCCAGAGATAGAAGCCCATGATGACGATCGGCACGATGGTGAAGGCGGCGGCGAGCGGGATGTTGCCGGCGGTGCCTTGCTGCGAATAGACGGCCTGGCCGATGAACAGGCGCGAGGTGCCGATGATCTGCGGGATGATGTAGTCGCCGAGCGTCAGCGAGAAGGTGAAGATCGAGCCGGCGACGATGCCCGGCAGGGCCAGCGGAAACAGCACGTTGCGGAAGGTCTGTCCCGGCGAAGCTCCCAAATCGGACGAGGCCTCGACCAGATTGCCTGGGACGCGCTCGAGCGCCGCCTGTACCGGCAGGATCATGAACGGCAGCCAGACATAGACGAAGACAATGAAGGTGCCGGTGAACGACACCGACAGCGAATTGCCGCCGACGACCGGCAGTGACAGCCAGGCGTCGAGCACCCACAACAGATGCAGCTTGGCGAGCAGCCAGGTGAGGATGCCTTCCTTGGCTAGGATCAGCTTCCAGGCGTAGATCTTGACCAGGTAGCTCGACCACAGCGGCAGCATGATGCCGAGATAGAACAGCGCCTTCCAGCGGCCGCGGGCATAGCGCGCCGCATAATAGGCGATCGGGAAGGCGACGGCGACCGAGGCCAGCGTGACCAGAGCCGCCATCGTCACCGTGCGCAGGATGATGTCGAGATTGGCCGCCTGGAACAGGTCGCCATAAGTCTTCAACGTGAACTGGCGGTTGATGAGGCCGGAAAACTCGTCGATGGAGAAAAAACTCTGTGCCAGCAGCGCGAACAGCGAGCCGATATAGACGATGCCGAGCCACAGCACCGGCGGCAGCAGCATGAGGAGCAGCAGCACCTTGGGTCTGCGCCAGAAAAGGTCCGACAGCGTACCGCGGAGCCCGCCGCTGCCCGGCAGGATGGCGGGGGCTGTGGCGCGTGGCATGGCGGCGTCGAGGCTCATACCGGTTCGTCCATCAGATGCAGGTACTCGCGGTTGAAGGTGAGCATGACTGTCTCGCCTTCCACGGGCAGGGCGGTGCCGGCCGGCACGATGGCGTGCAGCTTCAATCCGTCGGCATCGAGCGCCAGCTTTGTCGTGGCGCCGAGATAGTTGGTCGAGACGAGGCGGGCGGAAACGCCTTCGCCACTCGCCGTGCGGCCGACGCGAATGGATTCAGGGCGCAGGCTGCCCCAGCGATGCTGGCCGGAATAGCGCTGGACAAAGTCCGGCGGCAGCACGTTGGACGAGCCAACGAAATCGGCGACGAAGCGGGTCTTTGGCCGCTGATAGATATCCTCCGGCGTGCCGATCTGCATGATCCTTCCGTCGTTGAAGACGGCGACGCGGTCGGCCATCGACAGCGCCTCGCCCTGGTCGTGGGTGACGAAGACGAAGGTGATGCCGAGCGCCTTCTGCAGCGACTTCAGCTCCTCCTGCATGTTTTCACGCAGTTTCAGATCGAGCGCGCCGAGCGGCTCGTCGAGCAACAGCACCTTGGGCTGGTTGACCAGCGCACGGGCGAGCGCGACGCGCTGACGCTGGCCGCCGGAAAGCTGGCCGGGGCGGCGGGCGCCATAGCCGGGCAGCCGCACCAGCGACAGCGCCTCTTCCGCTGCCTTGTGCCGTTCAGCCTTGCCGATGCCCTTGACCATCAGGCCATAGGCAACATTGTCGAGCACGCTCAGGTGCGGGAACAGCGCATAGTCCTGGAACACGGTGTTGACGTTGCGGCGATAGGGCGGCACGCCCTCGGCGCGTTCGCCGAAGATCGAGATCGAGCCCGATGTCGGCTGCTCGAAGCCGGCGATGAGGCGCAGGCACGTGGTCTTGCCGGAACCGGACGGCCCGAGCATGGCGAAGAACTCGCCCGGCGCGATGTCGAGATCGACAGCGTCGACGGCGCGAACGCTGCCGAAATGGCGCGAGGCTTTCTGAAAGGAGACGGCGGAGGTCATGGGCTGTCCTGATCTGTCAGGCTCGTCAAATTCAAGCGGCTGCGCTGCCCCTCATCCGCCTGCCGGCACCTTCTCCCCGTATAGTGACGGGGAGAAGAAAGCGCTCCAACGCTGGCGACCCCTCTCCCCGTTCTTCACGGGGGGAGGGTAAGGGTGAGGGGCAGCGCCGAGCTCGGCAAAGAGGCGAAATCACCTCCCGCCGATGACGCCGATATAGTCCGACACCCAGCGGTAGTAGGGCACGCATTGATCGTTCTGGGTGGCGCATTTCGACACCGGCGTCTTCCAGAACTTGATCTTGTCGAAATTGTCGTAGCCGTTGGTCTTGCAGCCTTCGTCGGTCAACAGTTCGTCACCCTTGCAGGCGGCGGGCACGACCGGCAGCGAACCGAACCAGGCCGAGACGTCGCCCTGCACTTTCGGCGACAGCGAATGTTCCATCCACATATAGGCGCAGTTGGGATTGGCCGAGTCGGCCTCCATCATCGTGGTGTCGGCCCAACCGGTCGCGCCCTCCTCCGGAATGGTGGAAGCGATCGGCTTCTTGGCGGCGACCAGTGTGTTGACCTGATAGGGCCATGAGCCTGAAGCGACGACGCCTTCGTTCTGGAAATCGTCGACCTGGATGGCGGCGTCATGCCAGTAGCGGCCGACCAGCGTGCGCTGGACGCGCAGCAATTCGAGCGCTGCCTTGTACTGGTCCTCGTTCAGCTCGTAGGGATCCTTGATGCCGAGCTCCGGCTTGTGAAACATCAGGTAGTTGGCGGCATCGGCGATATGGATCGGCCCGTCATAGGCCTGGACGCGGCCCTTGTTGGACTTGCCGTCCGGCAGCTTCATTTCCTCGAAGACGATGTTCCAGCTCTTGGGCGCTTCCTTGAACACCCCGGTGTTGTACATCAGGACGTTCGGACCCCACTGGTAGGGAACTCCGTAGTGGACGCCGCCGACGGTGAACCACGGGGCATCCTTCAGGCGTTCGTCGACCGCCTTCCAGCTCGGGATAAGATCGGTATTGATCGGCTGCACGCGCTTGCCGGCAACAAGGCGCAGCGACGCATCGCCCGACGCGGTGACGAGGTCGAAGCCGCCTTCGTTCATCAGCGAGACCATCTCGTCAGAGGTGTTGGCGGTCTTGACCTTGACCTTACAGCCAGTCTCCTTCTCGAAGGAGGTCACCCAGTCATAGCCCTTGTCGGTTTCGCCGCGTTCGATGTAGCCCGGCCAGGCAACGATGTTGACCTGGCCTTCGCCCTTGCCAAGCTCCTTGACCTGGGCGACGGCCTGGCCGGAGAAGGTCAGCGCGACCGTCAAAGCAGTGCATGACTTGAGGAATGAATTCATCATCGATCTCCCATTTTGGCGCCTGACCCCGAAAGCCGGTTTCGGTCTTCGCTAGGGGTCACGCGCGGACTGAAAAACTGTCAGTTCGTGCGTTGGACGCATGTCGCTCTGGTGGCGGCTTTGGTCCCTGAACCGAAAGGTGCTTTGAAAATTCCGGTTTCGCAAATTCATTTATCAGAAAGGCGATATCGGTTTTTCCGATAGCCGGCCGCTCCTTCAAGCCAGCGCCGTCACCAGCCAGCAGGCGGCATTGATGCGAGCCTCGCCGTCCTCCACGAAAGGCGCGAACGCAGCAGGCAACACAGCAGTGATTTTTTCGGCCGTTGCCCGGTCAACCTCGCGCAGCGCGGCGCCGACCGGCCCTAGCCGGGTGACAAACGTCATCAGATCGCCTTCGGCGATCTGACACAGGACGTCCGCCTGTTCGACTTCGATTGACGACCAGCCGCTCGCTTCAAGGATCCGCTTCACCTTGGCGCCGTCGGCAAAGGCAAACTGCCCCGGCGCATCGGGGTCTGGCGCGGGTGCGGGCGGCAGGAAAGGCGCAGCCGCTCGCGCAGCGGTCGTCATGAAATCATTCTCGACCGGACTGCGCCAACAAACAAAGGCGAGTTTGCCACCGCGCCTTGCGGCCTGCCTTATGTTGGCGAACGCGGCCACGGGATCATCGAAGAACATGACACCAAAGCGCGAGACAATAGCGTCGAAGTGCCCGGATTCGAGCGCATACGCCTGGGCATCGCCCACCTCAAAACTTGCGTTTGCTACTTCTTCCACCCGCGTGCGCTCCGTCGCCAGGGCGACAAGCGGCTGCGAGATGTCGAGCCCAACACAACGTCCGTCGTCGCCCACGCGACGCGCCATCGCCAGAGTTGTGGCGCCGGCGCCGCAGCCGATGTCCAGGACATTGCCCCCTTCTCCGGGATAGCCAGCATCGACTACCAGCCGCTCGAACGGCGCCAGTATCTCGTCGAGGATCGGCTGCATCTCGACCCAGGCCTTTCCGCTGGCGTCGTTCCAGAGCGCGGCTTGCCGTGTGTTTGGCTGCGCGGATTGCGGCATAACGGACCTCGCTTTCTGTTGCTCTCACCGATTGTCGCGAGCACTCTACAAGTTCAAGCCGACTTGAGGTCAAGCATGAAAGATATGGACATTGCCGAAGTGTCGCGCCGCACCGGCGTGCCCGCCTCGACACTTCGCTACTACGAGGAGAAGGGCCTCATCGCCTCGATCGGCCGTCGCGGCCTGCGCCGCTTGTTCGACCCGGCCGTCCTGGACCGGCTCGCCTTGATCGCGCTTGGACGCGCCGGTGGATTCGCACTGGACGAAATTTCCGCGATGCTGGGGCCCGACGGCATGCCGAAAATGGATCGAGGGCGCCTGCATGCCAAAGCGAACGAACTGGACCACACCATCCAGCGCCTGACCACGATCCGAGAGGCTTTGCGTCACGCTGCCCGATGTTCGGCCGCCCAGCCGATGGAGTGTCCGACGTTCCGCCGCGCCGTCAGGCTTGCCGGCGCCGGCCGCTTCGAGGTTGCTCCGATCGGGCCGTTCAAGGCGGAGGCGGTTTCCGTCACAAGGCGCAAGCGCCAGACTGGCGACGTCAGCCTGGAGTAGGACACACTAGCGGCGGACCGTGCGCTGCGACTGGGCAAGGCCGATGAAATCGCGCGCCGCCTGCGGCAGGCCGGAACCGCGCCGCCAGACCATGCCGACCTGGACCACCGGCAAGGAGCCGGAAATATCGCGCGATTCGATGCGGTCGCCTTCCAGCGACCAGGGCCGGTAGACGAGGTCGGGCAGCAGCGCCACGCCGGCGCCGGTGGCGACAAGGCTGCGCACGGCTTCCACGGAACGGGTGCGGAAGGCGACATGCGGCTTGGCGCCGATCGCCGTCAGCAGCTTGCCGGTGTTCTCCTCGATCTCGTCGACGGTCAGCATGATCAGCGGCTCCGACGCGATGTCGCCAATGCTGATAATGTCGGCACCGGCGAGCGAATGGCCGAGCGGCAACCACAGGCGATAGGCCGAGACCTCGAGGATTTCCGACTGCAGCGCCGTGCGGTCGCGCAGGTTGGACGTCACCATGACGGCAATGTCCAGCTTGCCGCCGATCAAGAGATGTTCGAGATAGTCGCCATTGTCCTCGATGGCCGAGACCTCGACGCCCGGATAGGCGCGGCGGTAGCGGGCAAGCAGATCCGACAGCACATAGCCGGCGACCAGCGAGGTGACGCCCAGCTGCAGCCGCCCACCCACTGCCGCCTGTTCGCCGGAGAAAGAGCGGCGCGCATCGGAAACGTCGGCAAGGATCTTTGTCGCATGGCGCAGGAACTGGTGGCCCTTGTGGGTGATGTTGAGGCCGCGCGGATGGCGTTCGAACAGTTCGACGCCGAGATCGCTTTCGAGTTCCTTGATCGCTTCGGTGACCGATGATTGCGAGATCGAGAGGTTCTGCGCGGCGCCCGACACCGTGCCTTGCTCGGCAACGGCGATGAAGAACTGCAGCTGGCGGATGGTGAAAGCCATGGCCGGACTAAACACCGGCCCGCAAGCGAAGGAAAGCCGACGGCTGAGCTTATCCAGTGGCTGGAGAGCTGGCGCTCAGCCGAGCACCAGCTTGATGCGCCGCCGCTATGCCGGGCCATAGCGCAGCGCAAGCATGAATGCCGTCTCCAGCGCCACGACGATGACAATGATGCGCAAGCCCACCGTGAAGGAATCCCGGCCGCTGCCGCGCATCAGATAGCCGGTGGTGAGAAAGCCTGCGTTCCAGAGCGTGGCTCCGAGCAGCGTCGCGGTCGTAAAGGGCAAGGCAGGCAGACAGAGCGCGCCGGCCGCGATCGGCAGGTAGTTGCGCACCGTGGGGATGAACTGCGCCAGCAAGGAGACCCGGAGATGATTGCGGCGATAGGCCTGGCCGAGCCGGCGATAGGTCGCATGGCGCAGGAAGACATATTTGCCGAAGCGTTCAACAAGCCTGTCGACGCGGTCAAATCCGAGCCGGCGACCCACCGCATACCAGACAAGGCAGCCGGTGGTGGAGGCGAGCGTCGTCACCATCAGCAAGATCGCGAGTGTGGGACCATTGGGGGCCGCCGTCATGCCGAGAAACAGCAGCATCGCATGCGACGGCGGCACCGGCAGTATCTTTTCCGTGAGAGCCAGACAGAAGACGCCGAACAGACCGAAGCCGAGTATGGTCGACAGAGGGCCAGTCATGCGAAGCGCCAGTCGTAGCTCTTGGCAGCCTTGATTTTGGCGATGCGATAGACGGTAGCAGGTGGAAGATTGCGAAGGGTATGGCCGACTAGCGTGGCTTCCAGGTCCAGCCTGTCAAGCAGCGATTGGTTGATCGGGCAGCGCCTGCCGTAGGTGAACTGATACAGCACGCCGCCGGGCCGAAGATTGGCAAAGACGCCTTCGAGAATAGCCTGGGTCTTACGCGGCGGTATCGACAAGAAGGGCAGGCCGCTAACCGCGGCGCCGACGACCGGGCCCTCGAAGAGCGGTAGGTGGCGCAGGCCTGATGCATCCATTTCGAACGTGCGGGCCTTCGGAAAACGTTGTTTGAGCAAGGCGGCAAAATCGGCACCGAACTCGATCAGCGTCAAATCCTCTTCCTTGACGCCGCGCGCCAACAGCGCACGTGTGAACGGTCCGGTGCCGGGACCAAGCTCAAGCACGGGACCGGTGTCGGGGCCAATGTCGCGCGTCATTAACGCCGCCAGGCTGGCGCTGGACGGTGTGATAGAAGCAACGCGGAGCGGCGCAGCGACCCACGCCAGGAGAAAAGACAAAGCATCACTTGCAGGCATATCCAACCTCGATTCTGATGCCAGCGAATCGCTCGCCGGCATTCGATGGGCGCTGTTTGCTGCGGCTGAATTGCATAGACATTGCGAAATTCCGGGCTTTGCGAAAGAACCTCTGTCCGCCGCCAGGTTTCGACCTCGCCATGTCTGCGCAATGTTGGCGCTGTAGCGCCCGGAGCAACTGATCTCCTCAAGGGATGATGGATGCGTATCTTGCTGGTCGAAGACGAACCCGAAATGGTCTCGGCCTTGCGTGCCGCCTTGAAGCGCCACGACATGGTCGTCGATCACGCCGGCTCGCTGCTCGAGGCGGAGGGCTTCGTTGCCGTCGACAGCTACGACGCCATCCTGCTCGATCGGCAGTTGCCGGATGGCGACGGGCTGGCGCTGGTGCCCAGACTGCGTTCGGCGAAGAACACTACGCCTGTGTTGATGCTGACCGCGAAGGGCGACACGTCGGACAAGGTCGATGGGGCTGGACATGGGAGCGGACGACTATCTGGCGAAGCCGTTCGCCTTCGAGGAGTTGCTGGCCCGGTTGCGCGCGCTGCTCAGGCGCCCAGTGCCGATGCAGTCGCAGTTCATCCGCGCCGGCCATCTGGTTCTCGATGTCGGGCATCGCGAGGTGTCGATCCGTGGCGAGCCGCTCAGCCTGCCGCGCCGTGAGCTTCTGGTGCTGGAGGCGCTGATGCGGCGCACCGGCCGCATGGTGCAGCGTGAGGCGCTGATGGAGGCGGTGTTCGGCCTCGACGACGAGATTCAGTCCAACGCCCTCGACACCCACGTCTCGCGCCTGCGCCGCAAGCTCGCCGACGCGAACAGCGGCGTGACGATCAACGGCATTCGCGGCGTCGGCTATCTCTTGCGCGAGACGACATGAGCAGGCGCCCGCGTTCGCTCAAATGGAGCCTGGTGCTGCGCATCGCGTTGCTGCAATGCGCGATGCTGACGCTGATCATCGTCGGCATTCTCGGCACCATGCTGGCCACCGGGCTCATTCCGCATGACTACGAGGACGGCACAATGGACGTGCTGGCGGACGCGGTGGCGCGCGATGCAAGCGGCAAGCTTGTCCTCAACGAAACGCCTGACATGACGACGCTGCGATCGAACGTTGCGGACCTCTGGTTCATCATCCGCGACAAGCAGGGGCAGCGGCTGCAAGAGGGAACGGTGCCTGCCACCTTCCAGCCCTTTGTCGGGTTGCTGGACAACATCAGCGACGCCCGTATCGACCATGCCCTCGGGCAAGCCGCGCCGCCGGCGGGAAAGATACGCTGGACCGATACGGCGGCCGGCAACGTCCAGATCATGACCGGCACCAAGGGCGGACTTTCGCTCCTGCGCCTGCTCGGGCGGGCGCCACAATTTTTCCTGCAGGGGATCCGCTTGCCGGGCTGATGGCGCTGGCAACGCTGTTTGCGACGCCCTGGGTGGTGCGCGGCGCACTCTCTGGCCTTGGCCATGCAGCCGCCGAGGCCGAGCGCATCGATATCGACCAGCGCGGCGTGCAGTTGCCGCTGAAGGACGTGCCGATGGAAGTGACGCCGTTGGTGAAGGCGGTGAATGCCGCGCTCGCGCGCCTCGACAAGGGCTATGAGCGCCACAAGCGTTTCCTGACCGACGCGGCACATGAGCTCAGAACGCCGGTCGCCATCCTCAACACGCGCCTTGCCTCATTGCCGGCGACACCGGAACGGGCACGGCTGCTGCAGGATGCAGCCAGGCTTTCGACGCTGACCGACCAGCTGCTCGACCTGCAGCGCCTCGACCGGCAGGCGGCGGCTTTCGAGAAGGTGGACCTGGTGGCGATCGCCCGCGGCGTCATTGTCGACCTTGCGCCGATGGCGTTTTCGGCCGGATACGAGATGTCGTTCGAACCGGCGAGAGAGACAGTTTTCGCCACTGGCGACCGCACCGCGATCGAACGCGCCGTCACCAATCTCGTCCAGAACGCCATCGAGCATGGCGGGCGTGCCGGAAAGATCACCGTCGGCGTCACGGCCCCAGCCGTCATCGAGGTGCGGGACGAGGGCGGCGGCGTGCCACTGGGCGAGCGGGAGCGCATCTTCGAGCCCTTCTACCGGCTGCGTCCGCAGGATCATGGCGCCGGGCTCGGCCTCAACCTGGTGCAGGAAATCATGCAATTGCATGGCGGACGCATCGAGATCCTCGACGGCCAGCCGAGCGGTGCCTGCTTCAGGATGACTTTTCGCGCTCTGCCAGCATAGGCATTTCAGCAAGCGCGAAACGATGAGCCGCTCTAGAATCCGGCTGCGTCGCCGGCAATGCTGAGCCGCGCGCCGGCTTGCGAAAGGGCGGCGGCAATGTCGCGCGATGGCGACCGGTCGGTGGCGAGTTCGGAGAACCCGTCGAAGCCGCAGACCTGGACCAGGCCCAGGCGGCCGAACTTGCTGTGATCGGTGATGACGAGCGAACGCTGGCCGCGCGACAGCACCATGCGGGCGAACTCGGCCTCTTCCAGATCGTAGTCCATGACACCCATCACCGCATCGATGGCGCCGGTGGAGATGATGGCATGGCTGACCGAGAAACGGCTGACGAAGTCGATGGCCGAGGCCCCGAAGGCGGCGCCTGAATCGCTGCGCAATTCGCCGCCGGCCATATAGACCTTGTTGCCGTTGACGGTGGCTAGCGTGCGGGCGATGTCCGACGAGTTGGTGACGACCGTCAGGCGCCGGTGGCCGAGCAGCTCACGGGCCAGGAACGAGGTCGTCGTGCCGGTATCGAGCATGATCGATTCACCGTCGCGGATGGTGGCGGCGACCATATGGGCAATGACGCGCTTGGCTTCGGCATTCTCGCGCATGCGCCGTTCGAACGGCGCTTCGCCGATCATCGACGGCAGGCCGATGGCGCCATGCATCTTGAGGACGGAACCGTCGCTGGTGAGCGGCTTGACGTCACGGCGCACGGTCTCGAGTGAAACGCCCAGCCGGTCGGCCAGGCTGGCGATGGTGACTGTCCCCTCTTCCTGCAGCAGCCGCAGGATCTCGCCGTGTCGTTTTGAATGGACCATTTGGATTTCCCGGACTTAGCCCTTTGCCCGCTTCTAAGCTAATTCGAGAGGTTTTAAAGGAATTGCCTATGATTTCGGGCAAAATACCCAAAAAAAGTCACAGCTTTTTGTTGACAACCGGGCAACCCTGGCGTGAAATCCAAACCGTGACAAAGAGTTCGGAGCAGCCACGGGAGGGTGATGGCAGAGCCGCGACTCAATGACCAGGCAGTTTTTGAACGTGTCTGGCGCAAGGAATTTTCAGATCCGCGGGGGCGGATGCCGGGGGTCAAAAACCTGGCCAAGGGGCTCGTCGGTGCGGTGCGGGATACCGATCCTGGCATCCCGCACCGACGAGATTTTGCGTTTCTCCTCGCTGTCGTTGCGCTGTCCATGGCGCCCTTGTCGAAGCTCAGCAAACCAGGGATGATTCCGTGATTGCCGAAGACCGCATCCGCGCCCTGCCCTGCTGGACCGGCAATATCGAGATCGCGCCGCTGCCCGGCGGCCTCAGCAATGCCAATTATGTGGTCAAGGACGCGGCCGGAAAGCATGTCGTGCGCTTCGGCAAGGACTATCCGTTCCACCATGTCTTTCGCGAACGCGAGGTGATGACCGCGCGGGCGGCACATGCCGCCGGTTTCGCACCGGCCGTCCTCCATGCCGAACCGGGCATCCTGGTGACGGAGTTCCTTGGTGCGAAAACCTATCTTGCGGAGGACGTGCGCGCCAATCTTGGCCGAGTCGCAGCCCTGATGCGCGGCTTCCACCGGGAGATGCCCAATCACGTCTCCGGCGCCGGCTTCATGTTCTGGGTGTTCCATGTCATTCGCGATTATGCGCGCACGCTTGAAGAGGGCGGCAGCCGCAAGCGCAGCGAATTGCCGCGCCTGCTGTCGCTGGCCGACGAATTGGAGCGCGCGCAGAAATTGCTGCCTATCGTCTTTGGTCATAATGATCTTTTGCCGGCTAATATTCTCGACGACGGCAGCAGGCTGTGGCTGATCGACTTCGAGTATGCCGGCTTCAACACGGCGATGTTCGACCTCGCCGGCGTCGCCTCGAATGCCGGCATGAGCGACGAGGAATCCTTTGCCTTCCTGACCGCCTATTTCATGAAGGAACCGGACCAGGCGATCCGCCGCTCGCACGCGGCCATGCAATGCGCCTCGCTGCTGCGCGAGGCGATGTGGAGCATGGTGTCCGAACTCTACCTCGACGCGCCCGGCATCGACTACGTCGCCTACACCGAGGAAAACCTGATGCGACTCGATGCGGCGCTGGAAAACTACAGAACAAAATACGGGATACAAAAATCATGACATTGCCCAGCCAGGCCGCGATCGTCGTCATCGGCGGCGGCATCATCGGCTGTTCGACGGCCTATCATCTGGCGCGTGACCACAAGGCCGACGTGGTGCTGCTCGAACAGGGCAAGCTGACCTCGGGCTCGACCTGGCATGCCGCCGGCCTTGTCGGCCAGTTGCGCTCATCCGCCTCGATTACCCGCGTGCTCAAATACTCCGTCGACCTCTACAAGGGGCTGGAGGCCGAAACGGGCCTTGCCACCGGCTGGAAGATGACCGGCTGCCTTCGGCTCGCCACCAATGCCGACCGGTGGACCGAGTACAAAAGGCTGGCGACGACGGCGAAGAGCTTCGGCATGGACATGCAATTGCTGTCGCCGGCGCAGGTCAAGGCCATGTGGCCGCTCCTGGAAATCGGCGATTTGGTGGGCGCTTCCTGGCTGCCGACCGACGGCCAGGCGAGCCCTTCCGACATCACGCAGTCGCTGGCGAAAGGCGCGCGCATGCATGGCGCCAAACTGTTCGAGGATGTGCGCGTCACCGGTTTCGAGATGAAGGACGGCCGCATCACGATGGTGAGGACCAGCAAGGGCGACATCGCCTGCGACAAAGTGGTCAACTGCGCCGGGCAATGGGCGCGGCAGGTCGGCGTGATGGCCGGCATCAACGTGCCGCTGCAGCCGGTGAAGCACCAGTACATCATCACCGAGAAGATCGACGGGCTGGCAACCGACGCGCCGACCATCCGCGACCCGGACCGGCGCACCTATTTCAAGGAAGAGGTCGGCGGGCTGGTGATGGGCGGCTATGAACCCAATCCGCAGGCCTGGACGACCGGGGATGTGCCCAACGATTGGGAGTTCCGGCTGTTCGACGACGACTACGACCATTTCGAGCAGCACATGCGCCAAGCGATGGCGCGCGTGCCGGCGCTGGAGGCCGTCGGCGTCAAGCAGATGATCAACGGGCCAGAGAGCTTTACGCCAGACGGCAATTTCATTCTCGGCGCAGCGCCCGAATGCGCCAACATGTTCGTCGGCGCCGGCTTCAACGCCTTCGGCATCGCCTCGGGTGGCGGCGCCGGCTGGGTGCTGGCGCAGTGGGTGGTCGATGGCGAGGCGCCGCTCGACCTGTGGGTGGTCGACATCAGGCGCTTTTCCAACCTGCACCGCGACCGGCAGTGGGTCTGCGATCGCACGCTGGAGGCCTATGGCAAGCACTATACGATCGGCTTTCCGCATGAGGAGTACGCCAGCGGGCGGCCGCGCATCGTCTCGCCGCTTTACAACAGGCTGAAACAGCAGCGCGCCGTGTTCGGCTCGAAGCTCGGCTGGGAACGGCCAAACTGGTTCGCGCCCGAAGGCGTCGAGCCGCAGGATGTCTATTCGATGGGCCGGCAGAACTGGTTTGCGGCGGTCGGCGACGAGCACCGGCATGTGCGTGAGAAGGTCGGCATCTTCGATCAATCCTCCTTCGCCAAATACGAACTGAGCGGGTCTGACGCGCCGAAGGCGCTGGACTGGATCTGCGCCAATGACGTCAGCAAGCCGGTCGGCCGGCTGACCTACACGCAGCTTCTCAACACGCGCGGCGGCATCGAGGCCGACCTGACCGTGGCGCGGCTGGCCGAGGAGAAATTCTACATCGTCACCGGAACCGGGTTCCGCACGCATGATCTGTCATGGATCGGCGACCATATCGGCGACGGCCTCGATGCCACGCTTGTCGATGTCACCGAAGATTTCGGCACGCTGTCGCTGATGGGTCCTCGGGCGCGCGACGTGCTTTCGGCCGTGACCGAAGCCGACGTGTCGAACACCAGCTTCCCGTTCGGCCATGTGCGCGAGATTGCCATTGCCGGCCGTACAGTTCGGGCGCTGCGCGTTACCTATGTCGGCGAACTCGGCTGGGAACTGCATGTGCCGATCGCGGCGACAGGCGAAGTCTTCGATGCACTGATGGCGGCAGGCAACAAGCACGGCATCCGCCCGGTCGGCTATCGCGCCTTGGAATCGCTGCGGCTGGAAAAGGGCTATCGCGCCTGGGGCTCCGACATCACGCCGAACGACACGCCGCAGGAAGCCGGCTTGAGCTGGGCGGTCAAGCTGCGCAAGAACACGGATTTCGTCGGACGGCGCGCACTCGCGAAGATCAACGGCGGGACCTTGAAGAAACGCTTTGCCGGCTTCACGGTCGATGACTCGGAGATCGTGCTGCTCGGCCGCGAGACCATCCTGCGCAATGGCGAGCCGGTCGGTTATCTCACCAGCGGCGGCTATGGCTACACGGTGGGCCGGAACATCGGCTACGGCTATGTGCGCAACGCCGACGGGGTGAGTGACGATTTTCTCGCCTCGGGCGACTATGAACTGGTTGTGGCGATGGAGCCGACGCCGGCCAAAATCCATCTCGAGCCGATGTACGACCCGGCAGCCGCTAGGGTCAAAGCGTAGTTCAGGGTCAAAGCGTAGTTCAGGTGACGCGCAGGGCGAGACCGCGGCTGGGCACGGTGTCGGCCTCGCCCGGCATGGAGACGTACGGACGCGTTTCCTCGACGCGGGTGATGAGGCCTTGCGCCTCGAGTTCGGCAATGCGCGCGGCAAAGCCGGCTTCCCACAGCGTGTTCTTGACCGTCAGCACGATGATGCCACCCGGCTTGCAGATGCGGATCAGTTCGTCCAGCCCCTCAGCGCCGACATGGCCGGAGGTGAAGACGCCGGCCGAAATGATGCCGGCATAGGCATCGTCGGCAAACGGCAACTTGCCGCCGAGCGCCAGGCAATGAAGCGCCGAATAGACCCCCTTGCGGGCAGCCTGCGCCAGCATGCCTTCCGAAATGTCGAGCGCCTCGACCTGGGGATAGCCTGTTATATCAAGCCATTCGCCGATCAGCCCGGTGCCGGCTCCCGCATCGAGCAGCGGTGCAGCACCGCGCGGCAGATGGCGGGCCAGCAGCGCAAGGCAGATCGTCGGGTGACGGTAACCAGCGGCCGACATGTCGGCGTCATAGGTCTGCGACCAGCGGTCGTAGAGTGCGGCGACGTCCTCCGGCCGCTTCGCCGCGTAGGCCGCGGCAAGGGGGCCTTGCTGTTTGCTGTCCGCCACTTTTGTCCTGTCCATCAATCCTTGGTCTCGCATGATAGCCAAAGCACGAAAATTGTGGAACCGTCGCCGCGACAAATAACAGCGTGGGGGCGCAGGCATGATGACAGACGAGGCACGTGCAACACTTGCCGCCATTCCCATGCTGGCCGGCTACACCGGGCCGCTCGAACGGCTCGGCGGCCTCACCAATCTGGTTTTCAAGGCTGGCGAATTCTGCCTGCGCATTCCCGGCAAGGGCACCGAGGAATATATCAACCGGGCTAACGAAGCGGTGGCCGCGCGCGAAGCGGCAAAGGCGGGGGTCAGTCCCGAGGTGCTGCATGTCGATCCCGCCACCGGGGTCATGGTGACGCGTTTCATCGCCGGCGCGGAGACGATGTCGCCGGAAAAATTCAGGACGCGATCAGGCAGCCCGGCGCGCGCCGGCGAGGCTTTCCGCAAGCTGCACAATTCCGGCGCGGTGTTTCCCTTCCGCTTCGAACTGTTTGCGATGATCGACGATTATCTCAAGGTGCTGTCGACCAAGGATGTCGCCCCACCCGCCGGCTATCATGACGTGGTGCGCGAGGCCGAGACCGTGCGGGCTGCGCTGGCCGCCCATACCTTGCCCCTCGTCGCCTGCCACTGCGATCCGCTGTGCGAGAACTTTCTCGATGCCGGCGACAGGATGTGGATCGTCGACTGGGAATATTCGGGCATGAACGATCCGCTCTGGGATCTTGGCGACCTCAGCGTGGAAGGAAAATTCGACACGGCGCAGGATGAAGAGATGATGCGCGCCTATTTCGGCGGCGAGGTGAGGCCGGCCGAACGCGGCCGCATCGTCATCTACAAGGCGATGTGCGACCTGTTGTGGACGCTGTGGGGGCTGATCCAGCTCGCCAACAACAACCCGGTCGATGATTTCCGCTCCTATGCCGACGGGCGATTTGCGCGCTGTAAGGAACTGATGGAGACGCCGGAATTTTCACGGCACCTGGCGGCGATACGCCGGGGCTAGGTACCAGAAATCTGGACCCTAGCTAATTCACGCCCTTCGGCACGTTTTCGGGCGGCACCGTGGTGTTGACCACTTTCTGGCGGTGGAAGATGAACAGGCCAGCGAGAACGACGATGCCCGAACCGATCAGGATGCGCGGGCCGGGAACGTCACCGAAGAACACCAGCCCGAAGACGACCGCCCACAGGAGCAGTGTGTAGTGCAGCGGTGCCAGCGTCGAGGCCGGCGCCAGCTTAAGCGCCCTGGTGATCATCAGATGCGCGCCGCAAGAGACGATGCCGAGCAGCAGCATGGCGCCGAAATCGAGCGCTGACGGCGTCTGCCAGGCGCCAATGGTCAGCACGCCGCCGACCACCATCGTGCCGATGGTCTGCCATGTCACCAGATTGGTGTCGCTGGTGCCGCGCAGCCGACGGTTGAGGATGATGGCGAAGGCGAAGGCAATGCTGCCGGCGAGCGCGAAGCTCGACGACAGCGAGAACGCCGCCGAGGACGGTTTCAGCATGATCACCACGCCGCAGAAGCCGAGCAGGATCGCCATCCAGCGGCGCCAGCCGACCTTTTCGCCAAGCAACAGGTGCGACAGTGCTGCGACATAGATCGGCCCGGCCATGTAGAAGCTCATCACGTCCGCAAGCGGCAGGTAGACGACGGCGGCGTAGAACAGTGCCGTGTCGAGCGTCGTCATCACGACACGCAGCAGCTGCAGCTCCAGGCGTTCCATATGAAACAGCTTGGCCGTGCCCTGATGGGCGATCATCGGACCAAGCACGAAGAAGGCACCGATGGAACGGATCAGCACCATCTGGCCGACGGAGAAGCTGGCGACCAGCCACTTGCCCATGGCGTCGTTCAGGGCAAACAGGAAGTCGCCGGCCAGCATCAGCAGGATGCCGGCCAGAAGCACGTTCCTGATGGTCGAATTCTGCGCCACAGGCTGCGTCATGCCGATCCCGATTCCTCCCTTGGGTCAAGCCGCGTCGTAGACGGAAGCGGCTGCTTTGACGAGGAGAAATCAGGCAATGCGTAAGACCAGTGTCGGGAATCGGCTGGGTCTAGGTGGATATGTGCCGCCGGTTCACCAGAGCCGGCCTGCCCGGGATCGAAAGCCTGGTGTCCTGCTTCGTCCTCTCCGCCACCACCTTGCCCCTGGCGACGACGCACAGGCGCTCAGCGCGCAGGCGCAAGGCTTCGATCGGATTGCCGGCATCGAGGATGACAAGGCTGGCGCGTTTGCCGACCGCCAGGCCGAGATGATCGAGCCCCATGATCGACGCGTTGACATTGGTGACCATGTCGAAGCAGCGCGCCATGTCGGCCGGGCTCGACATCTGGGCCACGTGCAGGCCCATGAAGGCGACATCGAGCATGTCGGCCGTGCCCAGCGAATACCAGGGATCGAGCACGCAGTCCTGGCCCCAGCCGACGCGGATGCCGAGGGCCTGCATCTCCTTGACCCGGGTCATACCCCGGCGCTTGGGAAAGGTGTCGTGGCGGCCCTGCAGCATGATGTTGATCAGCGGATTGGGGATCGCCGAAACGCCCGCCTCGGCGATCAGCGGCAGCAATTTCGAGACATAGTAATTGTCCATCGAATGCATCGAGGTGAGATGCGAGCCGGCGACCTTGCCCTGCAGGCCGAGGCGCTGCGTCTCATAGGCAAGCTGCTCGATATGACGCGACAGCGGATCGTCGGTCTCGTCGCAATGCAGGTCGACCATCAGCCCGCGCCTGGCCGCGATCTCGCACAGCTCCGTCACCGAGCGCGTGCCATCGGCCATGGTGCGCTCGAAATGCGGGATGCCGCCGACGATGTCGACGCCCATGTCGAGCGCGCGGATGGTGTTTTCCCGCGCCTTCGGCGAGCGATAAAACCCGTCCTGCGGGAAGGCGACCAATTGCAGGTCGATAGTGGGGGCAATCGTCTTCTTGACCTCGAGCAAAGCCTCGACCGCCAGCAGCCTGTCATCGCAGACATCGACATGGGTGCGGATGGCAAGCAGGCCCATCGACACCGCCCAGTCGCAATAGGCAAGCGCGCGGTCGCGCACCGCTTCATGCGTCAACAGCGGCTTCAACTCGCCCCACAGCGAAATGCCTTCGAGCAGCGTGCCCGACACGTTGATGCGCGGAATACCGTAGGAGAGCGTTGCATCCATGTGGAAATGCGGATCGACGAAGGGCGGCGAGACCAGATTGCCACCGGCATCGATCGTCGTGCCGGCGGTGACATCGAGCTTCGGCTCGATCGCCGCGATCGTCTCGTCGATGATGCCGATGTCGGCGACCCTGCCATCAGGCAGCGTGCCGCCGCGAACGATAAGGTCGAAATCCATGTCGTCATCCCGCTTGAAGAATCAGCGTTCTATCGTGGCGCAAACACACCCTGCCGCAAAGCGGCTGATGTCGGACAATGAGGGGCAGCGCCAACCTGGTCGGATTCGAGCCCTACTCCGGCACGAACCTGACCGCGCCCTTGGCCGCGCTGGTCGCCATCGCGGCATAGGCACGCAAGGCTGTTGTCACCTTGCGCTTGCGCTTTTCCTCGGGCTTCCAGGCAGCAACTCCCTTGGCCTCCATCGCCGCCCGGCGGCTGGCGAGTTCAGCATCGCTGACGGCGAGGCGAATGCTCCGGTTCGGGATGTCGATCTCGACCGTATCGCCCTCCTGCACCAGCCCGATCAAACCGCCCTCGGCGGCTTCCGGCGAGACATGGCCGATCGACAGGCCTGAGGTGCCGCCGGAGAAGCGGCCGTCGGTGACCAGCGCGCAGGCTTTGCCCAACCCCTTCGACTTCAGATAGCTGGTCGGGTAGAGCATTTCCTGCATGCCGGGGCCGCCGCGCGGCCCCTCATAGCGGATGACGACGACATCGCCGGCCTTGATCTCGTTGGACAGGATCGCCTTGACGCTGGCGTCCTGGCTTTCGAATACGCGGGCCGGGCCGGTGAATTTCAGGATCGATTCATCGACGCCGGCGGTCTTCACGATGCAGCCATCGAGCGCCAGATTGCCTTTCAACACGGCAAGGCCGCCATCCTTGGAGAAGGGATGCTGGGCTGAACGGATGACACCCTTCTCGCGGTCGAGATCGAGCTCGTCCCAGCGACGATCCTGGCTGAAGGCGACCTGTGTCGGCACGCCGCCAGGCGCGGCGAGGAAGAAATCGCGTACGCTCTGGCTGGTCGAGCGCGAAATATCCCAATGATCGAGCGCTTCACCAAGCGTGCGCGTGTGCACTGTCGGCAGGTCGCGGTTGATCAAGCCGGCATTGTCGAGCTGGCCGAGGATCGCCATGATGCCGCCGGCGCGGTGGACGTCTTCCATATGCACATCCGCCTTGGCGGGAGCCACCTTGCACAGCACCGGCACCTTGCGTGACAGCGCGTCGATGTCATCCTGATCGAAGCTGATCTCGCCCTCATGCGCGGCGGCCAGGATATGCAGCACCGTGTTGGTCGAGCCGCCCATGGCAATGTCGAGCGTCATGGCGTTCTCGAAGGCGCCCTTCGAGGCGATGTTGCGCGGCAACGCCGTCTCGTCGTCCTGCTCGTAGTAACGCTGGGCCAGATCGACGATGAGGTGGCCGGCTTCGACGAACAGCCGCTTGCGGTCGGCATGCGTGGCCAGCGTCGAGCCGTTGCCCGGCAGCGACAGGCCAAGCGCCTCGGTCAAACAATTCATCGAATTGGCGGTGAACATGCCCGAGCAGGAACCGCAGGTCGGGCAGGCCGAACGCTCGATGACCTTCACGTCCTCGTCGGAGATCTTGTCGTCGGCGGCCGCCACCATGGCATCGACCAGGTCGAGCGCCTGCGTCTTGCCGGCCAGCACCACCTTGCCGGCTTCCATCGGGCCGCCGGACACGAAGACGGTCGGGATGTTGAGGCGCAGCGACGCCATCAGCATGCCGGGCGTGATCTTGTCGCAATTGGAGATGCAGACCATCGCATCGGCGCAGTGCGCGTTGACCATGTACTCGACGGAATCGGCGATAAGCTCGCGCGACGGCAGCGAATAGAGCATGCCGTCATGACCCATGGCGATGCCGTCATCGACAGCGATGGTGTTAAATTCCTTGGCAACGCCGCCGGCCTTTTCGATCTCGCGCGCGACCAGCTGGCCAAGGTCCTTCAGGTGAACATGGCCCGGCACGAACTGCGTGAACGAGTTGACCACCGCGATGATCGGCTTGCCGAAATCGGAATCCTTCATGCCGGTGGCGCGCCAGAGGCCGCGGGCGCCGGCCATGTTGCGGCCATGGGTGGTGGTGCGGGAGCGATAGGCAGGCATGAATTTTCCTTGGCTGGCTGGCTGCGCTCGATGCGGAGCGTGGCGGCGCTGAATTCGGACCGTAGGCGTTATAGACGCGCAAGCCTGGTCTGGCCACAATTTTGCAATGCGCCAGATTCTCCGAAAATCAGACTTTCCAAAAAAATTGCTGATCGCTGTCGGATTGCGCGCCACAGGCCCGTCCTTGGACAAACGGCAAGGGAATGGCACCATTCCCGGATTGAGCCGTTTTGCCGTGACAGCAACCGAAACAGCGCGAGGAGCACGACATGCAAAAGATAACCACCTGCCTGTGGTTCGATGGCCAGGCCGAAGAGGCAATGAACCATTACACCTCCATCTTCAAGAATTCGAAGGTGCTGAGCGTGATGCGCTGGCCCAAGGGCAACGCTCTTGAAGGCAAGGTACTGGTGGCCTCGTTCGAGCTCGACGGCGTGCCGTTCCAGGCGCTCAATGGTGGACCGCAATACAAGTTCACCGAGGCGATGTCGCAGTCGATCGACTGCAAGACGCAGGAAGAGGTCGACCATTTCTGGACCAAGCTCACGGAGGGAGGCGGCGAGCCGGGCCCATGCGGCTGGCTGAAGGACAAGTTCGGCGTCTCCTGGCAGGTCGTGCCGGAACAACTGCCCAGGCTGCTTCAGGATCCGGACCAGGCCAAGGCCGGCCGGGTGATGGCGGCGATGATGCAGATGGGCAAGATCGACATCGCCAAGATCGAAGAGGCAGCGAAGGGGTGAGAAGCGGTTCGCGCAGCGAACGAAAAGCCAATTGCTTGGCTTTTCGAGCTTCGAACGCCCGGAGCCTGCGACGGGCCGGATGGCTCATTGGAGCAGATTGATCATCGAGGTCGGCGCTGCCCCTCATCTGCCCTTCGGGCACCTTCTCCCCGTGAACGGGGAGAAGGGAAAGCTGCGTATCAAGCCGCCTTGTCGCGGACCTGATAATCCTTGATCGTGGCGAAGCGGATCGCCTTCCAGCGTTCCGCTTCGTAGTTCAGCGAGAAGGCGTGCTGGGCGAGGAACACCGGATCGTTGTCGAGATCGCGGGCGATGTCGCCGCGATGCGCCTCGATGAAACGCAGAACCTCGGCCTTGTCGTCGGCCGAGATCCAGCGGCAGACCGAAAAGCGCGACATCTCGAACTCGACCGGTAGCGTGTATTCGAAGTTCAGCCGCTCCTTCAGCACGTCGAGTTGCAGCGCGCCGACGACGCCGACGATGGCCGGCGAGCCGTCCTCGGGCGAAAACAGTTGCACGACGCCCTCCTCGGCCATCTGGTGCAGCGCCTCCTTGAGCTTCTTGGCCTTCATCGCGTCGCCGAGGCGGACACGGCGCAGGATTTCCGGGGCGAAATTCGGCACGCCGCGGAACAGGATCTCCTCGCCCTCGGTCAGCGTGTCGCCTATGCGCAGCGTGCCGTGGTTGGGGATGCCGACAACGTCGCCGGCGAACGCCTCGTCGGCGGTGACGCGGGTGCGGGCAAAGAAGAATTGCGGCGCCGACAAGGACATCGGCTTGCCGGTGCGCACCAGCTTGGCCTTCATGCCGCGCTCGAGCTTGCCCGAGCAGACGCGGACGAAGGCGATGCGGTCGCGGTGGTTGGGATCCATGTTGGCCTGGATCTTAAAAACGAAGGACGTCATCTTGTCCTCGGTCGCCTCGACCTTGCGGATATCGGCCTCCTGCGCGCGCGGCGGCGGACCGAAGGCACCAAGCGCCTCGATCAGGTCGCGGACGCCATAATTACGCAACGCCGAGCCAAAATAGACCGGCGTCAGATGGCCCTCGCGAAAAGCGTCGATGTCGAGCGGACGGCAGGCTTCGCGCGCCAGTTCCAATTCCTCGATGAAGGCCTCGCGCTCGTTCTCCGGCAGCAGGCCGGCGACGCGATTGGAATCGGGACCGTTGACCGGCGTGCGTTCCTTCTCGTCGTCGCCCCTACGCACCGCGTTTAGTGCCAGATGATAGGTGCCCGAAAACGTCTTGCCGCGGCCGATCGGCCAGGTGATGGGTGCAGTATCCAGCGCCAGCTTCTGTTCGATCTCGTCGAGAATCTCGAACGGATCGCGGCTTTCACGGTCCATCTTGTTGACGAACGTGATGATCGGGATGTCGCGCAGCCGGCAAACCTCGAACAATTTGAGCGTGCGCGGCTCGATGCCCTTGGCGGCGTCGATGACCATGACGGCGCTGTCGACCGCCGACAGCGTGCGATAGGTGTCGTCGGCGAAATCCTCGTGGCCGGGCGTATCGAGCAGGTTGAAGACATTGTCCTCGTATTCGAACGTCATCACCGAAGTGACGACCGAAATGCCGCGCTCGCGCTCGATCTTCATCCAGTCGGACCGGGTCTGGATCTTGTCCTTCTTGGCCTTGACCTCGCCGGCAAGCTGGATGGCGCCGCCGAACAGCAGCAGCTTTTCGGTGAGCGTGGTCTTGCCGGCATCCGGGTGCGCGATGATCGCGAAGGTGCGGCGGCGGGATACCGCTTGTTCGATGTCTTCAGCCAATGTCTGGAATCCTGTCTGTGGCGCGGGCTTCTAGCAGCGCATTTCCGGCCTGTCGAACAGATTTGACCGGATTGGCCTGCTGGCCCTTGAGATAGGCGCGCCGCGATGGCATCAAAAGACCCGGTTCGGCAGAGGTCCCGCATGAGTGCAGTCAAACAAGTGATCGTCATCGGCGCCGGCATCATCGGCGCCTCCATCGCCTGGCATCTGAGCAAGGCAGGCGCACGGGTGACGGTCATTGCCGACAGCGATGCAGGTGGGGTCGCGACGCCGAACTCGTTCGCCTGGATCAATGCCAGCTGGGGCAATCCAGAGCCGTATTTCCGGCTGCGCACCCGCGCGATGGCGGAATGGTCGAGGTTGGCGCAGGACCTGCCCGAAATTCCGCTTAGCTGGTGCGGCGGCCTGTGCTGGGATTTGTCGGCAGCCGCAATGGAAACCTACGCCGCCGACACTCCGCCTGGGGCTACGGCATCAAGCGCGTCGACCGCATTGGCGTCGCGCGCATCGAGCCCAATCTCGCCGCGCTCCCGGATGTCGCCTTGCATGTCGCCGAAGAGGGTGTCGCCGAGCCGGTGGCCGCTGCCAGAGCGCTGCTGGCCGATGCCGAACGGCGCGGAGCGCGGATCATCTCCAGCACGGTGACGGCGCTGGTCCAGACCGGAGGCGAGATCACCGGCGTCGACACGTCGCACGGCCTGATAGCAGCCGACGAGGTGGTGATCGCCGCCGGCGTCGGCTCACCGGCGATCGCGGCAACGGCCGGGATCAACCTGCCGATCGAGACGCCGCCCGGGCTGATCGTCCATTCGCGGCCTTACAAAAAACTGCTCAACGGCCTGGTGCTGGCCGAGCGGCTGCACATGCGCCAGACGGCGGAGGGCCGCATCATTGCCGGCTCGGACTTCGGCGGCGCCGACCCGGGCATGGACCCGCAAGTCACCGCCCGCGAACTGTTTGCGGCCCTGAAAGCCATGCTGCGCGGTGGCGACGGACTGGAGCTGGATTTCCACACGGTCGGCTACCGGCCGACGCCGATCGACGGTTTTCCGATCATCGGCCGCGCCGAGGGCATGGACGGTGTCTACGTCGCGGTCATGCATTCCGGCATCACGCTGGCGCCGGCCGTCGGCCTGTTCGCAGCCCGGGAAATCCTCGACGGCGAGCGCGACCCGCTGCTGGCGCCCTACGGATTGTCGCGCTTCGCTCAATAGCCGGGCGGACGGCGAAAGCCGCCGGTCAACGGTTCGATTGCCCTGGCGATGCCGAGCAGCCGCGACTCCGACCAGCGTTTGCCGACCAGTTGCAGGCCGATCGGCAAGCCGCCGTCCTGTCCGCACGGCATCGAAAGTGCGGGATGGCCGCTGTAGTTGAACACGGCTCCATAGGCCGGCAGCATCCAGTAGCTCTGTTCCTTGCCGTCGAGCTGGACCGGCGTGCCGGGCTCGCAATGCGGGAAGGCTGTGGTCATGGCGACCGGGCAGAGCAGCGCATCCCAGTTTTCGAAAAACCGATCCCAAGCGAGAATGGATCTGTCGCGGCGGGCGAGCGCCTCGAACCAGCGCGAGACTGGTGTCGGTTCCTCCGGCGGCTCGGGTTGCGCGGCCTCCATCATCATGCCGATCAGCGCGCCGCCTTGCTCGAGATCATCGTGCAGATCGAGCTTGGGCAGTTTCGCTTCCTTGACGATCGCCCCTGCCGATTGCAGCTGCCTTGCGAGATTTTCGACCGCCGCGCTGATCGCACTGGCCACCGGGAATCCTGGAAAGGACGACGCGAAGGCGATGCGCAATGTCCTAGGGTCGAGCTTTGGCATGTCCTCGACCGGCACCGGCGCAAGATCGGTGTCGCTCCCATCAGGACCGGCGATGATTTGATAGACTAGGGATAGATCTTCCGCGCTGCGCGCCAGCGGGCCGAGGCAGGACATCAGCCGCACGCTGCGCGCAGCATCGCCGGGATCGGGAAACGCGCCGGCCAGCGAGAGACGGTGCTCTGTCGGCTTGAGACCATAGACACCGCAGAAGGCGGCCGGCAGCCGGATCGAATCCTGCATGTCGGTGCCGACATCGAATGGCGTCATCCCGGCGCAAATTGCTGCCGCCGCACCACCGCTGGAGCCGCCGGCGGTGCGCTGGAGGTTCCAGGGATTGCTGGTGCGGCCGAACAGTGGATTGCTCGACTGCCAGTCCGACAGCATGATCGCGACATTGGTCTTGGCCATCAGCAGGCCGCCGGCTGCCTTCAGCCGGGCAACGACCGGGCTATCCCGTTTGGCGACGTAGTGGGCGAAGGGCGGGAAGCCGACCGTGGTCTTCATGCCTGCCGTCTCATGCATGTCCTTCAGCGTGAACGGCACGCCGTGCAGTGGCCCAGGTGCCTCGCCGCGCGCTTGGGCTGCGTCGGCCTTTTTGGCGCGCTCGCGGGCGCCTTCCCGGTCGAGCGAAATGACGGCGTTGACCGCCTCGTTGTGCCCGTCGATCTGCGCGAGATGGGCGTCGAGCGCCTCCACGGCGGAGATTTTCCGCGTGGCGATCGCGGCGGCCAGTTCGACGGTTGAAGAAAAGACGATGTCCATGATCAATGCTCCGGCTTGGCCGCTCGTCGATTGACATGGAGGATTGCAGGGCGGCTTCAAGGCAAGTTCAGCATTCCGAACTCTCTAGCGCTTGATCAAAATTGCGCCGACAGGATTTGTTGAGGTCGGCGCTCTACGTCGCCCCCCTCTGTCCTGCCGGACATCTCCCCCACGGGTGGGGAGATTGGCAGCCTTGCCGACCGCGCCATTCTTTCAAACGTTGGAGATTGGCGAAAGCCGTCGTGACATCCAATCTCCCCCCGTGTGGGGGAGATGTCCGGCAGGACAGAGGGGGGCGCTGTCCCGCGACTTTGCCGCAATTTACAACCCAGCGAAGGACCTAGACGGCCAGCGCCAGCCTGGCCGATGCCGGCGCGAAAGGACGGATGGCCATGCCATCGCTAGTGATTGTGACGAAGCTCGATGGCGGGATCGCCTGCCAGTCGCCGCCTTCGCGGTCGAACGGTTCGGACACGATGCAGCGGCCGCCGCCTTTGCGGAAAACGGAGGTGTAGAGCGTCGGGGCGTGGGCGTCGGTGGCATAGCGCACCGCATGCAGCGCCTGCCCGTCCGAGAAGGCGGCGGTGAGCTTCAGCACCGGCTCGAGGCCGACACGGCGCGAGGCGTCGAGCACGCGGCTGGTGGCACGCGAGACGGCGCCTTGCGGATCGGTGACCAATCCTTCGTCGATCATCAGGAGGAAAAACAATTCGGAATCGGTGGTGCCTTCGCGCTGGTCGAAGACGGCGTCGGACAGTGAGTTCTCCAGCGCACGGCGGATCTTTTCAAAACCACCGATCTGGCCGTTGTGCATGAACGACCAGCGGTCCGAAATGAAGGGATGGCAGTTCATGCGGCTGGTGGCGCCGCCGGTCGAGGCCCGCACGTGGGCAAGGAACAGGCCGGACTTGATCTGCCGGCACAGGCTCTTCAGATTGGGATCGGACCAGGCCGGCAGGATGTCTCGGTAGAGACCCGGCTCCGGCCGGTCGCCATACCAGGCAAGGCCGAAACCGTCGCCATTGGTCGGCGATTTCGCTTCCTGGGCGCAATGGCTCTGGGCAATCAGCGAGTGACAGGGCGCCGTGAGGATGTCTTCGAGAAAGACCGCTTCACCGAGATAGGCCGCCCACCGGCACATCGCTTCTGTCGTCCTCTAGGCGCGATCCATTAGAGCCACCGGCTCCTTGGTCACGTGCGAGCCTCTGTTGTGCGTCCGCTCGTAAAGCTCGCGGACGATTCGGCTGGCGGTAGTCTCGAACAGAAATGGCAAGAAAGCGTGAACGAGCGCGGCACCCGCCGCCATCAGCAAACGCGACGAGAACCAGGCGGCAAAGGCCATATGGCCGAAATAGGTTTCGCCGACCTTGGCCGGATGCGAGGTGAAGATCTTTGCGAGCCGTGTCGACATGCTGGTTCCCCTTCAGCGCTTGAGTTCCTGATATGAGTATCCTGACACGCTTCGCCGGTTCATCGGTCTCAAAATGTCCTTGTATTTGGCCACTCCATGGGACAAACATCCCACATGGCGATGGAAATGGACGAAATCGACCGAAAATTGCTGACTGAACTGCAACGCGATGGCACGCTGTCGGTCGACCAGCTGTCGGAACGGGTGGCCTTGTCGCGCAATGCCTGCTGGCGCCGGGTGAAGCGGCTTGAGGAGGATGGCGTCATCACCGGGCGGGTGGCACTGGTCGATGCGGAAAAGCTCGGGCTTGGCCTTTCCGTGTTCATCCTGATCCGCACGTCCAACCACGACCCGGACTGGCTGCAGAAATTCCGGGCGGCGGTGACCGGCTTTCCCGAGATCACAGGCGTCTATCGCATGTCGGGCGACCTCGACTATGTGCTGCGTGCCCGCGTCGCCGACGTCAAGGCCTATGACCGGCTCTACCAGCGGCTTATCGCCAAGGTGGCGCTGTCTGATGTTTCCGCCTCCTTCGTGATGGAGGAGATCAAGGAGACCACCGTCGTTCCGATGGAACTGCGCTGAGGTGTGTCGATATTCAGGTGATGCCGGCCTGGCCTGAATCTCAACACACCCTAGGTCTTGTCATAGTGATGCCAGAAAGAAAGCCGTTGATAGCGCTAGAGCCGAGTTGACCGAATCGCCGTTCGCGCCGATAAGATCGATTTTATGCGCGCAGCCCTTCAAAATCCCTCCGTCATCGGTCCGACCGTCGGCTTCGTCAGATTGCCGCATGGTGAAGGACTTCCCCTCCCGGCCTATGAAAGCCCCGGTGCGGCCGGCATGGATCTGCGCGCCGCGGTGCCCGACGACCGGCCGCTGCTGATCCTGCCTGGAAAACGCGCGCTGGTGCCGACCGGACTGATCCTGGAAATTCCCGAAGGCATGGAAGGCCAGGTGCGGCCACGCTCCGGTCTCGCCTTCAAGCATGGGCTGACCTGCCTCAATACGCCTGGCACCATCGACAGCGACTATCGCGGCGAGGTGAAGGTGCTGCTGATCAATCTCGGTGACGAGGATTTCGCCGTGACGCGCGGCATGCGCATCGCCCAGATCGTTTTCGCGGCGGTGACGCAGGCGGCCGTGGAAGAGCGCACTTTGGCCGGTGGCACGGCGCGTGGCTCGGGCGGGTTCGGATCGACCGGCACCGCCTGATGCAGGTTCCAAAGCTAGTCATCTTCGACTGCGACGGGATCCTGGTCGATACGGAGAACCTCGCCAATCGACGCCTCGCCGAATGGCTGAGCGCTGCCGGTTATCCGACAAGCTTCGAATATTGCCGCAAGAATTTCTCCGGCCGCAGCATGGCGTCGGTGCAGAAACAGATCGAAGAGGAAACCAGCGTCAGGCTCGGCGCCGATTTCGTCGACCGCTGGAATGCCGGCCTGCCGGACCTGTTCGCGCAGGGGGTCGAGGCGATCCCTTACGTCCGCGAGTTTGTCGAAGCCGTGCGCTCAGTCGGCATCGCCTATTGCGTCGCCACCTCGGCCAGAGTGTCGAAGATGCACATCACGCTTGGCCAGACCGGGCTGTTGTCGCTGTTCGAACACGCGATGTTCAGCTCGACCATGGTCGCGCGCGGCAAGCCATTCCCCGACCTGTTCCTGCATGCAGCAAAGACGATGGGCTTTGCGCCCGCCGACTGCATCGTCATCGAGGACAGCGTCGCCGGCACGCAAGCCGGCATTGCCGCCGGCATGCGGGTGTTTTCCTATCATGGCGACCCCTATTCCGACCGCGACGGCCTGATCCAGGCCGGCGGCATCCTGTTCGACGACATGCGCGAGCTGGCCGGGCTGGTGCCGATCCACTGACCTGATCTTCAGCCCACGGCTGTACGCCTCGATTGTCCGTGCTAGCGTGGCGCTGCCAACTCGGGGCCACGCATGAAAATCCCTCTGCTTCGCTGCATCCTCGCCTTGATGCTGCTGCCGTTTCTCTGGACAGCCGCCGGCGCGCAAGCCGTCGGCTTCCCGGAACTCGGCAGCGCGCTGCCCGGCCACAACGACGCCACCTATCTCGACCTGGCGAGGATGGTCATCCCGGATCTCGCGGGGGACAAAGACAGCTTCTACAAAGGTGGGCTGCCGATCGACATGCGCCACATCGAGGGACCGGACAGCGGCGGTTCGCCGCCAGAAACATCGGGCTTTTCCAATGCCGCGGTGCTTGCCATCAAGTCTGGCGGCAAGGACCGGCTGACGATGCTGTTCGACCTCGGCGATTCTCCCGACAGTGCCGAAGGCTATGCCGTGCTGGCGCTCTACGACATCACGGGGAAGCCGAAACTGCTCGATGCCGTCAATGTCGCCGTCGACCGTGGCACCTATTTCCGCGAACCCGGCAAGCTTTCCGTCAGCGCCAACGATGACGTCCTCATCACCATGAGCGCGCATTTCAATTCGAGCCAGAATTATGTGATCACCCCGCTGATCATGGTCCGCGACGACAAGCTCGAACTGATCGACATGATCTATACGTTCGACGAAAATCTGTGCAGCTACAGCCGCAAGCAGAACGTGGCTTTCCAGACCATCGCCGACGGCCAGCCTTATGCCGCCATCAAGGTGACGGTGACCGATGCCACGGTGCTGAACGGTGAAAGCTGCGATGACACACCGCCCGTGGCTGCGTCGCAGGACATTTCCGTCACCTATCACTGGGACACCAAGGCCTCGCACTACGCCAAGGATTCCGGCGCGCTGGACAAATTGGCAGGAGAGAACGCCAAACGCTTCTGAACTAGTCGCATTCGTTTGCCCGGCCAGGGAGGGCAGGGTAAAATCCTTTACACCACGCCGCACATGATGGGGGAATTTCCATGGACAAGGGCAAGATCTTTCGCGACCTGCATGCATCGACCTTCGTCATGCCCAATCCCTGGGATGTCGGCACGACGAAGCTGCTGGATTCTTTCGGCTTCAAGGCGCTGGCGACGACCAGCGCCGGCTTTGCCTTTTCGCGCGGCCTGCCGGATGGCGCCGTGACCTTCGAAGCGATGATCCATCATTGCCGCGAAGTGACGGCGGCGACCAGCCTGCCGGTCTCGGCCGACCTCGAGAAAGGCAAGGGCGACAGCGCCGAGCGTGCCGCCGAAACCATCTTCGCGGCGGAAGCGGCCGGCCTTGCCGGTTGCTCGATCGAGGACCACACCGGCGATCCGGACAAGCCGATCTATGATTTCTCGCACGCCGTCGAGCGCGTCGCGGCGGCCGTGGAGGCGGCGCGGGCGTTGAAGCGCGATTTCGTCTTCACGGCGCGGGCCGAGAATTTCCTGTGGGGCAAGTCGGACCTTGACGACACCATCAAGCGGCTGCAGGCGTTCGAGAAGGCCGGCGCCGACGTACTTTATGCGCCAGGCATCGGCGACGTCGAGATGGTGCGCACGATCTGCTCGGCGGTCGGCAAGCCGGTCAACGTCATGGCGAGGCCAGGCTTCACCATCGCCGATCTGACCATGGCCGGCGTCAAACGCATTTCGCTCGGGCCATGGCTGACCAATTTCGCCTATGGCATGCTGGAGACGGCGGCGCGCGAGATCCAGCAGGACGGCACGTTCGGCTTCACCCGCGCCGCCATGCCGTTCAGCAAATTGCAGGCGCTGTTTGGTAAATCCCTAGATTAAAAGAGCCCGCGCCGGCTCGCGCTTTTCCGGGGCCGTGGTGCGGACCGCGAAGGCTGGCCCGCATGAAGCGACCATCGCCCGCGTCGGCGGCCGCGCCTACTATTCCGGGCGAGCGGAATTCATCGTCGAGCCCGATGATGAGCTGGGGCGCGGATTCCTGTTACGTTGAACAGAGCTTAGCCGTGCGAGACGCGCGCCGCTTCCCGGGCACCAATCGCCTTGTGCAGATGCACCATCAGGGCGGCAGCGAAGAGCGGCGTCACCAGATTGAGCAGCGGCACGGCGAGGAAGGCTGATATGACCAGCCCGGCGAGAAACACCGTGCCGGCATAGTGCCGGCGCAAGGCCCTGGCCTCTTCTTCCGGGCGAAAGCGCATCGCGGCGAATTCGAAGAACTCGCGCCCGAGCAGATAGCCGTTGACGATGAAGAAGGCGGCAATGTTGACGCCCGGCACCAGGAGAAGCAGCAGGGCGACGATGTTGCCGAGGATGACGACGCCCAAGAACCTGGCTGACAGGACCAGCAACCGCAGCGCCGGCATGGCGCGTCCGGCCGGGTCGCCGGGATAGTCGATGCGTTCGACCACTTCGGCGATGTCGTCGAGGAACAGGCCGGCGACGATCGCCGTCACCGGGGCGATGAGCAATGCCATGCCGAAGGCAAGAGCGATGGCTGTGATGATGCCGCCCAGCCAGCCGGCCCAGGACGGCATGCCGTGCAACAGCGTTTGGAGCCACGGCAGGGCCAGCCACTCGACGAGGCTGGTGAGGCCGAACCACAAAGCCACCAACGCCAGCAAAGTTAGCCCCAGTGTCTTGATGAACACCGAACGGAATTCGGACGAGAACAACTGGCCGGCGGCGGCGCGGGCGGCGCTTGAGATCACGGTGCTTCCAACCTCACGTCGAACGGGTCGTCCCGGAGATAGGCGACGCGCCTGCCCGCCACAAGCGCCGATAGCTCTTAGTTTTAGCGCAATTCCGGACGGAAAACCGCTTCACACTTTTCCTGGAATTGCTTTATCGAGCGAGCGCCGGCTTTCGAACCGGGATGGTCATGGCTGCGACGCCTGCGACAACAAAACCCATGCCAAGCCACGCCGTCGGACCGAGGCTTTCGCCGAGGAAGATGGCGCCGATGCCGACGCCGATCGGCACGCGCAGATAGGCTTGCGAGGTGGTGCCGACCGAGCCCAGCGTGTGGATGAGGCGGAAATAGATGACGAAGGCCAGCGCGGTCGAAAACACCGAGAGGCCGAGCAAGGCCAGGATCGACGCCGTCGACGGTGTCAGCGTCCATGGCTGGTCGACCATCAGGCTGAGCGGCACGAGGATTATGGCGCCGCAGAGCATCGAACCGGCGGCGGGCAGCATCGGATCGAGGCCCTTGAAGCCACGGCCGAAGATCGCCGCACCGGCATAGCAGATCGTCGCCGCGACGATTGCCAACTGCGCCCAGAGCTCATGACCGAGACCACCCAGCGCCTCGGTGCCGATGATGAGGCAGATGCCGGCAATGCCGGCGCCGACGCCAATCAGTTTGCGCATCGTGACCGGCTCGTGGCGGGTGATGAGCGCGGTCAGCAGGAAGGTGAAGATCGGCGAGGTCGCGTTGAGGATGGTGGCGAGGCCAGCATCAACCGAGCGCTCGGCCGCGGCGATGAGCGTGAACGGCACGACGCTGTTGAGGCATGCCTGGAAGGCGAAGCGGCGCCAGCTTGCCGCATCGCCCGGCATGGCGAGCCCGCGCCAGCGGATGATGGCGAAGAGAATGCCGCCGGCAATCAGGGTGCGCGCGGCAATGAACGTGACCGGCGGGATCGTCTCGACGCCGATCTTGATGAAGGTGTAGGACGCGCCCCAAAGCACCGCCAGCACGGCGAGCAGCGCCAGGTCGGTCGTCATATCGTTCTTTGTCGGCATGTGCGGCTCGCTTCAAAGCGTGATCGGCTGATCAGGCTTGTAAGCGGCGCTGCGATGAAATGCTTCGGCCACGGTCGAATTGTCATAGCGCCTCGTCGCGGAGGCGCACCCTGATTTGCAAGAACCGCGGCTCCGCGCCTTCCTCGACAAGGGAATGGTCATCGCCGCCACGCCGGCAACTACAGAAAATCGGTTGCCAATTTTCGGAGTCTTGCTGTAGACCCGCCCGGGCATGGCAAGAAGCCGGCTCGGGTTTTTGGCGGAGACATTGATGCCGGATTATGACGTGCTTTGCATCGGCAATGCCATTGTCGACATCATCGCCCAGTGCGACGAGGAATTCCTCGAGACCAACGGCATCATCAAGGGCGCGATGAACCTCATCGACACCCGGCGCGCCGAACTGCTCTACAGCCGAATGGGCCCGGCGATCGAGGCGTCCGGCGGCAGCGCCGGCAACACGGCGGCCGGCGTCGCCAGCTTCGGCGGCCGCGCCGCCTTCTTCGGCAAGGTTTCGAACGATGCGCTGGGCGAGATCTACGCGCACGACATCCACGCGCAGGGTGTCGCCTTCGACACCAGGCCGCTCAAGGGCGAGCCGCCGACGGCGCGCTCGATGATCTTCGTCACCCCCGACGGCGAACGCTCGATGAACACCTATCTCGGCGCCTGCGTCGAGCTCGGGCCGGAGGATGTCGAGGCCGACAAGGCTTCCGGCGCCAAGGTCACCTATTTCGAGGGCTATCTGTGGGACCCGCCGCGGGCCAAGGAGGCGATCCGGCAGACGGCGAAGCTGGCGCACGCGGCGGGCCGCGAAGTGTCGATGACACTCTCGGATTCGTTCTGCGTCGACCGCTATCGCGAAGAGTTCCTCGACCTGATGCGTTCGGGCACCGTCGACATCGTCTTTGCCAACAGCCACGAGATCAAGTCGCTCTACCAGACATCGTCGTTCGACGAGGCGCTGGCGCAGATCCGCAAGGATTGCCGGATCGCCGCCGTGACCCGCTCGGAAAAGGGCTCGGTCATCGTGCGCGGCGACGAGACCGTGCTCATCCAGGCGACCGCGATCAAGGAACTGGTCGACACGACAGGCGCCGGCGACCTCTATGCCGCCGGTTTCCTGCATGGCTACACGCAAGGCCGCGACCTCAAGGTCTGTGGCGACCTTGGCTCACTGGCGGCCGGATTGGTGATCCAGCAGATCGGCCCGCGCCCGCGCCAGAACCTGCGCCGCGAGGCTGAACAGGCGGGGTTGCTGTAGGGCAGTTTCTCCCTTCTCCCCCTGTGGGAGAAGGTGTCGCCGAAGGCGACGGATGAGGGGTCTCCAGCTTGGCGCTGACGGCGCTCCGTCCAACACCCCTCAACCGTCTTGGCGCTGCGCGCCAATCCACCTTCTCCCACAAGGGGAGAAGGGAAGGCGCGCCCCGCTGCTCACCGTCGCGCAGCTGTCATACATCGCACCTACACGCAATCGAGGCGACCTGGGACTGACATTCGCGGCGCGCCTGCAGCCAGTTGGGGTGTCAAAAATGCAAGACAGCATGCTGTCGGGCCGCTGCATCTGTTGCCGTCGCGATTTCCGCTTTCCGCACTAGCCGTTCAACAACCGGCCGCAGCTGTGGGAGGAGCGCCCGGCCCAAGAGACAGATGCATGAACAGATTTCAAATCCAGACAACCGGCATCAAGCCGGACGACTTCGCGGAGATGGTCGCGGAGGAAGTTGAACGTGCGCTTGCCCACTATGACGAGGCCATCAACAGACCCACCATGGTCTCGGTCGGCAAGATCGCCGGCAGCATAGCTTCCGCCGTCACCTTGCTGTCGCCGAAGCATCAGCGCGCCATTGATGCCATCCATGCCGACCTTCCCGGCCTTGCATCGAAATTCGTGCGCGCCCTGGCAGCGGAAGCCGCGCGCCGCAGCGAGGCGGGCACAAGCGGCGCTGCGGGGCTGCCGCCGGCATCCCTGGCGGATATCGATGGACCCGTTTCCTCACCGCCGCGAGCCGACGACCTCGAATCGATGCTGATCGAGGACTGGGCCGGCCGCGTCGCCGGATCGACCTATCTGGAAGAGAACCTGCGCATCGCCCGCTCGACCCTGCATCGCTGGCAAAGGCGGGGTGAGGTCATCGCCCTGCGCAAGGGTGGCCGCAAGCATGTCTTCCCGCTGGCGCAGTTCGTCGACGGCAGGCCGGTCGCGGGCATCCGCGACGTGCAGTCCCTGATCAGCAATCCCAGACTGGCCTGGCTGTGGCTGACGCGTCCTTCAGCGCAGCTCGACGGCCGCACCCCGATCGACCTGCTCCGGCAGGATCAGATCGAGGAGGTCGTCGAGGCCGCACGCGTGTTCGCGCCGGGCTGAGTGCTTCGGTGCACGCCCTGATAGACGCGCCTAGGCAGTCTTGCGAATTGAGTGGCGCGGCCTGGATGATGGCTGTTGCGGCGCCATTTCCTTGGCGGTGACCAACCGGTTGCGGCCACTCTTTTTTCCGATGTACATCAGCCGGTCGGCGAGTGCGATCAGCGCTTCGGAATCGGCGGCTTCCGCCGGATACATCGCCACGCCAACGGTGCAGCCGACCTGGATGGCGCCATCCGGCGTGGGAACCTTGATCCGCAACCTTTCCAGGATGCGTTCGGCAACGCGCACGGCCTTCAGCTGCGCCAGATCGGTGTCGCCCGAGAACAGGAACGCGAACTCGTCACCGCCAAGCCGGGCGACGAAATCGGCGCTGCGCAGGATCGAGCGGAGCTGGCTCGATACACGTTGCAGCAGCGCATCGCCGGCCTCGTGGCCGAGCGTGTCATTGACTTCCTTGAACCGGTCGAGGTCGATGAACAGAAGACCGGCCGCCTCGCCGGTGACGCTGCAGCGGGCGACCACCGATTTGAGTTCGTCGTGGAAGGCACGCCGGTTGGGCAGGTCCGTCAACAGATCGTGGTTGGCCGAATGGTCGCTCTGCTGCTTGGCCAGCTCAATCTCGCGCTTTTGCGCGGACAGCTCCTCGTTGGCGGTCTTCAGATCCAGCAGCAGCTGGGAGTTGAGGTCCTCGACAACCTTGCGGTCGCTGATGTCAACGACGAAGCCTTCCAGGAATTCGAGTTCGCCGGCGTCGTCCCAGACACCGCCGCCGATCTCGCGGACCCAAAGCGGTTCGCCGACCCTCGGCACGATGCGGTAGTCGACGTTCCAGTTGCAACGCGCTTCGAGCGCGGTGTCGACGGCGGCATAGACCGAGGCGAGGTCGTCCGGGTGGATGGCCGAGACGTAGTCGCGCACGGCGTTGTGCACGAAATCCGTGGGCGGAAAGCCGCTGACAGTGAGAACGCCGTCGCTGATATAGAGCATGGTGTAGGACGCATCGTTGCGGCAGCGGTAGAGGTAGCCATCCATCCGGCCGGTGATGCTGAGCAGAGCGTCCAGGCGCTCGTCGTGATAGGCTCCCTGGCCGACCACGGATGTTGGAATCGTATCGTGCTTCACGGCTGCAAATCCATGACTGTCACCACCCCAGTCTGCCCAAAATGCCACCCCTGGCACATCGACGACAGCTCTCTGGTATAACAACCGAATATTATCAATATCTTATGGATCGCGGCGATTTTCGCCAAAATCGGCTTGAATCGCAGGATTCCTGCGATTGCATGCATCCAGGTGGAGTGGCGCGGGCGATTCCGTTCAGGCTGCCCTCGAGCGAGGCCTTGCCTCTCTCGAAAAGCGCTGGCGGGCTTTCGTCCGCTGCGCGGACGTTCGTCAGGCCCCCGCCGTATACGCCGCAATCGCCGCCATGTTGACGATGTCTGAATCCTTGGCGTTGAGCGAGACGATCTGGACCGGCTTGTTGAGGCCGACCAGCAACGGGCCGATGACGGTCGAGCCGCCGAGTTCCTGCAGCATCTTGGTCGAGATCGAGGCCGAGTGGAACGCCGGCATGATCAGCACATTGGCCGGACCGGTGAGGCGGATGAACGGATACTGCGCCATGGCGCGGGCGTTGAGCGCGACGTCGGCGGCCATTTCGCCGTCATACTCGAAATCGACGCGGCGCTTGTCGAGGATGCGCACGGCTTCCTGGACGCGCTCGGAGCGTTCGCCCTGCGGATGGCCGAAGGTCGAATAGGCGAGCATGGCGAGCCTCGGCTCGTAGCCCATGCGGCGGGCAAAGCCGGCAGCTTCCTCGGCAATGTCGGCGATCTGCTCGGCGTTCGGCATGTCGTGCACGGCGGTGTCGGCGACCAGCACGGTCCTGCCCCGCGCCAGCACGATCGACACACCGATGACGCGGTGGCCGGGCTTGGCGTCGATGACGCGGCGGATGTCGTCGAGCGCGGTCGAATAGTTGCGGGTCACGCCCGTCACGATGCCATCGGCATCGCCCAGCGCCACCATGCAGGCAGCAAAGTGGTTGCGGTCGTTGTTGATCAGGCGCTGGCAGTCGCGGAACAGGAAGCCTTTGCGCTGCATGCGCTCGTAGAGATAGTCGGTGTAGATGCCATTGCGGCGCGACAGCCGGGCATTGATGATCTCGATGCCTTGCTTGTTGAGGTCGATGCCGGCGTGCTTGGCGTTCTCCTTGATGACGTCGTCGCGGCCAAGCAGGATGGCGGTGCCGAGCCGCTGGTTCACATAGGAGACGGCGGCGCGCATCACCTGCTCCTCCTCGCCCTCGGCAAAGACGATGCGCTTGGGCTGGCGGCGCACGCGGTCGTAGATGCGCTGCAAGGTCGAGGCGATCGGGTCGCGGCGGGCGGAGAGTTCCTGGGCGTAGCGGTCGAGATCGAGGATCGGCTTGCGGGCGACGCCTGAGTCCATCGCCGCCTTGGCGACCGCGATCGGGATGGCCGAGATCAGGCGCGGGTCGAACGGCACCGGGATGATGTAGTTGGGGCCGAATTTCGGCCGGTTGCCCTGATAGGCGGCGGCGACGTCGTCGGGCACGTCCTTGCGCGCCAGATCGGCCAAAGCGCGGGCGGCGGCGATCTTCATGTCGTCATTGATGGTGGTGGCCCGCACATCCAGCGCGCCACGGAAGATGTAGGGGAAGCCGAGCACATTGTTGACCTGGTTCGGATAGTCCGAACGCCCGGTGGCCATGATGGCGTCGGTGCGGATTTCGGCGACTTCCTCCGGCGTGATTTCCGGGTCGGGATTGGCCATGGCGAAGATGATCGGGTTCTTGGCCATCGACTGCACCATGGCGGTGGTCAGCGCACCCTTGGCCGAGAGGCCGAGGAAAACGTCGGCGCCGTCGAGCGCCTCGGCCAGCGAACGCGCCTCGGTCTTGACCGCATGCGCCGACTTCCACTGGTTCATGCCTTCGGTGCGGCCCTGGAAGACCACGCCCTTGGTGTCGCACAAAGTGATGTTGTCGGGTGCAAAGCCCATCGCCTTCATCAGCTCGATGCAGGCGATGCCGGCCGCACCGGCGCCGTTGCAGACCATCTTCGTGGTCTTCATGTCGCGGCCGGTGATCTCCAGCGCGTTGATCAGGCCGGCGGCCGAGATGATGGCGGTGCCGTGCTGGTCGTCATGGAAGACCGGGATGTCCATCAGCTCGCGCAGCCGCTGCTCGATGATGAAGCACTCCGGCGCCTTGATGTCCTCCAGGTTGATGCCGCCGAAAGAGGGGCCGAGGAAGCGCACGCAGTTGATGAACTCGTCGGCGTCCTCGGTATCGACCTCGAGGTCGATGGAATCGACGTCGGCGAAGCGCTTGAACAGCACCGCCTTGCCCTCCATGACCGGCTTGGAGGCCAGCGCGCCGAGGTTGCCGAGCCCAAGGATGGCGGTGCCGTTGGAGATGACGGCAACCATGTTGCCGCGCGTCGTGTAGTCGAAGGCGCGGCTGGGGTCCTCGGCGATGGCCAGAACAGGAACCGCGACGCCCGGCGAATAAGCGAGGCTCAAATCGCGCTGCGTCGCCATCGGCTTGGTGGCGACGACCTCCAGCTTGCCGGGACGACCCATGGCGTGGAATTCGAGCGCTTCCTGCGCGCTGACAGACGGACCGGTGTTCTCGGTTTTCCTGGCCATGATGCTTTTGGTTTCCTCGCCGGTGCGGCACCTCCTTGAAGCGGGTGCCTTGTGTGGCCCCGAATTAAGACCACGCGCCGCCGCGTGTAAACCGCCAGCGCTCGGTAATCGCGGTTGGTGCTGGCGATTGCGGGCATCTGGCCGTCCCGGTCGTCCCCTGTTTTTCGAAGCGCCGGCATTAAACCGCGTGACCACATCTGCTAGCGTGCCGCGCATGAACATGCACAATCCGAACGAGCCGGACGCCCCAGAGGCGATAGCGCCATTGCCGACAGCCGCTGCCGCCGTCACGCCGATGATGGAGCAGTTCATCGAGATCAAGGCGGCGAACCCGGATTCGCTGCTGTTCTATCGCATGGGCGATTTCTACGAGCTGTTCTTCGACGATGCCGAGAAGGCAAGCCGGGCGCTGGGCATCGTCTTGACCAAGCGCGGCAAGCACCAGGGTCTCGACATCCCGATGTGCGGCGTGCCGGTGCATGCCGCCGACGATTATCTGCAGAAGCTGATTGGCCAGGGTTTTCGCGTTGCCGTCTGCGAGCAGATCGAGGATCCGGCCGAAGCCAAGAAGCGCGGCGGCAAATCGGTGGTGCGCCGCGACGTGGTGCGGCTGGTGACGCCGGGCACCATCACCGAGGACAAATTGCTGGCGCCGTCGGAATCGAGCTTTCTGATGGCGCTGGGAAGGGTGAAGGGCGGAGCGGACCCAAGAGGCGGGGAGCGCGGCAGCGCGACAGGGAACCAAGGAAGCTTCGCGCTGGCCTGGATCGACATCTCGACCGGCGCCTTTCGTGTCACTGACACCACCGCCGACCGGCTGCTGGCCGACATCTTCCGCGTCGATCCGCGCGAGCTGATCGTTGCCGAACCGGTGTTCTACGATCCTGAGCTGAAACCGGTGTTCGACGTGCTCGGCCGCGTCGCCAACCCACAGCCGCCCTCGCTGTTCGATTCGGCCTCGGCCACGGGGCGCATCGCCCGCTTCTTCGATGTGGCGACGCCGGACAGCTTTGGCGCGTTTTCGCGCGCTGAACTGTCGGCGATCTCTGGCGCCATCGCCTATGTCGAGAAGACGCAGAAGGCCGAGCGCCCGCCACTGTCGCGGCCGGAGCGCGAGGAGCAGGGATCGACCCTGTTCATCGACCCGGCGACACGCGGCAATCTGGAACTGCTGCGCACGCTGTCGGGCAGCCGTGAAGGTTCGCTGTTCAAGGCGATCGACCGCACGGTGACCGGCGGCGGCGCAAGGCTGCTCGCCGACCGGCTGATGGCGCCGTTGACCGACCCGGCTGCGATCGGCGCCAGGCTGGACTCGGTATCCTTCTTCCGCTCGGAGACGCGGCTTTGCCAGGCGGTGCGGGCAAGCCTAAAGAGCGTCGCCGACATGCCGCGGGCGCTGTCCCGGCTGGCGCTGAACCGCGGCGGCCCGCGTGATCTCGGCGCGCTGCGCGCTGGTTTCGAAGCGGCCGGCGCGATCGCCGGGATCTTCGGCGGAACCACCCTGCCCCAGGAACTCACGGCGGCGCTGGGCGCCATCGAGGCACTGCCCAGGGCGCTTGCCCAGCACCTGACGCAGGCGCTTGGCGACGAACTGCCGCTGCTCAGGCGCGACGGCGGCTTCGTTCGCGGCGGCTACCATGCCGAACTCGACGAGATGCGGGCGCTGCGCGACGAATCGCGAAAAGTCATCGCCGGGCTGGAGCGCTCGCTGATCGACGAGACCGGAATCCGCTCGCTGAAGATCCGGCACAACAATGTGCTCGGCTACTACATCGAAGTGACCGCCAATCATCATGCGGTGATGACCGGCAGCGACGGTGCCAAGGCGCGCTTCATCCACCGCCAGACCATGGCCAATGCCATGCGCTTCACGACGACCGAACTCGCCGAACTCGAGACCAAGATCGCCAATGCCGCCGACCGGGCGCTGAGCATCGAGCTTGCCGCCTTCGATGCGCTGACGGCGGAAGCGGTCGGCGAAGCGGAAAAGATCCGCGCCGGCGCCGATGCACTGGCCGTGCTCGACGTGTCGGCGGCGCTCGCGCTTTTGTCCGAGAGCGAAGCCTGGTGCCGGCCGGTGGTGGATTCCAGCCTCGCCTTCGAGATTTCAGGCGGCCGGCATCCGGTGGTCGAGCAGGCACTGCGCCGCTCCGGCGAAGGCCCGTTCGTCGCCAATGATTGCGACCTGTCGCCTGAGGGTGGCGCCAAAAATGGGGCAATCTGGCTTTTGACTGGCCCCAACATGGGCGGCAAGTCGACATTCCTGCGGCAGAACGCGCTGATCGCCATCCTGGCGCAAACCGGCTCGTTCGTGCCGGCGGCATCGGCCCATATCGGCGTCGTCGACCGGCTGTTCTCGCGCGTCGGCGCCTCTGACGATCTGGCGCGCGGCCGCTCGACGTTCATGGTCGAGATGGTCGAGACGGCGGCGATCCTCAACCAGGCCGGCGAACGCGCGCTGGTGATCCTCGACGAGATCGGCCGCGGCACCGCCACCTTCGACGGCCTGTCGATCGCCTGGGCGGCGGTCGAATATCTGCACGAGAAGAACCGCTGCCGGGCGATCTTCGCCACCCATTTCCACGAAATGACCTCGCTGGCCGGCAAGCTGGCGCGGCTGCACAACGTCACCATGCGGGTCAAGGAATGGGAAAGCGACGTCGTCTTCCTGCACGAGGTCGGCAAGGGTGCCGCCGACCGTTCCTACGGCGTGCAGGTGGCGCGGCTGGCCGGATTGCCGGAAGCGGTGGTCGACCGGGCCAAGGAAGTGCTGCACCAGCTCGAAGAAGGCGAGGTTTCCGGCAAGACCAACCGGCTGGTCGACGACCTGCCGTTGTTTTCGGTGGCGGTGAAGCGCGAAGCGCCGAAGCCGGTCAAGAGCGATGCGCTCAACGAGGCGCTCGGCGCGATCAGCCCCGACGAGATGACGCCGAGGGAAGCGCTTGAAGCACTGTATCGGTTGAAGGGGCTGGCGGGAAAGTAGTCAAACCATCTCCAGTCCGCGCTTCCGCGTCGGCGGCGGAAAGGCGCGGTCGAGATCGGCGATGTCCTGCGGCGTAAGCTTGATGTCGAGCGCCGCAAAATTCTGGCGGACGTGCTCCTGGCTGCTGGCCTTCGGAATGGCAATGACACCCTCCTGATGCATCACCCAGGCCAGCGCGATTTGTGCCGGTGTAGCGTTGTGGCGGGCGGCGACGGCGTCGAGCCTGGCATTGCGTGCCAGCGCGCCCTGCTCGACCGGCGAATAGGCCATCAAGGGGATACCGCGCTGGCGGCTCCATGGTGCCAGATCGAACTCGAGGCCACGCCGGACCAGATTGTAGAGCACCTGGTTGGTCTGGACGTTGCCGCCGTCGGACAAGCCGACCAGTTCTTCCATCTCGTCGGTGTCGAAATTGCTGACGCCCCAGTGGCGGATCTTACCGGCCTCTTTCAGCGCCTCGAAGGCCGCGACGGTTTCCACCAGCGGCACGCTGCCTGGCCAATGCAGCAGGTAGAGATCGATGCGGTCGGTGCGCAGGCGCCTCAGGCTGTTCTCGCAGGCGCGCTGCACGCCGGCGCGCGAGGCGTTGGACGGCAGCACCTTCGAGACCAGGATGGTCTCGTCGCGGCGACCGGCAATAGCCTCGGCAACCACTTCCTCGGCACCGCCGCTAGCATACATTTCGGCGGTGTCGATCAGCGTGATGCCAAGGTCGAGGCCGAGCTTGAGAGCGTTGACCTCATCGGCGCGGCGGCGCGAATCCTCGCCCATCTTCCACGTGCCCTGACCAAGCACCTGAACGGCTTCGCCAGAGAGCAACATTGTAGTTCTGATTGTCGACGGCATGGCGGGCTCCAGTTGAGACCGCATCGCATCACGGCCTCGGCGAGAAATCCAGAGAGAGTTCTCGCCGGATTCTACTTTGCGAGAAGGCTTACTTCACCGGGTGAGCGGCGAGCCAGTCCTGCATCTGCTTGATCTCGGCTTCCTGCGCGGCGACGACCGCTTCGGCCAGCTTGCGGATTTCCGGGTCCTTGCCGTTGGCAAGCTCGACCTTGGCCATGTCGATGGCACCCTGATGATGCGGGATCATGCCACGGACGAAATCGACATCGGCATTGCCGGTATATTGCGACGCCATCATGTCGGCATGCATCTTGTCCATCGCCGCCTTGTAGCCTTCGGTCGAAGGGCCGGTCGCATCCATCGACATGGCACCCATGTCGTGTTTCATCTCTTCGCTCTGCGCCGGAACGCTTTCGAGGAAGACGGCAAGCAGCATTCCCGCCGCCATCAGCAAAAGCACGAGTTTTTTAGCCAAGGTCATTCATGGTCTCCTGTTGAGTGGGTTTCGTATTTGGGGGCTTTGCTCAGAGTTTCAACGTTCTCAGCCGCAATGCGTTGGCAATGACCGACACCGAGGACAGGCTCATCGCCGCCGCCGCCAGCATTGGCGACAAAAGCGTGCCGGTGAGCGGATAGAGCACGCCGGCGGCGATGGGCACGCCGAGCACATTGTAGAGGAAGGCGAAGAACAGGTTCTGGCGGATGTTGCGGATCGTCCCCTGCGCCAAGGTGCGCGCCCGCACGATGCCGTTGAGATCGCCCTTCACCAGTGTGATGCCGGCGCTTTCGACGGCGACATCGGCGCCTGTTCCCATGGCGATGCCGACATCGGCGGCGGCGAGCGCGGGTGCGTCGTTGACGCCGTCGCCGGCCATGGCGACGCCTTTGCCGCTGGTGCGCAGCTCCTCGACGAGGGCTGCCTTCTGTTCCGGCAACAGGCCGGCGCGAACTTCGTCGATGCCGAGGCTCCTGGCGATCGCTTTTGCCGTGCGTTCATTGTCGCCGGTCGCCATGACGATCCTCAAGCCGCTGTCATGCAGGGCCCGGATCGCCTCGGCGGTGGTCGCCTTGACCGGATCGGCGACAGCGACGATGCCGGCCAGTTTGTCGCCGACAGCAACGAACATCACCGTCTTGCCATCGGTCTGAAGTGCCTCGGCCTTGGCGGAGACGGATGCGGTGTCGATGCCGAGATCGGCCATCATCGCCGCATTGCCGAGCGCGACCTTCTTTCCCGACACGGTACCGGAAACGCCCTTGCCGGTGGCTGCCTCGAAGTCGCTGGCGTCGGCGATCTTCACGCCGCGCGTACCTGCGCCTTCGACGATGGCCTCAGCCAGCGGATGCTCCGAGCCCTTTTCCAGGCCGGCGGCAAGTGCCAGCAATTCGTCTTCGGAAAAGCCGTTTGCCGCAACGACATCGGTCAGTTTCGGCCGGCCTTCGGTCAATGTGCCCGTCTTGTCGACGATCAGCGTGTCGGCAGAGGCGAAGCGTTCCAGTGCGGCGGCTTCCTTGATCAGCACGCCGGCATGGGCGCCGCGCCCGGTGGCGGTCATGATCGACATCGGCGTGGCGAGGCCGAGCGCACAGGGGCAAGCGATGATCAGCACCGACACTGCCGAGACGATGGCGAAGATCAGGCTGGGTTCGGGGCCGAGAATAGCCCATGCGACAAAAGCCGCGATCGCGACCAGCACCACGGCCGGGACAAAGTAGAAAGAAACGCGATCGGCCAGCCCCTGGATCGGGGCGCGCGAGCGCTGCGCCTTGGCGACCAGTTCGACGATGCGCGCCAGCGTGGTCTCGGCGCCGATCCGCTCGGCACGTAGGATCAGCGAGCCGTTTTTGTTGAGCGTGCCGGCGGTGAGGGTATCGCCTTCGGTCTTTTCGACCGGCAACGGTTCGCCTGTGATCATCGATTCGTCGAGGGAAGAACGGCCTTCCAGCACGGTGCCATCGACCGGCACGGCGTCACCGGGACGGATGCGCAAGCGATCACCGGCCTTGACCGCGTCGAGCGGCACGTCGCTTTCGGAACCGTCGGCACCGATCAGCCGCGCGGTCTTCGGCGCGAGATCAAGCAAGGCGCGGATTGCCGACCCGGTCTTTTCGCGGGCGCGCAGCTCCAGCACCTGGCCGAGGAAGACCAGCGCGACGATGACGGCGGCAGCCTCGAAATAGACCGGCACCGTACCGCCGTGGCCGCGGAACTGATGCGGAAAAATGTCCGGAAACAGCGTCGCGACGACGCTGTAGAGATAGGCCGCGCCGACGCCGAGCGAGATCAGCGTCCACATGTTGGGGCTGCGGTTGACGAGCGAATCCCAGCCGCGATGGAAGAAAGGCAGCGCCGCCCACAACACGACGGGACTGGCCAATGCCAGCTCCAGCCCGACCATCGTGCGTTCGTCGACAAAGGCTGAGAAAGTCAGGCCAAGCATCGGCGCCATGGCGACGATCAGCAACGGCACCGACAGCGCGGCACTGACCCAGAATCGCGTGGTGAAATCGACTAGCTCGGGATTTGGTCCCTCATCGCCGGTGGGCACGCCCATCGGCTCCAGCGCCATGCCGCATTTCGGGCAGGAGCCGGGCTTGTCGCGGATGATTTCGGGATGCATCGGGCAGGTGTATTGCGTGCCCTTGGGCATCGGCTGCGGTGCAGCCTTGTCGCCGAGATATTTTTGCGGCTCGGCCTCGAACTTCGCCTTGCAGCCGGCAGAGCAGAAGTAGAAGTCCTGACCTTCATGACGGACAGAGCGCTTGGCTGTGGCGGGGTCGACGGTCATGCCGCAGACGGGATCCCGCACCACGGCCGCCTCCCCGGCAGCAGCTTTCGCCGCGCAGCAGCCGTCATGCGTGTGATGATGATGATCTGAATGCTTCATTCAAAAATGCCTCCATGCCTCGTCTCGATGCGAGGTAGTGCTTCCAGTAACTGGAAGGTCAAGGGCATAATTTCTTTTTCCCTATGTCGTCGCGGGCGCCGGGACACCATCAAAGAAAGTCAGATGCGCGACAGCGTCTTGTGCTATGGACCCGCCGATTGACAATCCAAATGCATCGATTCCATTTGCTATGAAGTGCCTGGTTATAAACCTCGACCGGTCCCAGGACCGGCTCGCGCATATGACGTCGGAGTTTGCCCGTATCGGAATTGGCTTCGAACGGGTTGCGGCGGTCGACGCCCAGGGCCGGTCCGACCTGGCGGAAATACCGATGCGGCTCAATCCGCTGACGCAGTTGCGTCTAAGCAACACCGAGATCGCCTGTTTCCTCAGCCACAAAACCTGCTGGGCAAAGATCGCCGATGGCGACGATGCCTATGGCGCGGTCTTCGAGGACGATACCGTCTTGTCCGAGGCGGCTGGCCCATTGCTCGCCGATACCAGCTGGATCCCCGCCGATGCCGATATCGTCAAGATCGAGACCTTCAAGAGTACCGTGATCGCCATGAAGCGCGCCTCCATCGGCCATGGCTTTTCAGTAGCCAGGCTCCATCGAGACCATCTCGGTGCGGCCGGCTACATCGTTTCAAGACAGGCGGCGCGCGACTTGCTCGAAGCGACAGGGAATATCGACAGTCCAGTCGATCACGTCCTGTTCGATCCGGGATTCGCGATATCGTTGAGCAAGACGATCTACCAGGTCCTGCCGGCGCTATGCATTCAGGATCGGTTCCTGAGCGAAAAATCGATGGGATTGCAGAGCCTGCTCAGTGAGGAGCGCGAAAACGGCAAGTCCAAAAGGCATAGAATGGCACCGCTGACGAAATTCGCGAACGAAGCTGGGCGGATATGGCGGCAGATTTTCGACATCTTCCGGTTGAGACAAGGAAAGACCATCCCGTTCGACTACCACGGAAAGCGTGTCCGTCCTGCCCATACCCACAAGCGCGAAAAAGCGCTATAGACGCCGCCGAAAAGGCGAGGCCAACCGGTACCTATGGCGAAAATCTCCCTGAAGCTCGATGAACTGATCGACGGCGAAGCCTTGCGCCGCGAGATGACGGCGCTGACCGCGGCCACGGCTGGGGACGGCTCCGGACAGGCCGCGCGCAGCGGTGTACTGCAGCTTCTCAAGGGGCGATTGGCGGACGGACGCGCCATTGCCGAACGCATGCTGAGGGACGACGGCGGCGGCCGTGCCTGCGCGGCGCGGCTGTCGCACCTCATGGACGAGATCATCCGGGCGCTTTACGATTTCGCCGTCACGCATGTCTACCGGGTCAAGAACCCGTCTTCGGCGGAGCGCATGGCGGTCGTCGCGGTCGGCGGCTATGGCCGCGGCACGCTGGCGCCTGGCTCCGACATCGACCTTCTGTTCCTGCTGCCCTACAAGCAGACGCCGTGGGGCGAGCAGACCGTCGAATACATGCTCTACATGCTGTGGGATCTCGGGCTGAAGGTCGGCCACGCCACCCGCAACATAGACGAATGCCTGCGCCTGTCGCGCACCGACGTTACCATCCGGACTTCGATCCTCGAGGCGCGTTTCCTGTGGGGCGAGCTCAAGCTCTATGACGAGCTGATGCTGCGCTTCGACCATGAGGTGGTGCGCACGACCGGCCCCGAATATGTCCAGGCCAAGCTTGCCGAACGCGACGACCGCCATGCCAAGGCCGGCGAAAGCCGCTATCTGGTCGAGCCCAACGTCAAGGACGGCAAGGGCGGCCTGCGCGACCTGCAGACGCTGTTCTGGATCGGCAAGTATTTCTACCGCGTGCGCACCGGCGAGGAACTGGTCGACAAGGGCGTCTTCACCGAGGGTGAATATCGCGAGTTCCAGAAGGCCGAGGATTTCCTGTGGGCGGTGCGCTGCCACATGCATTTCCTCACCGGCAAGGCCGAAGAACGGCTGCATTTCGACATCCAGCGCGAGATCGCCGAGCGGCTCGGCTACACCAGCCATCCCGGCCTGTCGGCGGTCGAGCGCTTCATGAAGCACTACTTCCTCGTCGCCAAGGATGTCGGCGACCTGACCCGCATCTTCTGCGCCGCGCTCGAGGAAGAGCAGGCCAAGCACGTGCCGGGCTTCAACCGCATCTTCCTCACCTTCTCGCGGCGCAAGCGCAAGCTTGCCGGCACCTCGGACTTCATTGTCGACAACCACCGCATCAACATCGCCGACGACCAGGTGTTCGAGCGCGATCCGGTCAATCTTTTGAGATTGTTCTGGTTCGCCGACAAGCACGGTCTGGAGTTCCACCCCGATGCGCTGAAGCTGTTGACCCGCTCGCTCGGCCTGGTCAACAAGTCGCTGCGGCGCGACGAGGAGGCCAACCGGCTGTTCCTCGACATCCTGACCTCGGACCGCAATGCCGAACTCAATCTGCGGCGCATGAACGAGGCCGGGCTGCTCGGCAAACTGATCCCGGATTTCGGCAAGATCGTCGCCATGATGCAGTTCTCGATGTACCACCACTACACGGTGGACGAGCACCTGATCCGCTGCATCGGCGTGCTGGCCGAGATCGAGCGCGGCGACGGCGAGAAGGTCCATCCCCTCTCCCACACGCTGATGCCGGGCCTGAAGAAGAGCCGCGAGGCGCTCTATGTCGCCGTGCTGCTGCACGACATCGCCAAGGGCAGGCCGGAGGACCATTCCGAGGCTGGGGCCAGGATCGCCCGCCGCATCTGCCCGCATATGGGGCTGTCACCGGCCGATACCGAAACCGTCGCCTGGCTGGTCGAGAACCACCTCGCGATGTCGATGACGGCGCAGACCCGCGACCTCAACGACCGCAAGACCATCGAGGATTTCGCCGCGATCGTGCAATCGGTCGAGCGGCTGAAGCTGCTTTTGATCCTCACCGTCTGCGACATCAGGGGCGTCGGGCCCGGTGTCTGGAACGGCTGGAAAGGCCAGCTGCTGCGCACGCTCTACTATGAGACTGAGCTGCTTTTGACCGGCGGCTTTTCGGAAGTGTCGCGCGCGCAGCGGACGGCGGCGGCGCGCGAGCGACTGGCCGAGGCGCTCGCCGACTGGCCGGACAAGGCCCGCAAGCGCTATGTCGCCCTGCACTATGAGAATTACCTGCTGACCGTCGATCTCGCCGATCAGCTGCGCCATGCCGAATTCATCCGCGAAGCGGATGCTTCGGGCAACAAGCTCGCCACCATGGTCAAGACCCACCAGTTCGAGGCGGTGACCGAAATCACCGTGCTGGCGCAGGATCATCCCCGCCTGCTCTCGGTCATCGCCGGGGCCTGCGCCGGAGCCGGAGGCAACATCGTCGACGCGCAGATCTTCACCACGTCGGACGGCCGCGCCCTGGACACCATCCTGATTTCAAGGGAATTCGACCGCGACGAGGACGAGCGCCGGCGCGCCGAACGCGTCGGCCGGCTGATCGAGGACGTGCTGTCGGGCAAGAGCTGGCTGCCGGAGATGATCGAGAAGCGGACCAAGCCGCGGCGCGGCGCCAAGGTGTTCAAAATCCCGCCACGGGCCGAAATCCGCAACGCACTGTCGAACCGTTTTTCGGTCGTCGAGGTCGAGGGGCTGGATCGGCCGGGCCTGCTGTCGGAGATCACCGGAACGCTATCCGACCTGTCGCTCGACATCGCATCGGCCCACATCACCACCTTCGGCGAAAAGGTCATCGACACCTTCTACGTCACCGACCTCACCGGCCAGAAGATCGACAGCCCGGCCCGCATCGCCACCATCCGCAACCGGCTGATGTCGGCACTCGAAGGCATCGTGCCCGAACGTGGCGGCAAGGCCAGGACCGCCGCCGAGTGACAGCGACCATCACTTTGTCCCAATTCCGCAGGCAGTTCCCAAAAGCATGAGCCTCGTCAAGAAATTCGCAACGGTCGCTTCCGGCACGCTGATGAGCCGCGCACTCGGCTTCGGCCGCGAGATGCTGATGGCGGCGGCGCTGGGCACCGGACCGGTCGCCGACGCCTTCAACGCCGCCTTCCAGTTTCCCAATACCTTTCGCCGGCTGTTCGCCGAGGGCGCCTTCAACGCCGCCTTCGTGCCGCTGTTCGCCAAGGAGATCGAGACGCACGGCACCGACGGCGCCAAGCGCTTCTCCGAGGAGGTGTTCGGCGTCTTGTTCACGGCGCTGCTGGCACTAACCATCGTCATGGAACTGTCGATGCCGCTGATCGTGCGCTACCTGGTGGCGCCGGGTTTTGCCGGCACGCCGGGGAAATTCGACACCACGGTGACGCTGGCGACGATCATGTTCCCCTACCTGATCTGCATGTCGCTGGGCGCCATGATGGCGGGCATGCTGAATTCGCTGCGCCGCTATTTCGCGGCAGCGGTGGCGCCGGTGTTCCTCAACATCATCCTGATCGGCGTGCTCGCCTATGCCTGGTACAAGGGCTCGGATGCACTCACCGTCGGCTACGGGCTGTCCTGGGGCGTGCTGGCCGCCGGACTGGTGCAGCTGGCAATCGTCTGGGTGGCGGTGCGCCATGCCGGCATCTCGATCGGTTTCCGCCGTCCGAAAATGACGCCCGCGGTCAAGCGGCTGCTGATCCTGGCGCTGCCGGCGGCGATCACTGGCGGCATCACCCAGATCAACCAGTTGATCGGCACGGCGATCGCCTCGGCGCAGAACAGCGCGGTGTCCTCGCTCGCCTATGCCGACCGCATCTACCAGTTGCCGCTCGGCGTGGTCGGGGTCGCGGTCGCGATCGTGCTGTTGCCTGAACTGTCGCGGGCGCTGAAGTCGGGCAATCTGATCGAGGCGGCCAACCTGCAGAACCGCTCGGTCGAGTTCACGCTGTTCCTCACCCTTCCGGCCGCCGCCGCACTCTGGGTGATGTCGGAGCCGATCGTGCGGCTGGTCTATGAGCGCGGCGCGTTTGCCGCCAACGGCTCGACCCCGACGGTGGCGGCGATCCTGGCGATCTTCGGCCTCGGCCTGCCGGCCTTCGTGCTGATCAAGGCATTCACCCCAGGCTATTTCGCCCGCGAGGACACGCGCACGCCGATGATCTTTGCCGCCATCTCGGTGGCAGTGAACGTCACCACGGCGCTGACGCTGTTTCCGGAAATGGGCGCGCCCGGCATCGCCGTCGCCTCGGCCGTCGCCGGCTGGGTCAACGCGCTGATGCTGCTCGGCGTGTTGATCCGGCGCGGCCATTGGGGCCGCGACGTGCCGCTGATGAAACGCATTCCGCGGCTGGTGCTGTCGGCGATCGTGATGGGAGCGGCGCTTTATTTTGCCGAGCATTGGTTCGCCGTCAGGCTCGGCCGGGGTGCGCCACTGGTCGTCAAGGCGACCACGCTTCTGGCACTCGTCGCCGGCGGGGCGCTGCTCTACTTCATCACCGCCTTCGCCACCGGCGGCGCCGATTTCGGCATGATCCGGCGCAACGTCAAGCGTGGAACGGGGAAAGCGGCGCCACCGGCCCCGAAGGCCAACCCGGACGAGTAGACTGGGTAACTCGACGGCAAAACCGGTCTTGATCGGATCCTCGTGTTCGTCCATAAGCGCGCCGTCGCAAGACTTTCGCCGCGCGCGAAACGGCCCTCCACAAGCCAAGGGAACAACCATGACCGCCTTCAAGCCACTCGTCTTTTCCGGCGTCCAGCCGACCGGCAATCTGCATCTCGGCAACTACCTCGGCGCCATCAAGAAATTCGTCGCCCTACAGGAAACCTCCGACTGCATCTATTGCGTCGTCGACCTGCATTCGCTGACGGCACAGCTCGTCTATGAAGACCTCGCCGACCAGACGCGGTCGATCACCGCGGCGTTCCTGGCCTCCGGCATCGACCCGAAGAAGCACATCGTCTTCAACCAGTCGCGGGTCATGCAGCATGCAGAGCTCGCCTGGATCTTCAATTGCGTGGCGCGCATAGGCTGGATGAACCGCATGACGCAGTTCAAGGACAAGGCCGGCAAGGACCGCGAGAACGCCTCGCTCGGCCTGCTTGCCTATCCGAGCCTGATGGCTGCCGACATTCTGCTCTATCGCGCCACCCACGTCCCGGTGGGCGAGGACCAGAAGCAGCACCTGGAGCTGACCCGCGACATCGCGCAGAAGTTCAACAACGACTTTTCGGACCGCATCGCAGCCCTTGGCATCGGCGTCGAGATGCAGGTCGGCGAGGAGACCGTCAACGGCTATTTCCCGCTGACCGAGCCGGTGATCGGCGGGCCGGCGGCGCGCATCATGTCACTGCGCGACGGCTCGAAGAAGATGTCGAAGTCGGACCCGTCGGACCTGTCGCGCATCAATCTGACCGACGATGCCGACGCCATCTCGAAGAAGATCCGCAAGGCCAAGACCGACCCGGAAGCGTTGCCGAGCGAGCTGGACGGTCTGGCCAGCCGGCCCGAGGCGGAAAACCTGGTCGGCATCTATGCGGGTCTCGCCGAAATGTCGAAGGCCGACGTGCTGAAAGAGTTCGCCGGTCAGCAGTTTTCGGTGTTCAAGCCGGCGCTGGCCGACCTTGCGGTGGAGAAGCTGGCGCCGATCGCCAGCGAGATGCGCCGCATTTCCGATGACCGCGCCTATGTCGACGCGGTGCTGAGGGATGGCGGCGAGCGCGCCGGCGTGCTGGCCGAAGCGACGATGAAGACGGTGCGCGACATCATCGGACTGCTGCAGGGCTGATCCCAACGTCGGGTGCACTGCACCAACACTGGACAAGGCCGGCGGCTTGCCGCCGGTCGATGGCAGTGGCAGATTGCGGCCGCAATGACACCGGGTATGTAGACATGGTCTCCAAACGCCTCAGCCGCGAAGCCGGCCATCGCCGCAAGTTCCTGGCGATCATCGACGACACGCCGGAGTGCGAGCGCGCCGTCGCCTACGCCTCGAAGCGGGCGCAGAGCACCAGCGGCATGCTGGTGCTGCTCTATGTCATCGAGCCGGACGATTTCCAGCACTGGCTGGGTGTCGAGAAGATCATGCGCGAGGAGGCAAACGCCACGGCGCGCGCCGCGCTTGACAGTTACGCCAACAAGGTGCGCCAGAAGCTCGGCATCGAGCCGGAAATGGTGGTGCGCGAAGGCAAGCCGACGGAAGAGATCCACAAGCTGATCGAGGAAGACCAGGACATCGCCATCCTGGTGCTGGCCGCCGGCGCCGGCAAGGAAGGCCCCGGACCGCTGGTCGGCGCCGTGGCCGGCAAGGGTGCCGCCTTCCCGATCCCGGTGACCGTGGTGCCTCAGAACCTGTCAGACGAGGAGATCGACAGTCTCGCCTGAGGTGTGCTGGTATTCAGGTGATGCCGGCCTGCAAACGGCGATTTCCTGCGCTTCCGGTGCTCACGTACTTCAAGTACGCTCCGCTCCGGTTCTCGGAAACCACCGTTTTCGACTCGGCCTGACCTGAATCTCAACACACCTCAAAGCGCATCGCAGGAACCTCGCAAAAACATTCCGCCAGCCAGCCGTTCCGGCGACGCGTTTCGCTTGAATGTCCAGCCAATAGAGCCTATTTAGAACTATTCCAAACTGGTTGCCCGAAACGGGCACGGAGACGGCCATGTTCATCCAGACCGAATCGACGCCAAACCCGACGACGCTGAAATTCCTGCCCGGCAAGGAAGTGCTTCTGGAAGGCACCGCCGATTTCCGCGATGCCGACAGCGCCGCCACCGCGTCGCCGCTGGCTGGCCGGCTGTTCGAGATTCCCGGCGTTACCGGTGTTTTCTTCGGCTACGACTTCATCACCGTGACCAAGGACGGCCCCGACTGGCAGCATCTGAAGCCGGCGATCCTCGGCGCCATCATGGAGCATTTCATGTCCGGCGCGCCTGTCATGGCCAAGGCCGGCCCTGCCGCCGAGACCAGCCTGACCGGTGAGTTCTACGACAAAGCCGACGAGGAACTCGTCATCACCATCAAGGAACTGCTCGACACGCGGGTGCGCCCGGCGGTCGCCCAGGACGGCGGCGACATCACCTTCCGCGGCTTCGAGAACGGCACGGTCTTCCTGCACATGAAGGGCGCCTGCGCCGGCTGCCCGTCATCGACGGCGACGCTGAAGCACGGCATCCAGAATCTTCTGCGCCACTTCGTGCCGGAAGTGCAGCAGGTCGAACAGGTCTCCTGATCGTTCGGCCGGCCGCTTTGCCGGCAAAACAGATTCAATCAAGCGCAAAAAACGGGCGCAAAAACAAAAAACCGGGCCAAATTGCCCGGTTTTCTGTTTGGGACGTCCGTTGTTGCCTAGACGGTCCGCGTATGAAAGGCGTCTCTATCTGATCATGATTTCTCCGAAAACCGGTACCAGTTTTCGGGATCATGGTCTAAAGAACAATGACCTTGGCGCCCACTGAGGTGCGGTCGTAAAGGTCGATAATATCCTGGTTCATCAGGCGGATGCAGCCTGACGACATTGCCTTGCCGATGGAATTCCACTCCGGGCTGCCATGCAGGCGATAGCCCATGTCGCCACCCTTGTTGAACAGATACATGGCGCGTGCGCCGAGCGGGTTCTTAAGGCCCGGCTCCATGCCGTCGGCAAACTTGGCCAGTTCCGGCTGGCGTTTGATCATCTGCGAAGGCGGCGTCCAGGTCGGCCATTCGCGCTTCAGCGCGATATGGGCAGTGCCGTGCCATTCAAAGCCTTCGCGACCGACGCCGATGCCGTAGCGCATCGCCAGGCCATCACCCTCGACGAAGTACAGAAACTTGTTCTGCGTATCGACGATGATGGTGCCCGGCTTTTCCTTGGTGTCGTAGTCCACCTCTTGCCGATGGTACTTCATCGGCACTTTCTCGATCGGGATGCGCGGCAGCTGGTAACCGGCGTCGGTGACCGCGCCATAGTTGTTGGAGAACAACTGCGAGCCGATGGTGCTGCAACCGGCGATAGCAGTGGAAAGCGCCAGTGCGGCGACGATAGCAAACGACTTCATGCGCATCAAATGATCCGGTGCCCCGCCCCAACTTCAGCGGCACGAGTCGGCCGCTTTCTCACCATCATTCATGCTGGCATTTGCTTTGCTTGCCAAGCACGCGATGCCTATATGCAGGGGCTTACGCATCGGTATGCGCATCACTATGGCATTTCGGCAACAGGCCTCACAGGATTGTAAAGGAAATTCAATGGCCCCGTCCGCAAGCCCATTAAAAATCAAGGAAAATCGTCATGAATGTCGGTGACGCCGCCCATCATTCAGGCCTGCCGGCCAAGACCATCCGCTACTATGAAGAGATCGGCCTGATCGCCCCTGCGCGCGCCGCCAACGGCTACCGCGACTATTCCGGCGACGACATCCACCGGCTCGCCTTTCTGCGCCGTGCGCGCAACCTCGGCTTTTCCATCGACGATTGCCGCCAGCTGATGGCGCTCTACAAGGATCGCAGCCGCGCCAGCCATGACGTGCGCGAGATCGCCGCCGCCCATGTCAGGGCGATCGAGGAGAAGGTGCGCGAATTGCAGTCGATGCGTTCGACCCTGCAGACGCTGATCCACGCCTGCCACGGCGACGAAAGACCGGACTGCCCGATACTGGATGATATGGCGGGGGCGGTGTTGCCCAGGGACAAGGATGTTTCGACGGCCGCATAGGAACCGTGCGCCGACGGGCGCGGAGGCGGCTTGTCCACGGTTGCGACACCGCCGGTGTTGCCGAACAGTATCAGAAATTCAAGGAAGCCGCTCGCAAGCTGGAAACCGACCAGTCAGAGCCCTTTGACCGCGTGTTGAAGAAGGTGGTGAAGTCGCAGCCGCCTAAGGAAGACGGTGCCCAAACCGTCAGAATAGTTGAACGGACGGCTGGGTACCCGCCAATAGGCTTAGTTGCGCAATTGCTAATATGCCCATAGTTTAGGCAGCGCGGGGGACGTCCAAACCAAAGCCCGCAGTGACCGGTGCGGCCCCGCATCCCCAAGATAGCCCCAGCCGCACCGGTCATCCGGGGTTTCAAGTCGCTTCGCGCCGACGTTCTCTTTGTTTTTCAAGGAACCGCTTGGCGTGTTCCGCCCAATCATCTGCCGTGATCTTATGTTCCTGAACAGACTTTCCGAAAGCCTTGCGCAGAGCGTCAAGGTCAAAGGCCCACAGTTGTTCGCCTTCGTTGCTGTTCGATGTCGCGTCACCCATCCCCATGGAAGCGACGATATGCTCCGCAAGTTCAGGCTTTCAAGGACCAATACCTGACTTCTTTTGGGTGCATCTGGGACAGGACCGGTGAAGCAGACCCTAGGCAGGTGGAATAGAGTAAAATCCCAAAGCGATAGCCATCTTCATTTCCAACCAAAACGCCCCGACAAGAACCAAGAAGAATAGGCGGAAGAGAAATTTCCGGCTGACCCTTTCATGCACGAGCAGGCAAACGACAATTGCAATCCCTGCAGCAGCAGCCATGAGCAGATTAATCGCAACACTTTGCGAAAACATAGTTCCCCTCCCCAGTAGGAACTGCATTCATAGCGCAATACGGCCCGCCTTGTGGAGAGGTGGACCGCTGCAATTCCTCTACAGCTGGGTAGCGCTCTAGTATCTAATATCCCTAATGTATGGAACGCGCGGCGTCCGTTTGAAGAACCAACCGTGATTTCACATAAGGCGGCTACGCCTTTTTGGATGGGCGGATCTACCACAATCGCAGGGTGTAGCCATTCCCCTACGGCTGGATAGCGCCTACGAGGCCGTCATTGAGAAAAATGATTACCCCGTCGACTGGCCCGGGGGAAACCACGTCGGTTGTATGACCCTTCCCTCGCGTATCTGACATGAACCACGCTGTCCCAGGTTCAATCATCCGGCTTGTACCGTCACTGGCTGTCACCTTGAGCATACCCGACAGGCAAAAGAATATCTGGCTACGGGGAGAAGGATGTCGTTCGCCAGTCCATCCGGCGGGCAAACGCATTACGACATAACCCGAAGCGTCAGTAGCGGAAGAAACCAGCACTGCTGGTGCTGGCGGTGCAAAAATCTTGAGTTCCAGCGGTACATCGCTGTCATCGAAGTGGCTTTCACCAGCTGCATCCTCGGTCAGCCGGGTTACTCGACGCGACGCTGTCATCTGCCGCCCCCCTCTGCGCTAGAGAGTATAGGCTACGTCTCTTCTCTCATGTCAGCAAGATGGCCCGCCTTGTGGAGGGGCGGGCCTTGTAGCGCTCGCTCCACAGTGTTTTGCAGGTTGGGTTTGTCAACCGTATAATCGCCCCCATAAAGCAGGTTCAAACCGTGAACAAAATCTGGCATGGTGCCGCCATGCCAATCATCTCGCCGATTCTGCAAAACCCGCTCATCGACGGTCGCCAGTCGGAACGCGCCATGCTGGTGCGGCGTGGCGTGCAGCGGCTTTTGAGGGAAATGGGCGCGCATGTGCTGCCCGAACTGTCACTGGCCACCGGCCGCCGTGCCGACCTCGTCGCGCTGACGCGGCAGGGCGACATCTGGATCATCGAGATCAAGTCGTCGATCGAAGATTTCCGGGTCGACCGCAAATGGCCCGACTACCGGCTGCATTCCGACCGCTTCTTCTTCGCCACCCATCCCGGCGTGCCCTCGGAGATTTTTCCGGAAGAATGCGGCTTCATCCTCTCCGACGGCTACGGCGCCGAAATCCTGCGCGATGCGCCGGAGCACCGCATGGCGGCGGCAACGCGCAAGGCGCTGATGCTGCGGATCGCGCGGGCCGGGGCTTCCCGGCTGCTGGCGGCTGAGCTTGCCGGGGTGTCGGTGCCTGCGCTGGAGGGTGAGAGCGAGTAGCGGCTGCTTTTGCAGAACCTGGGTTCCTCGCCCCACGGAGTGGGGAGAGGTGGCCCAGAGCTGCGGGCAACCCTACTCCTCGCTCTCCTCCATCCCACCAGCAGCCGGCGCCATCAGAAGTACGGCGGCGCCAAGGAGGGCGGCGATGAAGGAGCCGGCAAGGATGCCGACCTTGACCGCGTCCTGGAGTGCTGCGTCGCTGGCGAAGGCGAGCAGGCCGATGAACAGGCTCATGGTGAAGCCGATCCCGCACAGCAGCGAGATGCCGATCATGTGCGACCAGCCGGCATGGGCCGGCAGGTCGGCAAAGCCCAGCCGGATGGCAAGCGCTGAAGAGCCGAACACGCCGACCAGCTTGCCGACGACGAGGCCGGCGGCGACACCCAGCGTCAACGGCTCGATCAGCGCGCCGACGCTCAGGCCGGCGAGCGAAACGCCGGCATTGGCAAAGCCGAAGATCGGGATGACGACAAAGGGCACTATTCTGTGCAGGCCGTGCTCGAGCCGGTGCAGCGGCGAATGGTCGAGATCGTGGCTGATCCCGGCGGAGCGTTCGAGCGGAATGGTCAACGCCAGCGCCACGCCGGCAAGCGTCGCATGCACACCCGATTTCAGCACCAGCACCCACAGGATGACGCCGAGCACGAGATAGGGCAGCAGCGTCATCACCCGCATGCGGTTGAGCACGACGAGCACGGCAATGACGGCGAAGGCAGCACCAAGGTAAGCGAGCGACAGGCCGCTGGTGTAGAAGATGGCGATGATGATGACGGCGCCGAGATCATCGATGATGGCCAGCGCGGTGAGGAAAACCTTCAGCGAGGCCGGCACGCGACTGCCGAGCAGCGACAGCACGCCGAGCGCGAAGGCGATGTCGGTGGCGGTCGGGATCGCCCAGCCGGACAGGGCCGCCGTATTGTCGCGGTTGATCGCGACATAGACGAGCGCCGGAACCACCATGCCGCCGGCCGCGGCAATGCCGGGCAGCGCGCGCCTCGGCCAGGTCGAGAGCTGGCCGTCCAGCATCTCGCGCTTGATCTCCAGCCCGACGAGCAGGAAGAACACCGCCATCAGCCCGTCATTGACCCAGTGCGAGACGCTGAGCGGACCGAGATAGGCGTGAAGAGCGGAGAAATAGGTTTCGGAGAGCGACGAGTTGGCGACAATCAGAGCCAGGGCTGCTGCCGCCATCAGGATGATGCCGCCGGCCGCCTCGCTATCGAGAAATTCGCGGAAGACGGAAACCGGCCGCTGCTTCAAGTCCTGCATGTCGCCTCCGTCATGCCGCCTGCCGGCCGGCGTCATTCGCAATGATGCGCAACCTCCGGCAGCCCGACAAGTGCCAGACTGTGCTCCGCGCCTTTAGAGGCTGTTTCGAAATTCGCTCTGGCGAGTCATATGGTGGCGGTTTCGAGAACCGGAGCGGAGCGGACATTTGGGTCCGTGAGCACCGGAAGCGCAGAAAACGCCATCAGATGGCCGCCAGAGTAGGATTTCCAAACGGTCTCTCAGCGCGGCGCGCGCTTGGCCAATATCCGCTGCAAGGTGCGGCGATGCATGTTGAGCCGGCGCGCCGTCTCGGAGACATTGCGCTCGCACATTTCATAGACGCGCTGGATATGCTCCCAGCGGACGCGATCGGCCGACATCGGGTTTTCCGGGGGTGCCGCACGCTCGCCGGCGGTCCGGGTGAGCGCGGCAAAGATGTCGTCGGCGTCGGCCGGCTTGGAGAGGTAATCGACCGCACCGAGCTTCACCGCCGTCACCGCCGTGGCGATGTTGCCGTAGCCGGTCAGGATGATGGTGCGGGAATCGTCGCGCTTCTCGCGGATCGCGGCAACCACGTCGAGGCCGTTGCCGTCGCCGAGCCGCATGTCGACCACGGCATAGGCGGGCGGGTTGGCGCGCGCCTTGGCAACCGCCTCCTCGACGCTCTCGGCCGTCTCGACCACGAAGCCCCTAGTTTCCATGGCACGGGCCAAACGCGTGAGGAACGGCTTGTCGTCATCGACGATGAGCAGCGAGGTGTCCTCGCCTTCAACCATTGCGCCAATATTTTCGTCGCCTGTCATAGTCTCAAAATTCCTGCTGCCTTAATTTTACGCAGATATAGTTCCTGAGCCTGATTGTCCAATTTTTCGAGCCCTTGCAAGGCGCTCAGGCGGTGTCGAACATACTGGCCGAGGTGATTTCTGGATTGAGGAACACGCCGCGCGGCCACGATATCTGTACCACGGCGCCCTCGCCCAGGCCGCTCGAATTGCGGAAATCGAGCGTCGCGCCCGAGCGTTCGAGCAGCGTCTTGGCGATGAACAGCCCCAGGCCCAGGCCGCCGCCGGCTTCCGTGCCCTGGCGCGTCGACATGTAGGGCTCGCCGATACGGTCGATGATCTCGGCGGGAAAGCCCGGCCCGTCATCGATGATCGAGAAGGCCACAGTGGTGTCGTCCCAGCTCCAGCGCACGGTGACGCTCTTGCGGGCGAAATCGACGGCGTTCTCGACCAGATTGCCGAGGCCGTAGATGACGCCCGGATTGCGGCGCCCGACGGGTTCGGGCCCGATGCGCTCGCCGGGGCGAAGCTTGATCGAGATGCCGAAGTCGCGATGCGGGGCGGTGACCTCCTCGACCAGCGAGGTCAGCGGCAGCCGGGAAAGATGCGCCTCGCCCTCGGACGACAGGCTGGTCAGGCGCTTGAGGATCTCACGGCAGCGCTCGCTCTGCGAGCGCAGCAGCTTCACGTCTTCGCCGTATTTCGGATCGTTGCCGAGCGCCTTTTCCATTTCCTTGACGACAAGGGTGATGGTGGCGAGCGGCGTGCCGAGCTCGTGCGCGGCGGCCGCCGCCAGCCCGTCGAGCGCCGAAAGGTGCTGCTCGCGCTGCAGCACCAGTTCGGTGGCGGCAAGCGCATTGGCCAGAAGCCGCGCTTCGGCGGCCACCCGGAAGGCGTATATGGCGGTGAAGGCGATAGAGGACAGCACCGCCATCCATATGCCGGCGACATAAATGAACGGCATCGCCAGCGGCGCGCCTTCATGCCAGGGCAACGGCAGATGGACAAAGACCAGCAAGGTCGCCGCCGTCATCACCAGTCCGCCGAGAATGGCGGTCAGGCGCAGGGGCAGCGATGTCGCCGAAATGACGACGGGCACGGTCATCAGCAGCGAGAACGGGTTGGTGAGGCCACCGGTCATGTAGAGCAGGCCGGCAAGCTGCAGACTGTCGAAGATGAGGATGCCGAAGGCCGCGAGCGGGGTGAGCCGATGCGCCGCCGGAAAGCGAAAGGCGAGAAACAGGTTCATCCAGGCCGAACAGGCGATCAAGGCGAAGCAGAGGCTGACCGGCAACGGGAACTTCAGGCCATAGGCGACGACGAGCACCGCCAGGCTCTGACCGACGATGGCAAGCCAGCGCAGCCTGATCAGCGTGTTGAGGCGCAGTCTCTGGCTCTGCTGGAAATCGGGCGAACGCAAAATATTGATCATGGCCATGAATTACAGCCGTGGGACGGCGAGCGCTAGTAGCGCTGCACCGCCGATCTGATGGTTGGAAGCCTCTTGGCGACCGAAATTCATCGTTCGTTTCGGTGGACTAAACATTCGGGGTTGGCCGAAGCTTCCCAACTTCGTCATCCACGGGCGGCGGAGCGGGAGCGAAGCGGACGCGCAGACCCGAGGATGACGAAGCGATGGGCGTTCGCGCCAAGGCATGCAGTTCATCGCTGTGAGCGATCCATCAAAATTGCTGCGTCGAGGACCTAGGTCCCGCGCGGTTTGGCGCGGGCGGTGGCGGCGGCGAGCAGCGGATTTTCCGGCCAGACATGCTTGGGATAGCGGCCGCGCATGTCGGCGCGCACATCGGTCCAGGAGCCGCGCCAGAAGCCGGGCAGGTCGCGCGTCGTCTGGATCGGCCGATGCGCCGGCGACAGCAGTTCGAGCGTCAGCGGCACGGTGCCGCCGGCGATCGCAGGATGGCGGTCGAGGCCGAACAGTTCCTGCACGCGAACCGCCAGCACCGGCCATTCGCCGTCATAGCGGATCGGCACATGGCTGCCCGACGGGGCGTCGAAATGGGTTGGCGCCAGCGTGTCGATCCTGCGCTGCAAGTCGTGCGGCACGAGCGTGGCCAGCCCGGCCGAAACGACACCCGGATCGATGGCGGCAAAGGATGCCGCGCCGGACAGGAACGGCAGCAGCCAGTCGTCGAGGCGCTCGATGAGGGCGGCATCCGCCATGTCAGGCCACGGCGCTCCCAGGCCGCGATGCAGCCAGGACAGCCGCTGGCGCAGCGTTTGCGTCTCCTTGCCCCAGGTCAGCAGCGACAGCCCATGCTCGCACACCGCATCGAGGATGGCGCGATCGGCGTCGGCGCCGGTTGGCGGTGGCAGCATGCGCTCGGAAAGCGTGATGGCGCCGAGGCGCACGGTTTCGCGCACGCGTACGGCGCGCTTGTCGCGGTCGAAGCTCGTCTGCCTGCGTGTTTCGATCCTGCCGGCAAGGGCTGTGCGGACATCGTCCTCGCCGATTGCCGCCGCCACCGTGATGCGCGCACTCTGCGCCTTGCCCTGCAGGTCGGCGACAACCAGAAAAGGCTCGCCCGCCAGCGGGTCGGCAGCGTCGAGCATGGCGCCGGAGCCGTTGGCCAGCACGAAACGGCCACGCTCACCGCGTGCCTTGGCGACGCGGTCGGGCCAGGCGTGGACGAGGAGGAGGCCGGCAGAAACGGTCTCACCGTTTTTCGCGCCACCGGTCTGCCTCGCCAGCCGTTCGGCAAGCTGGCGCGCGGCGGTGGCGCGTGGCGATCGCTCGGAGCGAAAGCGCATCAGCCGTCGCTCCAGATCGGCACCGTCGCCGCCAAGGCCACGCTCGGTGAGCAGCACGGCAAGCATGGCTGCCTCGTCGGCATGGCCGCTCCCGGCTGCCTCGGCGACCATATGCGCCAGCCGCACCGGCAGAGCGAGCTTGCGCATCGCCATGCCCGCTTGCGTCAGGCGCCCGGCCTCGTCGATGGCGTCGAGCGCGCGCAGCAACTGCCTTGCCTCGTTGAGCGCAGGCGCGGGCGGCGGATCGAGAAAGGCGAGGCTCGTCGGGTCGGCGACGCCGAAGGCGGCACAGTCGAGCAGCAGCCCGGACAGGTCGGCTTCGAGGATTTCAGGTGGCGTGAAGGCCGGGAGTGCCGCCGTCTGCTCGGCTCGCCACAGCCGCATGGCGACGCCAGGCTGCGTGCGCCCGGCACGGCCGGCGCGCTGGTCGGCGGAAGCCTTGCTGACGCGCACCGTTTCCAGCCGGGTGAGGCCGCTGGCCGGCTCGTAGCGCGGCAAGCGCGACAGGCCGGAATCGATGACGACGCGCACGCCGTCGATGGTGATGGAAGTCTCGGCGATAGAGGTCGCCAGCACCACCTTGCGACGGCCAGCCGGCGCCGGCTTGATCGCCGCGTCCTGCGCCTTGCCGTCGAGCATGCCGTAGAGCGGCACGAGGTCGACGTCGGCGCCTACCTTGCCGGCCAGCCGCTCGGCGGTGCGCTCGATCTCGCGCTGGCCGGGCAGGAAGGCAAGCACGCTGCCGCTCACGTCGGCAAGCGCCGAGCGGATCGCCTTGGCCATGGCGTCCTCGATGGTGGTGCCGGCCGGACGTTCGTCGTAGCGGACATCGACGGGGAAGGCGCGTCCCTCGCTCTCGATCACCGGCGCGCCCGATAGCAGTTTCGCGACACGCGCGCCGTCGAGCGTTGCCGACATCACCAGCACGCGCAGGTCCGGTCGCAGCGCGCCTTGCACATCGAGCGCCAGCGCCAGACCGAAATCGCCGTCGAGCGAGCGTTCGTGGAATTCGTCGAAGATCACCGCCGAAACGCCGGGCAGTTCGGGGTCGTCGAGAATCATCCGCGCCAGCACGCCTTCGGTGACGACCAGTATCCTGGTCTTGGCCGAGGTGCGGTTCTCCATGCGCATGGCGTAGCCGACGGTGGCGCCGGTCTCCTCGCCGACGAGTTCGGCCATGCGGCGGGCAGCGGCACGGGCGGCAAGCCGGCGCGGTTCGAGCAGAACGATCTTGCCGGCCCCCAGCCAGGGCGCATCGAGCAACGCCAGCGGCACCAGCGTCGTCTTGCCGGCGCCGGGTGGCGCCACCAGCACGGCGCTGTTGCCACGGCCGAGCGCTTCACTCAGCGCCGGCAGCACGGCGGATACGGGAAGCTCCGGCAGAGGTTTCGTGGTCATTGTTCCAGGAATGCGCTCATCAAATCGCGGCAGGCCGCTCCGTCCGCATATCAGCGGTCGCGGTGGCCATGCAACTTAGAGGCCGGGGCCGGTTCAAAGCCGGGTGCGGGAAAACGGGTTCCAGCGCACCGTGCCGAGCCGTGCTTCCTCGCGCACCATGGTCAGCAGGCCGGACCCACCAACGACCGCGAGGCCTACCAGCGACAGCCAGTCGGGGTATTCCTGGAAGAACATCGCGCCGAGGATCACCGCCCAGACGATCTGCGAATAATGCGTCGGCGCGATCCGGTTGGCGGGCGCATACTTGACCGCCAGGAGCTGCAGCAATTGCCCGCAAGCGGTGAAGGCACCGGACATTGCCAGCCACACCAGCTGCTTGCCGTCCGGGATGGTGAATGAGGTGGCGGCTGCACCAACGCCGTTGAACACCAGCCCGTAGCCGACCAGCACCCCCAGCATGGTCGTGCGCTTTTCCTGCTGTGCCAGGGAGCGCATCAGGATGACGCTGGCAGCGGCGAGGAAGGCAACGCCAAACGCGGCAAGATGGCCGAGATGCAGCTCACGAAACCCGGGCCGCACCACCAGCATGACGCCGGCAAAGCCGGCGACAACCGCCAGCCATCGCCACGGACCGACCTTCTCCTTGAGGATGAGTGTGGACAGGATGGTGACGCAGAGCGGCGCCAGAAAGACCAGCGCATAGACCTCCGCCAGCGGAATGGTGGTGAAGGCGTAGACGCTGAGCACGCCGGACGCGATGCCCGCCCAGGCGCGCGCCTGCACCGCCCAGGGCCTTTTGGTGCGCCAGAAATCGCGCCAGCGCTCGCCCGGCGGCCGCGTGAAGAAGAGGAAGAAGCCGGCAAACAAGGTTATGAAAAAGCCGATCTCAAAGATCGTGAGCTGCCCGCCCAGGCTTTTGACAACGGCATCGCTGCCCGAATAGCTTGCATAGGCGATCAGGGCGAGCAGAATTCCGTTCGTCACGTTTTTCCATTTCCGGGGAGAGAGACTTGAAAATATTGGCGCTCGGTGCGCATCCGGACGACATCGAGATATTCATGTTCGGTACGATGGCCGCCTATGCCGCGCAAGGCGCAGAACTGACTTTTGCTATCGCCACCGATGGGGCCAAGGGCGGTAAGGGTGATCCCGGCGTGCTTGCCCGGGCGCGGCGCGAGGAGGCGACACAAGCGGCAAGCCTGCTTGGGGCCGCGCCACGCTTTCTCGACTTCCCCGACGGCGCGCTGGTGGCCGACGCCGCGCTCATCGCGGCCCTGAAGGCGCTGATCGGCGAGGTCGGCCCTGATCTCGCAATCACCCACGCGCCGAACGACTATCACGGCGACCATCGCGCGCTGTCGGACGGCGTGCGCATCGCGGCTTCGTTCACGGTGCCGGTGCTGCATGCCGACACGCTCGGCGGCACCGGTTTTTCGCCAACGCATTATGTCGATATTTCCGCGCATGCCGACATCAAGGCCAAGGCGATCCGCATGCATCAGTCGCAGGACCCGGAACGGTTCGTCGACGGCGCGCGAACGCAGAACCTTTTTCGTTCAGGCCAGTGCAACGGCGCGCAGGGTTCGTTGGCCGAAGCCTTCCGCTTCGAGCCTATGTTTCCGTTCGCCGACATCCGCGCGCTGCTGCCACCGGCACCGGCGATCCGGCCGGTGATGGTGAGCACCAAACGGGTCGACTGAGAGCCGAGACGACCTTCAAGCCTGGTCGGGCTCGGCTTACGCGGCTTCGACAGTCCGACCGCGATCCACGCTTTTCCCAACGTTTTCAGACACCGGCGTGAGCATGCTGCGGCGCAGCAACGAATTCGCTTGCGTTGTTTAGTAAAAATTGCATCACTAAACAAATTACTAAACATCTGCAGCGCCGCCGCGCCGCCATGTTTGGGCCCCTGAGGAGAGGGGTTTAGGGCTCTTGAAACCGTCATCCGGACGCGTTTCGCAAATGGGAGGAAGGCATGAAATCGAGCTTGAAACTGGCGTTGGGACTGGCCTCGGCGATATCCGCGTCGACAGCCGCCTCGACCGTCGCGCACGCTGAAGACCTGACGCTGTGCTGGGCCGCTTGGGACCCGGCCAACGCGCTTGTCGAACTGTCCAAGGATTTCACCAAGGAGACCGGCATCGGCATGAAATTCGAATTCGTGCCGTGGACCAACTATGCCGATCGTTTCCTCAACGAGCTGAACTCGCACGGCAAGCTGTGCGACCTGATCATCGGCGACAGCCAGTGGATCGGCGGCGCCGCCGAGAACGGCCACTACGTCAAGCTGAACGACTTCTTCGACAAGGAGAAGATCAGCATGGACGACTTCGTGCCGGCAACCGTCGTCGGCTATTCGGAATGGCCGAAGAACACGCCGAACTACTGGGCGCTGCCGGCCATGGGCGACGTCGTCGGCTGGACCTACCGCAAGGACTGGTTCTCCAAGCCGGAGCTGCAGAAGGAATTCAAGGAGAAGTACGGCTGGGATCTCGGCCCGCCGACGACGTTCGACCAGCTGAAGCAGGTCGCCGAGTTCTTCCAGAAGCGGCAGATCGACGGCAAGACCGTCTATGGCGCCTCGATCTATACCGAGCGCGGCTCGGAAGGCATCACCATGGGCGCCATGGACGTGCTCTACAGCTACGGCTTCCAGTACGAGAACCCGAAGAAGCCCTACGAGATGGAAGGCTTCGTCAATTCCGACAAGTCGGTGAAGGGGCTGGAGTTCTACAAGGCGCTCTATGATTGCTGCACCCCTCCGGGCGCCTCGAACAGCTACATGGGCGAAGGCGTCGATGCCTTCAAATCCGGCCAGGTGGCGATGCACATGAACTTCGCCTTCACATGGCCGGGCCTGCAGAAGGACGAGAATGTCGGCGGCGACAAGATCGGTTACTTCGTCAACCCCAAGGGGCCTGACGGCGAGCAGTTCGCCCAGCTCGGCGGCCAGGGCATCTCCGTTGTGTCCTATTCCGACAAGCAGGAATCGGCGCTGAAATACATCAAGTGGTTCGCCAACAAGGATGTGCAGGCCAAGTGGTGGTCACTCGGCGGCTATTCCTGCCTCAACGCGGTGGTGAAGGATCCAAAGTTCCCGGCCAGCCAGCCCTATGCGCAGACCTTCCTCGACTCGATGGCCATCGTGAAGGACTTCTGGGCCGAGCCCAGCTACGCACCGCTGCTGCAGGCGTCGCAGAAGCGCTTCCATGACTATGTCGTCGCCGGCCAGGGTTCGGCCAAGGATGCCCTTGACGGCCTGGTCAAGGACTGGACGCAGGTCTTCGAGGACGACGGCAAAATGTAACCGGCTCCTCCCGAGCTAGGCCCAAGCGTCCCGTGCCACCCTTGGCACGGGACGCAGTTCAGATAAATTCCATGACAGAGACGACCCAAGTGACCGAAGCAGGACTGACCATGCTCAATCGGACCGCGGAGAACGTTGCCCGGGCGACCCCGGAACCGTTGGCCCGCAAGGTCCGGGGCATCAGCGACAAGGGCCTCGCCTGGCTGTTCATTTCGCCGACGATCCTGTTGCTGCTCGCCATCAACATCTTTCCGCTGTTCTGGGCGATCTATCTGTCGTTCACCAACTACCGCGCCAACCGGCCGAACGAGGTGGTGAAGAATCTCGGCTTTGCCAACTACCAGCGCATCCTCGGCGACAAGGACATCTGGATCGCCATGCAGACGACGGCGCATTTCGTGTTCTGGACCATCCTGCTGCAGACGCTGATCGGTTTCACCCTGGCCTGGCTGATCGACAGGAAGTTCCGTGGCCATGCGTTCTGGACGACGCTCATCCTGGTTCCGATGATGCTGTCGCCGGCGGTGGTCGGCAATTTCTGGCGCTTCCTCTACGAGCCGCAGATCGGCCTGTTCGCCTATGCCATTTCCTTCGTCACCGGCATCCCGCCAACGAATATCCAGATGCTCTCCAACGTGTCGCTGGCACCATGGTCGATCATCATCGTCGACACCTGGATGTGGACACCTTACGTGATGCTGATCTGCCTCGCCGGGCTGCGCTCGATCCCCGAATACATCTATGAGGCGGCCGAGGTCGACCGCGCCTCCAACTGGCGGCAGTTCTGGTCGATCACGCTGCCGATGGCGCTGCCGTTCATCATGCTGGCGGTGCTGTTTCGCGGCATCGAGAACTTCAAGATGTTCGACATGGTCAATCTGTTGACCGGCGGCGGGCCGGGCTCGACCACCGAGGTCGCCTCGATCACGCTGAAGCGGCAGGCCTTCGAGAGCTGGCGGACGGGCTATTCCTCGGCCTTCGCCATCATCCTGTTCGTCGCGGTGTTCGGTCTGGCCAACATCTACGTCAAGGCGCTCAACAAGGTGAAGCAGAGATGAGCCTGACCACTGCCCACTCGGTCGTCGCACCGTCTGCGAATTCGAAGCGCATCGCCGGCGCGATCATCATCGCCTACGCGCTGATCTCGATCGTGCCGCTGCTGTGGATCTTCGCCACCAGCTTCAAGACGCCGCCGGATTCGATCGCCTATCCGCCGAAGCTGCTGTTCCAGCCAAGCCTCGAGGGCTATTGCAACCTGTTCACGACACGCACGCGACAGACGCCCGAATACATCAACTCGCTGGGACCGGCGACCGACTTTTGCGACGAGACCACGCGCAAGCGCAACATGGTGATCGCCGGCCCGTCCAACTTCCTGCCGCGCTTCGTCAATTCGCTGATCATCGCCTTCGGCTCGACCTTCTGCGCGGTGTTTCTCGGCACGCTGTCGGCCTATGGCTTCTCGCGCTTCAAGGTGCCGCTGGCCGACGACCTTTTGTTCTTCATCCTGTCGACGCGCATGATGCCGCCGATCGCCGTCGCCATCCCGATCTATCTGATGTACCGCGAGCTTGGCCTGTCGGACACCGCGCTCGGCATGATCCTGCTCTATACAGCGGTCAACGTGTCGCTGGCCGTGTGGCTCTTGAAAGGCTTCATCGACGAGATCCCGCGCGAATATGAGGAAGCGGCGATGATCGACGGCTATACGCGGCTGCAGGCCTTCTGGCGCACGGTGCTGCCGCAGGCGACCACCGGCATTGCCGCGACCGCCATCTTCTGCCTGATCTTCGCCTGGAACGAATATGCCTTCGCAGCCCTTCTGACCTCGGGCACGGCACAGACCGCGCCGCCTTTCATCCCGACCATCATCGGCGAAGGCGGCCAGGACTGGCCGGCGGTCGCGGCCGGCACGACGATCTTCCTGGTGCCGATCCTGGTTTTCACCATCCTGCTTCGCAAGCAATTGCTGCGCGGCATCACCTTCGGCGCGGTGCGCAAATGAGCATGACCCAGAAACGCAAATCGCGCTGGCCGGTCTGGGCGAGGCGCGGGCTGATGGAAAACATCGCCACAGTGCTGATCGCCATCGGCTTCCTGATGCTGTTCCAGCCCTTCGCACTGTCGCTCTACACCTATTCCTTCATCACCATGCTCGCCGGCACCGTGATGTTCATCATCGTCTCGAAGTTCCCGGAATAGCCATGGCCGAAATTCGCGTTCAGCACCTGAGAAAGGCCTTCGGCGATTTCGTCGCGGTGCAGGATTCCAACTTCGTCGTCGAGGATGGCGAGTTCTTCGTCATGCTCGGACCGTCGGGCTGCGGCAAGACGACGACCTTGCGCATGATCGCCGGGCTCGAACTGCCGACCGGCGGGCAGATCCTGCTCGGCGGCGAGGACGTCACCATGCTGCGGGCACGCGAGCGCGACATCGCTTTCGTCTTCCAGCTGTTCGCGCTCTATCCGCATATGAACGTGCGCAAGAACATCGGCTTCCCACTGCTGGCGCAAGGCATGCCATCAGCCGAGATTCGCGAGCGCGTCGAAGAGACGGCAAAGCTTCTGCGCATCGACCATCTGCTCAACAAATCCGTCTCCGGACTAGCCGGCGGTGACCGCCAGCGGGTGGCGCTCGGCCGCGCCATCGTGCGGCGGCCAAAATGCTTCCTGATGGACGAGCCGCTGGGGACCCTTGATACTGAATTCCGCGATTTGATGGTCCATGAGTTGCGCGAGCTGCACAACCGCATCCACGCCACCACCGTCTATGTCACGCATGACCAGATGGAAGCGATGTCGATGGCTGACAAGATCGCGGTGATGAACCATGGCGTCATCGAACAGTTCGGCACGCCGCGCGAAATCTACGACCGGCCGGCGACCATGTTCGTCGCCGACTTCATCGGTTCGCCGCCGATGAATTTCCTGGGCTTCGGCGGCGGACTCAACAAAGGCGCGAAAGAAATCGTCGTCCAGGGTGCGAAGGTCGCGGTGCCGGAGGTGCGCGAGGATATCGCACCGACCGACATGGCGCTTGGCATCCGCCCGGAACACATCCGCTTCGACGACACCTCCAAGTTGCGTGGCGCTATCTACGGCACCGAATATCTCGGCACTACGCAGATCGTCGCTGTGGAGACGGCGGACGGCATCATCAAGGCACGCGTGCCGGCCGAGATCCGGCTCTCCACTGGCGACCATGTCGGCCTGACACTGAGCAGGGCGCGGCTGTCGCTGTTCGAGAAGGGATCGGGTCGCGCGGTGAGAACTGCGGTCCACGATGCCGCCTCGGAGCGGAGGGCACAGCATGGCTGACGTGCACATCAAGAATGTGAGCAAGAGTTTTGGCGACCATGTCGCCGTCAACGGTCTCGACCTTTCCATCGCCGATGGTGAGTTCGTCGTGCTGCTCGGGCCAACCGGAGCCGGCAAGACGACGACGCTGCGGCTGATCGCCGGGTTGGAGCGGCCGGATGCAGGCACCATCGAAATCGGCGGCCACAATGCCACGACACTTTCGCCGGCCGAGCGCGACACCGCCTTCGTGTTCCAGCAATACTCGCTCTATCCGCATTTGTCGGTGTTCGACAATCTCGCCTTCCCGCTGCGCTCACCGGCACGAAGGATGCCGGAGGAGCAGATCCGCCGCCGGGTCGAGGAGGTGGCGAAGATGGTGCGCATCCATCACAAGCTCGCCAACCGCTCGACCAAGCTTTCGGGCGGTGAAATGCAGCGCGTCGCCATCGGCCGCGCGCTGGTGCGCAAGCCTTCCATCTACCTGATGGACGAGCCGCTGTCGTCGCTCGACGCCAAGTTGCGGGCGGATCTCAGGCTCGAACTGAAACGCATCCAGTCCGAGCTCGGCGCCACCATGCTCTATGTCACGCATGACCAGATCGAGGCGATGACGATGGCCGACCGCATCGGCATCCTTGCCGATGGCGTGCTGGTGCAGATCGGCTCGCCGAGGACGATCTATTCGGAGCCGGCAAACCTTCATGTCGCGGCCAGGCTCGGCCAGCCGGCGATCAATCTTCTGCCGACCGGGCTGCTGCCCGATGGCGGCGCGCCGGCCGGGACCAAGACCATCGGCGCACGCACCGAGCATCTGTCAATCGAGAAAGCCTCGAATGGCCATGCCGACGGTGTCGTCGACTGGGTCGAGCATCTCGGCGACCAGAACCATCTGCATGTGACGGTGGGGACCAGGAAGCTGGTGACGCTGACCGATCCCGACACGGATCTGGGGCAAGGCGACAGGGTGGTGATCCGCTACCGGTCGCCGCTGTATTTCGGTGCCGACGGACAAAGGCTGATGTGAACGGTTTTCGGTGTTTCCCTGCCAAGGGTTCAACACCGGCTTCCGATTGACGATTGCGAATACGGGACTGGACGAATTCGATGAAGCACTTTTTCAATCGCAGGGAAACGATCGTCACCGAGGCGCTGGACGGCCTCTTGCGGACCATTGGCGCCGGCGATCTGGCGCGCCTCGACGGGTATCCCGAAATCAAGGTCATCCTGCGCGCCGACTGGGACAAGACGAACGTCAGCGTAGTCTCCGGCGGCGGCGCTGGGCACGAGCCGTCACATGCCGGCTTCGTCGGCAAGGGCATGCTGACGGCGGCGGTTTCGGGCGAGATCTTTGCCTCGCCAAGCGTCGAGGCGGTGCTGGCCGCCATTCGCGCGGTCACTGGCCCGGCCGGCTGCCTGCTGATCGTCAAGAACTACACCGGCGACCGTCTCAATTTCGGCCTGGCGGCCGAGAAGGCGCGGGCTGAGGGCTTCCGCGTCGAGATGGTGATCGTCGCCGACGATATCGCGCTGCCCGATATTGCCCAGCCGCGCGGTGTTGCCGGTACATTGTTCGTGCACAAGATCGCTGGCCATCTGTCGGAGGCCGGCCACGATCTTGCAGCCGTCGCGACAGCTGCGCGAGCCGCGGCGAAGGACATCGTTTCACTCGGCATGTCGCTGTCGTCCTGCTCGATCCCGGGCCAACCGCACGAGGACAGATTTGGCGAAAACGACGGCGAGCTCGGCCTCGGCATTCATGGTGAGCCGGGCGTCGAGCGGATCGCGGTGCAAAGCGCCGACAGGTTGGTCGCGATCATGGTGGAGCGCCTCTCGGCACGGCTCGATCCAGCAGGCAGCTATGCCTTGCTCATCAACAATCTCGGCTCCGTGCCGCCGCTCGAAATGTCGCTTGTCGCCAACGCGGTGCTGGCCTCGCCGCTCGCCAAAACCGTCAAGCTGACGATCGGCCCCGGACCGCTGATGACGGCGCTCAACATGAACGGCTTCTCGCTGTCGCTGATCCGGCTCGATGCCGTGCGCGAAACCGCCTTGCTGGCGCCGGTCGGCCCGCACGCCTGGATGCCGGCAAAGCCTGTCGTGCCACCTGCCGTCGTGCCAATAGCGAAACCGCTTACTGAAAACGAGGCACGCAAGCCCAGCCAGGATGCACGCACCAGACGCCTTGTCGTCACGATCGGCGAACGGCTGATCGCGCTCGAAGCCACTTTGAATGGGCTGGACGCCAAGGCGGGAGATGGCGACACCGGTTCGACGGTGGCGACAGGCGCGCGCAGTGTGCTTGAGCGACTTGATACGCTGCCGCTGGCCGACCCTGCGGCAACCTTTGGCGCGGTGGGCGACATTCTGAGCGCGTCCATGGGCGGCTCCAGCGGGGTGCTGCTGTCGATCTTCTTCACCGCGGCGGCGCAGGCTTTGGACGGCGGCGCCAGCGTGGCGAAGTCGCTGCTTGCCGGCCTCGAACGGATGACCTTCTACGGAGGCGCAAAGGTCGGCGACCGCACCATGGTCGACGCCCTGGAGCCAGCGCTGAAAGCGCTGGACGCCGGCGGCCTGGAGGAAGCGGCAGCAGCGGCTCGTCGCGGTGCCGAAGCCACGTCCGCCATGGACAGAGCGAAAGCCGGGCGGTCCGCCTATGTCGGCAGCAAGCTGCAAGGCGTGGTCGACCCCGGCGCCCATGCGGTGGCCGAGGCCTTTGCGGCCGCAGCGGCGCTGCTTGCAGCGGTCTGACGCATGCTTCAGTTGTCGAATGAAAATTCTTTCGCTACTGCCGGCAGGGTGGGAACCAGGAATTTGGGTGACATGGCGGCGTTGAACCTTTCCAGGCTGATCGCAGCCGCCGCAGACACCATTGCCGCCCACGCCGAGGCGTTGACGGCGCTCGACCAGGCGATCGGCGACGGCGATCATGGGCTGAACATGAAGCGCGGCTTTGAGGCCGTGCGCAGCGAAGCCGAGGCGTTTGCTGCCAAGCCGCTGCCCGAGGCGCTCAAGGCGATCGGCACCAAGCTGGTGATGACGGTCGGCGGGGCTTCCGGTCCGCTGTTCGGCACCTTGTTCATGGCGCTCGGCAAGGAGATTTCCGCCGCGCCCGATCGCGCCAATCTGACCCTGGCTTTCGGCAAGGCCATCGAAGCGGTGGCCGCAAGGGGCAAGTCGCAGGTTGGGCAGAAGACGATGCTCGACGTGCTGCAGCCTGTGCATGATGCCCTGCTGCAGGGAAAGACGGCGGCGGAAATCGCCAATATCGCCGACGCGGCCGCCGAAGCGACCGTGCCGATGAAGGCCCTGCGTGGCCGCGCCTCGTTCCTTGGCGACCGCTCGATCGGCCATATGGATGCCGGTGCGCGCTCAACCGCGCTGCTGGTGCGGATAGTGGCGGAAACCGTCGGGGAAAGCGCATGAGCAATGTCGGCATCGTCATCGTCTCGCACTCGCCGCTGGTCGCCGAGGGCACGGCCGACATGGTGCGGCAGATGGTGGGCGACGAAGTGCCGCTTGCATGGTGCGGCGGAAACGGCCATGGCGGGCTCGGCACCAATGTCGAGGCGATCATGAGCGCTATCGACAGGGCCTGGTCGGAAGCCGGCGTCGCCATCCTGGTCGATCTCGGCGGCGCCGAGACCAACAGCGAAATGGCGGTGGAGATGATCGGCGAGCCGCGTGCGCAGAAGATCATCGTCTGCAACGCGCCGATCGTCGAAGGCGCGGTGATGGCGGCGACCGAGGCGTCCGGCGGCGCCTCGCTCAAGGAAGTGGTGGCGACGGCGCACGAATTGTCGCCGTCGTGAACGAACGGGAATCTTGAAGATATGTCCGCATCCGCCGAAGCGACCGTTCTGATCACCCATGAGGTGGGTCTGCATGCGCGTCCTTCGGTGAAGTTCACCAAGCTGGCCAAGACCTTCGCCGCCGAGGTGGAAATAGCACTTGCCGCCAACGGGCCATGGTTCGACGCCAAGAGCATCGTCAAGGTGATGGCCACCAAGGCGCCGAAGGGCACGGTGCTGCACATCAGGGCCAGCGGCGCCGGCGCCAATGATGCCGTCGACGCACTGGTCGAACTGGTGCGGCGCGATTTCGACGAAGGCGCGGACCATGTCCGAACCGCTTAGGCTTCAAGGCATCTCGGCCTCGGCCGGTTATGCCGAGGGGCCGCTGTTCGACCTCGACCGGATTGCCATTGCTTACGCCTGCAAGGAAAATACCGCCGACGAGAAAGCAGCGCTCGAGACCGCAATCGACATTGCGACGGGCCGTCTCGCCGCATTGATCAAAATCGCTGATGGTGACGCCGCCGACATCCTCGAATTTCAGATAGCCATGCTGGGGGACGACGCGTTGAGCGGCCCGGCTTTTGCAGCGATTGCCTCCGGACACCCCGCCGATGCGGCATGGCGACAGGCGCTGGACGTGGAAATCGCTGGCTACGAGACCTCGGATCAAGACTATTTCCGCGCCCGTGCGGCCGACATACGCGACATCAGGGACCAGGTGCTGCGCGCGCTGACCGAGGATGGCGGGGTTCAAGCACCAGCCGGTGCCATTCTCTACGGCGAGGACATCGCGCCGACGCGTTTTCTCGAGACCGACTGGAGTGGCGGTGGCGGCATCGCGCTGAAGGCGGGCAGCACGGCGAGCCACGTCGCCATGCTGGCGCGCTCGCGCGGCGTGCCCATGGTTGTGGGGCTTGGGGTGGTGGGTCTTGGCAACTTGCCTGCCAATCTTGCCGGCATCGCGCTGCTCGATGCCGAACATGGCGGCATCGTGCTGTCGCCCTCCAAAGCCGAAATCGACGCCTTTCGCCAATCGTCGTCATCGTTCGCGGCGCGCCGCGACCGGGCCGGGATTTTTCTGGCGCGGCCGGCGGTGACCAAGACCGGCACAGCGGTGCGAGTGCAGGTCAACATCGCCGACCCGTCCGACGTCGACGGCATCGACATCGCCACCTGCGACGGCGTCGGGCTGATGCGCACCGAATTCCTGTTCGGCAAGACATTGCCGGACGAGGAAACGCAGTATCGCGCCTATCGCAAGGTGCTGGAATGGGCCGGCGACAAGCCGGTGACAATCCGCACCGTCGATGCCGGCGGTGACAAGCCGGTGCCTGGCTTCACTGTCGCGGAAGGCAATCCGTTCCTCGGCCTGCGCGGCATCAGGCTGTCGCTGGCGCGGCCTGAAGTGTTTCGTGTACAAATCCGGGCACTGCTGCGCGCCGCCGTCCACGGCAGTCTGAAAGTGATGTTCCCGATGATCGCCGTTGTGGAGGAATACAGACAGGCAGCGGCGATGTTCGCCGAAGAACAGGCGGTGCTTGCCGCGCGCGGCATTCCGCAAAAGATGCCGCCGCTCGGCATCATGGTCGAGGTGCCATCGGTGGCGATCGTGCCGGAGGCCTTTGCCGAGGCCGCCTTCTTCTCGATCGGCTCCAATGACCTGACCCAATATGTCATGGCAGCCGCCCGCGACAACGCTGCGGTGGCGCACCTCAACTCGGTCCGTCATCCAGCCGTGCTGCGGCTTGTCGCTGCCGTAACCGCGTTTGGCTTGCGTGCAGAAATTCCGGTCAGCCTGTGCGGCGATGCCGGCGGTGACCCCGCCTCGATCCCGTCGCTGCTCGAGGCCGGCCTGCGCGATCTTTCCGTTGCCCCCGCGCAACTCGCCATGGCCAAGGCGGCCATCGCGGACGTTTCGATCCAGGCGCGGCCGGCATGATCGACAAGATGCCTGAAGCCGGTTCCGAAGAGGCGATCCGCGCCTACAAGACGATCCTGTCGCACGTCATCGACCAGCGGCCGTCCGGCATGCGCCAGCGGCTCGCCGATGCGCTTGGCAAGCACCGCAGCTTCGTCACGCAGATTTCCAGCCCGGCCTATTCGATCCCGATCCCGTCAAAGCATTTGCCTTCGATCTTTTCCGTCTGCCATTTCAGCCCCGCCGAGCGCGACCAGTTTCTCGCCGCCTATCATCAGGCGCATCCGGGAAAAATGTCTGTCGCGGCAGGCATGCGCAAGACGCGGCATGTTTCGCTCATCGTGCCCGATTTCGGTGACGACAAGCAGAACGCAGCGCTCGACCGGGCAGTGAATGATTTTATCCAGAAGATCACCAGCATCACCGGTAAGGGTGGCTGATCCGTTAGAGCGGTTCAATATTTCGTGGAGCGATTGAACCACTCTAACCTTTTGTTTCTACGCAATTCCGGACGGAAAACCGTTACACACTTTTCCTGGAATTGCTTTGGTTGAGGCCCATTTCGGGAGGAGACGGCCGTGAAGAAATTTATGAATTCGGTGGACACGGTGCTGACCGAAAGCCTCGACGGCTTCGTTGCCGCCCATGCCGACATCCTTGTGCTTGGCGACGAGCACAAATTCGTCCGCCGCAAGGCCTTGCGGCCGGGCAAGGTGGCGCTGATCTCCGGCGGCGGCTCCGGCCACGAGCCGCTGCATGGCGGTTTTGTCGGTCACGGCATGCTCGACGCCGCCTGCCCCGGCCAGGTGTTCACCTCGCCGACGCCGGACCAGATGCTGGCGGCGGCGGAAGCCGTCGACACCGGCGCCGGCTGCCTGTTCATCGTCAAGAACTATGAGGGCGACGTGATGAACTTCGAGATGGCGGCTGAAATGTCGGAAGGCGTCATGCAGATCGTCACCAATGACGATGTCGCCGTCGAAAACTCGTCCTACACGACCGGCCGGCGCGGCGTCGCCGGCACGCTGGTGGTCGAAAAGATCGTCGGCGCGGCGGCCGAGCATGGCCTGGCGCTGGCGCCGCTGAAGGCGCTGGGCGAACGCGTCAACGGTGTGACCCGGTCGATGGGCGTGGCGCTGACCAGTTGCACCGTGCCCGCCGCAGGCAAGCCGACTTTCGACATCGGAGATGGCGAGATGGAGTTCGGCGTCGGCATCCACGGCGAGCCCGGAAGGCGACGCGACATGTTGAAAAGCGCAGATGCGATCGCGCAAGAGATTTGTGCCGCGATCCTGGGCGATCTCGGCGACAGGGCCAAGGGCCCGGCGCTGCTGTTCGTCAATGGCTTTGGCGGCACGCCGTTGATGGAACTCTATCTGATGTACAACAGCGCGCGAACAATTTTCGAGAGGCACGGCGTGACGGTGACCCGTTCGCTGGTCGGCTCCTATGTCACTTCGCTCGACATGGCTGGCTGTTCGATCACGCTGACCATGCTCGACGCGGAAACGGCCGCATTCTGGGACGCGCCGGTGCACACGGCGGCGCTGCGCTGGGGCATGTAGTCTTCCTGCCAAGCTGTGGCTGGAATCGTGCCGGCGGCGGGAATCGTCCCAGAAATAGTCTTCCTCGCGACGCGGGATCGTCCGACGTACGGGCCAGACCGTTGCTTTCCTTCCCCTGAGTAAGGTAAAGGACTCCTCGGGACTTGTGGAGATAGCGTATGCGTTACAATTGGGAGCGGGCTCCGACGAGCTTCGAACGTCACAGAAAAGCCCTGGCGACAGCCATTTTGATCTTCGGCGGCATCGGCCTCATGCTTGTGGCTTTGCCGATCTAGAGCAATTCCAGGAAAAGTGTGAAACGGTTTTCCGTCCGGAATTGCGTCGATCTAGAGCAAGCGACATTCATCGAACGGCTGCCTGGGAAACTCGGGACACGGATTGTCAGCGCGGCTGGCCGGTCACGGCAATGAAGCGGCGGTCGCGCCCCTCGAAGCCTTGGCTGAAGCGCTGCACCAGCACCACAATCACGGCCGGCTTGCCGGCCGGGGTGAATTCGTAGGATTCCGACAGGCTGTAGGAGGTCGGACAGTTCCTTGAGCCCGGCACCGTCTTGTCTTCATGCAGGACCTTGAACGGCTTGCCGTCCCGCCCCTGCAGCGTCAGCCGAAAGCCGAGCGCCTTGCCCGATATGTCGCCTTGCTGCGTGGCGTCGAAACTCGCTGAACAGTCGGTGGTGCTGCTGGCCAGGATCTGGTCGAGCTGGATGGTCGAGATGTCGAGTTGGTCATAGAGCGGCGAAAGCCATTTCTGCGACACCTGCTCGAGGCGGGAAATGTCGTTGTAGGCAACCATCTCATCGGGAAAGGTGAACTTGTCGGAAGCCGTCTGCTCGCCGCGCGACGCGATGGCATATTCGGCAAGGATGGGCGCCGCCTTCGCAGCGGCCTGCGCCCGCGCCTGTTCCAGGGTCAGTGTCGCCTCCTCGGACTCGTCGACGATGAGGATCGGCTTGCCGCCGACGAAGGCGTCGGTACGAGTGTCGATGATGTCGATCTGCGAATAGCCGGAAGCCGAGGCGCCGGCGTCGAGCGTTCCATATTGCTCGAAGGCGAAGGTGCTGCCGTCGGGCGAAAAGCCGATGATGCGCCGTGCCGCGGCATCGCCGGCCTCAGCGGTTCCAGTCGAGATCGCGAGCATGACACCCAGGAAAGATGGAAGCAGGGATTGCCTGATGGTCCGCCCAAGACGAGGCATTCTCTTCACTCCCCTCGTTTCACCAGCGCGGTCACCACCGTGAAACGGCGGTCCGGCCCTTCCATGACATAGTCGAAGCGTTGCACAAGCACGGCAAGCGCGATCGAGCCATCCGCCAATTGCAAGGCGTGCGCCTCGGCAAGACCGAAGCCGAGCGGGCAGCCCTCATCCGTCTGCGCAGCCTGGACCGCGCCAAGCACGAGCGGCGGCTTGCCGTCGCGCTGCAGCGTCAGCGTAAAGCCCTTGGCGGTGTAGCCGTAGTCGGCACAGGTGCCGGCGGACGAGGCGATGGCCTGTTCCTGCAGCTCCATATGGGCTCCACCTCCGAATTACCGAGGGTTCCAAAGCCATCGTCGCCACCGCGGCCTGCTGCAATGCCTTGACAACAGGCGATTGGCGTCCGTCCGTCTCGTCGGCGATGGCCAGCGTGGTTTCGCGCGAACGGCTGGCGGCCACGATGCCGACCCGGGTGCCGCTTCCATTGATGCCGAACCGTTGCAGCAAGGGCGCGGCCTGTTGCTTCGCCTGCCGCCGGATGACCAGGAGTGGATCCTGATTGGGGTCTTGCAGCAGGCTGTCATCGACCGTGGTGGTATCGACGATGAGCGGCACACCATCGACGGATCTGTTCGTGGCGACCGCGATCACATCGGTCAGCGAATAATCCATGCCGGAGACGCTTTCGGTGCCGTATTGCTCGAAGGCAAAGGTGCGGCCATCGCTGGAAAAGCCGAGCGGCTCGACGGCCGCGCCATCGCCCGCCCAGGCGACGGATGCGACCGTCAATGACAGCGCCGCCAGCACGGCCGCTCCAATCCCGTATCGAAATTTCATCGCAGCTTGCCCCCAAGCGCCAGATCGATGCCGGCCGCACGATGGCGTGCATTTGCGGCCAAGGTTAGAGCGCGCTATCTGGAGGGAAGAAAATCGTTCCTGGGAGGTGTCGGATGGCTTCACGCTATCACGAGGTCTATGACGGCTGGAAACGCGATCCGGAAAAGTTCTGGGCGGAGGCGGCCGAGGCCATCGACTGGTATTCGCCCTACGACAAGGTGTTCGACGCCGCTGCCGGCGTCTATGGCAGCTGGTTTACCGGCGCCACCTGCAACACCTGCTACAACGCCGTCGACCGTCACGTCGCAGGCGGACGTGCCGAGCAGATCGCGCTGATCCATGACAGCGCCATCACCGGGACGATCAAGAAATTCACCTATGCCGAGCTGAAGCGCGAGGTGGTCGCGCTGACCTCGGTGCTGAAGAACCGCGGTATCGGCAAGGGCGACCGCGTCATCATCTACATGCCGATGGTGGCGGAAGCCGCCTTTGCCATGCTGGCCTGCGCCCGCATTGGCGCGGTGCATTCTGTCGTCTTCGGCGGCTTTGCCTCGCATGAGCTTGCCACCCGCATCGACGACGCCAAGCCGAAGCTGATCATCTCGGCCTCCTGCGGCCTGGAGCCGGGTCGCGTCGTCGCCTACAAGCCGCTGCTCGACAAGGCGATCGAGATTTCCCGCCACAAGCCGGACGGCTGCCTGATCCTGCAGCGCGACCAGCTGCGCTGCGAGTTGAAGGAGTATTTCGACATCGACTACGCCGATGCCGTCGCCCGCGAACGGGCAGCCGGCGCCAATGTCGACTGCGTTCCGGTGCTCGCCACCGACCCGCTCTACATCATCTACACATCGGGCACGACCGGCCAGCCCAAGGGCATCGTGCGCGACAATGGCGGCCACATGGTCGCGCTGAAATGGACGATGGAAAACGAGTTCGGCGTCAAGCCGGGCGAGGTGTTCTGGGCAGCCTCCGATGTCGGCTGGGTGGTTGGCCATTCCTATATCGTCTATGGGCCGCTGCTGCACGGCTGCACCAGCGTGCTGTTCGAAGGCAAGCCGATCGGCACGCCCGATGCCGGCACCTACTGGCGGGTGATCTCAGAGCATGGCGTCGTCGCGCTGTTCACCGCGCCGACCGCATTTCGGGCCATCAAGGGGCAGGATCCGAGGGGCGAGTTCATTCCGAAATACGACCTGTCGAAATTCCGCACGCTGTTCCTCGCCGGCGAGCGCGCCGACCCCGAAACCATCAAATGGGCGGAGCAGAAGCTGAATGTGCCGGTGGTCGACCATTGGTGGCAGACCGAGACCGGCTCGCCGATGACGATCAATCCCGCCGGCCTCGGCCTGTTGCCGGTGAAATATGGCTCGCCCGGCGTGCCGATGCCCGGCTACGACATCCGCGTGCTTGACGATGCCGGCCATGAGGTGCCGCGCGGCACGCTGGGCAATGTGGTGGTCAAGCTGCCGCTGCCCGCCGGCTGCCTGCCGACGCTGTGGAACGCCGACGCGCGGTTCCGCCAAGCCTATCTCGACGAGTTCCCAGGCTTCTACAAGACGGCGGATGCCGGCATGGTCGACGAGGACGGCTATCTCTATGTCATGGCCCGTACCGACGATATCATCAATGTCGCCGGCCACCGCCTGTCGACCGGCGCCATGGAGGAGGTGCTTTCCGCCCATCCCGACGTCGCCGAATGCGCCGTCATCGGCATCGCCGATACCATGAAGGGCCAGGTTCCGCTTGGCTTCGTGGTGCTGAATGCCGGCGTCTCGCGCGAAACCGGTGCCATCGAAAGCGAAGTGGTCGGGCTGGTGCGCGAACGGATCGGCCCGGTCGCCGCCTTCAAGACAGTGGTGACGATCAAGCGCCTGCCCAAGACACGCTCGGGCAAGATCCTGCGCGGCACCATGCAGAAGATCGCCGACAAGGAAGAATGGACCATGCCGGCGACCATCGACGATCCGCTGATTCTCGACGAGATCACCGCCGCCTTGAAGGAGCGAGGGATCGGAGTTTAGCAAAATCGTCGAGGTCGGCGCCGCAATCTTTTGTTGTGCAATGCAGCAATCCACCTTACACCTTTGATTGGGGGGCCATCCGGCGAGACGGTATGGCTCAGCAGAAGAAAATAACATTTGGCGGCGTCGACATCCTGCGGTTCCTCGCCGCCGTCATGGTCATGGTCTACCACTACGGCTTCTGGGTGTGGGCGTTTCCGGACGGCGTTTCGGCACGCGCCACGGGCGGCATTCCCGCGCAGCCGGCAATAGGTGCCTGGGTCGAATCAGGCTGGGTCGGCGTCCAGATCTTCTTCGTCATCAGCGGTTTCGTCATCGCCTTCAGCGCCGAGAGATCGACGCCGCTGCGGTTTTTCGAAGCAAGGGTGAAACGGCTGGCACCGGCGGTCTGGATCTGCGCCCCCGTTACCGCGGTGGTGCTTTTGATCGTCGGCCTCAGCTGGCCGACCGATGCCGTCACCAGGCTGGTTCGCACCGGCCTGTTCGTTCCCTACGCACCCTGGGTGGACAGCGTCTACTGGACGCTCGGCATCGAGATCGCCTTCTATGCCATCGTCTGGACCTTGCTGCGGCTTGGCCGCTTCCATCAGATGGAAATGGTGGCCATCGCCATCGGCCTAGTCAGCACGCTTTTCTGGTGCCTCTACTACCCGCTCGGCTGGGCCGACCTTGCCGAGACACGCACGCTCGACCTTTTGCTGGTGCATCACGGCGTTTTCTTCGCGACCGGCGTCATGCTGTGGCTGATGCGCTTCAAGGCGGTGACGACGGCTCGCCTTGCCTTCTGCGCCCTGTTCCTGGGCGGCGGCGTGCTGCAGATCGCCAGTTCGGTCGACGTTCATATCCTGAAGGTCGGGCAACAGATGCCATTCGCGCCGCCAATCCTGATCTTCCTCGCCGCGGTCGGACTGATGGCGTGGTCGCTTCGGCTCGACCTCTCCTGGAGCGGCTGGCGCCGGATCGGACTGATGACCTATCCGCTCTACCTCCTGCACGACGTCGTCGGCGCGGCCCTGCTCGGCGTCCTGGTCCGCGCGGGCCTGCCGCATCTCTTCTCGATGGTGATCGTCGGCGCGACAATGATCGCGGTAAGCTGGCTGGTGGCGACCGAGGCCGAACCACGCATCCGGCTGCTGCTCGACCACACCGTGTTCCGCTATCGGCTCAAGGCCGCGTAGACCTCGTTGACCAAATGGGCACCTTGGTGCCCAGCGCGCGCAGGAGCCATGCTGTCCGGCCGCAGGTTCCGAGACCCGGCTCGACACCGCCATCCATCCAGAGCGGACAACTGACTGCCATAGGAATCGCCGGCAAGCGAAGCAGGCTCATTCATGTGCTTCTGGAGCTGACCTGCTCCAAATGCATGTCGCCCAAAAGCGCGCGGCGTTTGGGCATGCAGGCATAAAGCAAAGATTTAAAGCGCGTCGACTGATCCCGTTTCAACGCGATGCGCTTTCGAAAGGCCTGCTTGGACAACGGCCGATATCAGACCGTTGCCTTTGCCTTGCTGCGCACTTCCGACTTTTCCAGATAGTAGGTCGAGTATTTATCGAAGAATTTCTCGGAGCCGCCGAACGATCCATATTTGGCCAGCTTCTTCAGATCGACCTTGTTCAGCACCGCCCCGATGATCTTGTTGGCGACATAGGGTTCGGATTCCAGCATCGACCTCACCATCGCGCGGGGCGTGCGGCCCCATTCGGTGACGAGCACAAAACCGTCGACCAGCGGCGCGAAAGCCTTGGCATCGACCACCGGTCCGAGCGGCGGCAGATCGACGACGATGTATTCGAACGTCTCCTTGGCGTTGTCGATGAAGCGCCGCATCCCGGCCGAGGAGAGAAGTTCGCTGGTGTGCGAGAAGTAACCGCGCAGCACGGCCGGGATGATTGCCAGCTTCGTCTGCCGGTCGATCTTGCCGACGGACTGCCAGGTCTGGCCGTTGACCACGGCTTCCATCAAGCCTTGCTCGCATTCCATGCCAAGGCCGCGGCTGAGGCCGGGGTTGCGCAGGTCGCCGTCGATCAGCAGCGTCTTGGCGCCGTTGGCGGCAAGCAATCCGGCGAGATTTGCCGCGACCGTCGACTTGCCCTCGCCGGGAAGCACCGAGATGATGCCGATGACGCGGCTGCCTTGCCCTTCCATCACGACGTCGAAGGCGATCTTGGCGCTGCGCAGCGTTTCGGAGAACATCGACGCAGGCGAATCGATGCTTACCCGCATGCGCGCGCGCTTTTCGGCGGACGACAGCGATTTGGCGGTCTTGGTATCCACCTGGGTCTCGCCCGGCTTTTCTTCCTTGCCGAGCTTGCCGCCGATCGCCGGCAGATAGCCGAGGAATTTCAGGCCGACACGGTCGCGCACCTCCTCGCCGGTCCTGAAGAAACGTTCGTTGAATTCATTCAGGCCGCCGAAGCCGGCGCCCATCAGCGTGCCAAGCACCAACGAAAGGCCAAGCACGATGATCGTGCGCGGGCTTGACGCGGCCATCGGCATCGAGGCGTCCGAGATAATGCGGATCTTGCCGACCGGGAAGGATTGCTGTTGCGCGGCTTCCTCGTAGCGGCCGAGGAATGTCTGATAGAGCGTGGTGAGCGCCGTCGCCTGCTGATCGAGTTCCCGCAGCTTGACTTGCGTCTGGTTGTCGACGGAACTCTTGCCTTGCGCGGCCGCGACATTGGCCCTGAGCGCGGTCTCGCGCGCCAGCGCCACTTCATATTCGTTGCGATAGCTTTCGGTCAGCTGCTTCAGTTCGCCGAAGATCTGCGTCGATATGTCGGCCTTCTCCTTGGCAAGCGCCACCGCCTGCGGATGCTGGGCGCCGAAATTCGCCTCGACGTCCTGCAGCCGCTTGGAGACCGTGAGGTAGCGGGTCTTGAGCGCCGCGATGACCGAGCTGCTCGGCTGGTCGCTTGATATGGCGGCATCCTTGAAAGCGTTGTCGGAACCGCTTTCGACAATCGCCTTGTACTGCTGGTAGCGGGCACTGGCGCGGGCGGTGTCGGCCTGCGCGACGATGAGCTGGGCGTTGAGATCGGAGAGTTGCTTGTCGCTCATCAGCTGGCCATCGCTGTTGGCGGCCAAGCCATGTTCGGCCCTGAATTTCTCGACCGCGAGCGATGCCGCCTGCGAGCTCTCGCGCAATTCCGTCAGCCGACCCTGCAGCCAGACCGCCGCCCGCTCGGTGGCGTCGAAGCTGGCATCGAGCTGATCGGCGAGATAGGCATCGGCATAGGCTTTGGTGATCGCATGGGCCAGGGCTGGATCCGTCGCCTGATACCCAAGGGCGATGACGTAGCTTCGCCCCGTGCGCTCCGCCCGCACCTCGTTCTGCAGCTTGAGGATCGCGTAGTCGCGACTGGACGAGGCGATCAGCGCATCGCGGGTGGCGGGGTCGAGTTTGCTGATGTCACCAACGCCCGGCAAGACAGGGCTGGGGCGAACATACTGGATCAGGCTCCGGACCAGACCGACGCCCTTCGCCAGAGCTGATACGGGCGGATTCATGAAGGCATCGTTCTGGTCGAGCTTCAGCTTGTCGACGACCACGGCGGCAAGCCGCGTCGAGGTCAGGATTTCGATCTGGCTCAGGATGGCCGAATCGGTCTGCATGGTTGTCGACGCCGCCGAGATGTCATCGACGATCTTGTTCAAGCCTTCGTCGATCAGCACGCTTGAGACCGACTGATATTGGGGCGGCGTGGTCTGCAGATAGAGCAGGCCCAGAAAGAGACCGATGATGGCGCACACGGCAACCACCTTGGCTTGCCGTGCGGCCATGCCAAGCAGCCGCTCGATATCGATGAAGTCGTCGCCGTCTCCTGCGTCTGAATTCGGCAATGGCATCCTCTTGTCGAGAGGAAAGTTGGCATAATTCATCTTCGGTCCAATTCTAGAGCCTGTTCCATCCCGATGATCGGGATGGGGATCTATCTCATTGTTTTAGCATGATCTTTTCCGAAAACCGGTAGCCACTTTTCGGGATCATGCCTTGGCTTGCACAGCCGCGAAGATCGGGAGCATTGCGCAACACAAGGCAAGCTTCGTGCCAGACGGCGCGGGAGCTATCGCCCCGCGTCGCCAGCCATCTGAATATGCTCCCGAAACATGGGCATTATGCGGCTTCTTCCTGGCGTTCATGCGACCGGACGAACTCCTGAAGCATCTCGAAAACCGGGCCCTTCATGTCGTCGCGCGCCAGCGCGAAGGCAATGTTGGCCTGGATGAACCCTTCCTTCGAACCGCAGTCGAACATGCGGCCCTTGAAAGGTTGGGCGAAGAACGCTTGATCCCGCGACAGCCGGACCATGGCGTCCGTCAACTGGATCTCGTTGCCGGCGCCGCGCTGCTGATTGCCCAGAAGCGCGAAAATCTCGGGCTGCAGGATGTAGCGGCCGTTGATGTAGAAGTTCGACGGTGCGTTGGCTGGCGCCGGCTTTTCGACCATGGCCGTCACCTCGAAGCCGCCGCCGATATCGGCGCCACGGCCAACGATGCCGTATTTGTTGGTCTCGGTCGGATCGCAGCGCTCTACGGCGATCACGTTGCCGCCGGTTTCAGCATAAAGGTCGACGATCTCGGCCAGGCAGCCGCGGCCGCCGAACGATACCATGTCCGGCAAAAGCAGAGCGAAGGGCTCGTTGCCGATGACTTCGCGCGCGCACCAGACGGCATGGCCGAGGCCTTGCGGCGATTGCTGGCGGATGAAGCTGGTGGCGCCTGCCACCGGCAGCAGGCTTTCCAGCGACTGCAATTGCGCCTTCTTGCCGGTCTGTTCCAGCGTCCCGATCAATTCCGGGTGCAGGTCGAAATAGTCCTCGATCACCGCCTTGTTGCGGCCGGTGACGAACACGATGTGCTCGATGCCCGCCTCGAAGGCCTCGTCCACCGCATATTGCACGACAGGCCTGTCGACGACGGGGAGCATTTCCTTCGGCATCGACTTGGTCGCCGGCAGGAACCGTGTTCCAAGCCCCGCCACCGGTATCACGGCCTTCCTGATTTTCTTCATCGCAAATTCCTTCTGAGGAGATCGACTTCAGTCCATTCACAGGCCACGAAAAACCCCTTCATAAGCCTGCATCTTCACCTCCCCACCCCCACGGCAAACTGCGCCGCTACTCTTCGCAACCGCACGGCGATCGGCATGCCCATATGCCTGACCGCCGCCGGGTCGCTGAGCGCTGTCCGGATCGCCTTGAGCGGGGACCGCGCCTTGATGTGCTGAACCATCGACAGGAACGATGCGGCCTTGCGCAGGCTGCGGCTGCGCCGGGCGAACGCGACTTGCGCGGCCTCGTCCATCGAATGGGTTTGAGCGAACACGGCATCTGCCTTGCGCATCGCTTCGACGTGGTGAAGCTCGAGCACCCGGGAGATGGAGCCGCTGCGGATATGATAGGCATAGCCGATCGTCGGCTCGACCACGCATTTGCCGCCCTTGGCCAACGCATTGGCGAGCAGGATGTAATCTTCGCCGATGCTCAGTTTTTCATCATAGCGAAGCCCGTTTTCATCCAGGAACCGGCGCTGGAAGATCGGCTTGAGGTAGCCGAGATTGAACTTCGATTCGAAAACGACGTTGCCGGCGATGTAGCTGGCCAGCGAGATTTCGCTCAAGTCCTCCAGGTAGCGCGTCGGAAACATCGCGTCCTCGACGACACTGTCCTCGCGAATGACCTGCAAATTGTCGACGGCGATCTCGGCGCCTGCCTTCTCGGCGCGGGCGATCATGGCGGCGATGCGGTCTGGAAAAACGGCGTCGTCGGAATCGAGAACCGCGATCCATCTGCCGCGGGCGACATCGAGCCCGGCATTCCTGGCGCCGCCGGGACCGCGATTGCTGGCCAGCGCGACGACGCGAACGATGTCTTGCGGATAGGCCCACGCCACGTCGAGCGTCGCGTCGCGCGACTTGTCGTCGACGACGATGATTTCGACACTGACGTTTTTCTGCGCGATGGCGCTTGCGATCGCCCGGTCGAGGGTCGTCTCGGCGTTGTAGGCGGCGATGACAAAGCTGACGTCAGGCTGCACGCTTGCCTCCTTCCTGTGGCGAAGGCTGGCCGTAGAGCCGGATTTCGCGGATGCCGACGAGGCCGCTTACGACGCCGACATGCATAATGCCGCGCAGCACGCTGCGGTTCCTTCGAACCGGACTGATGACGACCGGAAGTGCCGAGGCGAAGCAATAGATGGCCTTTGCCGACGCCAGGCCAACCTGCTTGACCAGGCCGATGCCGCGCGAGTTGCGTCCCAGAAGATGCCCGTGCGTCTGTCCGACGCGGAAGCGGCGGCGGCCGAGCCAGTCGAACGCCGCCCTTGAGCGCGGCACCGCCTCATCCACCCAGGCCTCGGGCGAAAAGGCGATGCGGCCGCCCGCTTTGTGCATCTGGTCGAAGAACTCGGTGTCCTCGCCGCCGGTCTGGCCGCGCGCCAGGCTGAAGCGGCGGCCACGCAGGCTGTCCGATCCCATGCGGAGCAGAACGTTGCAAGTGTAGCCGGTCTGGATCTCGCCGCGCACCCAGACGGGCAAGGTCGAGTGAAAATCGCCGCGCCGCATCCAGTCCGGCGCATCCGGGCGATAGCGCGCCCGGACCGGGCCGAGCACGGCGGCCGCGCCGCTCGATTGCGCCATCGCGACGAGCTCGGCGAGCCAGCGCGGCGTGGCCGTCTCGTCATCGTCGATGAAGGCGACGAAATCTGCTGTGCTGGCGTCGAGGCAAGCGTTGCGAGCGATCGAAATGTTGCGCGCCGGGCAATGCTGATAGCGGACCGGCACCGTCAATTCCTGCGCCAGCGCCGTCACCAGGTCCCGGGCGGTCGGCGTGTCGTCATTGTCGGCGACGATGATGCTGATATCGAACCCAGCCGGCATCTCCATGGCGTCGAGCGAGCGCAGCGTGTCGGCCAGTTCCGGCCGCCGGAAGGTGCAGACGCCGATGTCGATGCTGAGCTTCTTGGCCTGCGTCGCCATCACGCCACCCTGCGCCGCGACCCGAGGCCGAGAAGCTGCAGCCAGAAGCCGACCGACCAGCCAAGATGCATGACCATCGCCGAGACGCCGGCAAGCGCGATATCAGCATTGCGCTGGCGGATGGCCGTCCACAGGCCGTAGCCCAGGCACACCGAGGCCCACAGCAGCAGCGGCACCGCCGCCAGCCAGAGCACGAAAGAGAAGGCCGCCAGCAGCACGACCGGAAACACCAGGAGCGGCACCATCTGCCGGACCTTCGGGACGACACGGTGCTTCAGCACATTCTTGGCGCGGCCGCGACCATAGCCGAGATACTGGAAATAGAGGCCGCGGAGCGAGGCGCGCGGGTAATAGATCATCTGCGTCTTGCCGCTCATCCAGATCTTGTAGCCGGCCTGTCTCAGCCTGTAGTCGAGCTCGGCATCCTCGTTGTGGCTGAACGTCTCGTCATAGCCGCCGACAGCCCCGAACGCCGATATCCGGATCAGCGCGTGATGACCGTGGTCGACCCACTCTCCGGCGGAGAGGTGCCGGTGCTTGGAGCCGCCGGTGCCGAGCTTGGAATTCTGTGCCGCCGCGACGGCCTTCTGCACGGTGCCGTTGCCGCTGGTCAGCATCGAAACGACAACCGAATCCGCTCCGGTGGCCAATGCCTCCTCGACCAGCCGGTCACAATAGTCGTCGGGATAGCCGCCATGCGCGTCGATGCGAATGAGATAGTCGGCACCTTCGCCGAAGGTGCCGACGGCGAGGTTGATCGCCGCACTCTGGATGCGCCTTTTGTTGTGAAGCAGGATAACGCGCGGATCCCTGCTTGCGATGTCCTCGACGATGGCCAGCGTGCCGTCGGTGCTGCCGCCATCGGCGACGATGATCCTGGCGCCAAGCCTCGCGGCCGCGGGGCGCAATTGATCGAGCAGCACACCGATATGGGCGGCTTCGTTCAGGCACGGAATAACGATAAGGCTGGATGAGGGTTTTTCAGTCTGCGTCATCGGCTTCAGTCTATCTCCAGCCATCCTATGCCAATGCCTCAGCTGCAAACGAACCCGATACGGCGGTCAGGCTGCGCAGCCGCTCGACAAGCGCCCGGCAATCGCTGCGATCGTAGCTCCAGGTTCTCGGGTTGCGGCCAAGAACACGCGCCTTCAAACTGGCGAAGCGATGCTCATCCATCTTGCCGAGCGTCGCTTCGAGCGCCTTGGGCGAAGCCTCTGGCAAGAGAATGCCGATATCCTGCTTGCTGAGGAACCGCCCGGTTTCGGTGTTGCCCATCGAGATCGGCACCGCGCCGAAGCGGCAACCTTCGTAGAGGCGGTTGGGCAGGAGCCATTCGGAGTTCTGTCCCGCTTCGAAGAAATCGATCGCCCAGGAAAAATGGACTTCGCCGTAGATCGACGCCATGTCCTCCGGATTGCGATAGGGCCCGCCAAACGAGAGCCATGGCTCGGATTCGACGAAAGCATGGAAATCCGGGAATTCGGACAGGGCCGGACGGCCGCGCAGCACGATCTCGAAGCGTCCCTCCATCCGGCGGGAGAAATCGGCCAGCAGTTCGAGCGAGCGGCGGCAGCGCAGCGCGCCGAACCAGCCGATTCGCCATGGCGGTCCGACGGGACTCTCAACCGCCTCAGAACCACCGGGCGCCTCAGGACTGCCGGGCAAAATCGCGGCTGCCTCGAAATACTTGTTCTCGACCAGCTCGATCGGCGCCGCGACCTGGCCGAACGGCTTGAAATAATTGGCGATGAAGGCAGGCGAGCTGGTCACCAGCAGCTTCACGTCCCTGGCCAGAAAGCGTTCGGTGGCGCGCAGCGCCTTGCCCATGACATCGTTGCGAAGCACAAGGCGATGGATGTCGAGGCACTCGTACACGATCGGAACCGATGCACCGAAGGCTGACCTGGCGCGGCGGGCAAGCGCCAGCATTTCCAGGTTGCGCGCGATGATCAGATCGGGCCTTGGCATATCGCCAAGCTTCGAGCCGATCGAAACCGCCGCCTTGGCGATCGTCGCGAGCCGCTGGCCGAATCGCCCGTCACGCGTCGCGCCAAGATCGATCGGCCGCACTCCCTCGATATCCGCGATCGGATTTGTGATGCGACGGAAGCCGGCCAAGGTGACCTCGGCCCCACCTGCCCTGAGCATTATGATCCGCCGGCGCACGGCCGGGTCGGAAACGTCGTGCACAAGGTACAAGACATGCAGCATGAAAACTCGACCGCTGTTGGCCCACCCAAGGAGAGCCTAGTACAGCTCTTGCTGCATCGCAACATTTTTGGCGCGACGATCCACGTTTTCTGTTGCACTGCAAAATTATTGCCGTAGTTTGTCGTTGGCGGCGGTAGTGGATTTTCGGACAATTGGAAATCCGCGCAAAAATCAGGAATCCTGAATTTGGAAGCCAATGCATTCGATCCGCCGGAAGGCTCTCTGCGCAAATCTGTCGGGCGCGGCGCGGTTGTCACGGCCATGGCGCAATCGGTGCGGGTCGCGACACAGATCATATCCGTCATCGTGCTGTCGCGGCTGTTGTCGCCGCAGGATTTCGGCGTCGTGGCGATGTGCGCGCCGGTGCTGGCCTTCATCGCGCTGTTCCAGGATTTCGGCCTGACCCAGGCGACAATCCAGAAAAGCGGCATCCGGCATGAGGAGGTGAACTACCTCTTCTGGATCAATGTGGCCGTCAGCGCGATTCTGGCCTGTGTGCTTGCGGGTGCCGCGCCGCTGGTCGCCGCTTTCTACGGCGAGCCGCGCGTGGCCGGCCTGGTGGCCGCATTCGGACTGCAGATCATGGCCTATGGGCTTGGCGCCCAGCATCTGGCTCTTTTGACGCGCCGCATGCAGTTCGGCTCGCTGGCCATCATCGACGTCGCCAGCGCTGTCGCCGGACTCGCCGTATCGATTGCCTGGACTTTCATCGACCGTTCCTATTGGGCGCTGTTTGCCGGCACGCTGACCGGTGCCGTGCTGCCGACGCTCTGCTATTGGGCAAGCTCGCGCTGGCGTCCCGGCCTGCCGCGCAAGGTCGCCGGAATCAGCGAATTGATCAATTTCGGCGCCGGCATCACCGGCTTCAACTTCGCCAATTTCTTTGCCCGCAACCTCGACAATGTGCTGATCGGCAAATACTGGGGCGAAGCCCAGCTCGGCCTTTATGACCGCGCCTACAAGCTGCTTTTGTTTCCGCTGAGCCAGATCACCAATCCATTGTCGAAGGTGATGGTTCCGGCGCTGTCCAGGCTGAAGGACGAGCCGGACCGCTACCGCAGCGCCTATCTGCGCGTCATGCCGCTGATCCTGCTGGTGGCGCTTCCCGGCGTCGCCTTCGCCACAGCGATGTCGGACGTGCTGATCCCCTTCGTGCTCGGCGAGCAATGGCGCGCGAGCGCCAGCATTTTCCTGGCGCTCGGCTTTGCCGGGCTGCTGCAGCCACTCAACAATCCGGCGGGATGGCTTTTCGTCAGCCAGGGCCGCTCCGGCGATTTCATGCGCTGGGGCATCGTAACGGCCGTGACGTCGGTGGCGGCCTTCGCGCTCGGCCTGCCCTATGGCGCGCTGGGCGTGGCGATCGCCTATGCGATCAGCGAGTATCTGAGGACGCCATTCCTGTGGCTCTATGTCGGCAAGAGCGGTCCGCTGCAGGCGCACCATGTGCTGCGCGCGGCAATGCCGTTCGTGCTTGGCGCCCATCTGGCGCTGGCCGCCATCTGGTTCATCAAGCCGCTGCTGCCGCAGCAGCATGTCATTGGCTTGGCCAGCGGCGCCGTTCTCGCTTACCTGATCACCATCGTCATCGCGTTGGCATTCGCATCCGGCCGCGAAGCCCTGCGCGAGGCCTTGAAGATGCTGCCGGCAAGGCTGCCCGCGGCAACACCACGCGAGGCGCAATAGTTTGCGCGACCTCGACAGGTACGGACATTCACTCCAGGACCAGGTCTGAACCCATGCACTACCGATCGATTTCCGACATGAACGACGCCATTGTCAGGGGCCTGCACCGGCTGCCGCGCGACATCGACCTGGTCGTCGGCGTTCCCAGAAGCGGCGTCCTGGCGGCAACGCTGGTGAGCCTGGCGGCGAACATTCCGATGACCGATCTGGACAGCTTCCTGGCCGGCCGGATCTACACCTCGGGCATCACCAAGCGCCGGGCGGCGCTCGACCGCAAGGTCTCCGAGATGCGCAAGGTGCTGGTGATCGACGACAGCGTCGCCGGCGGCAACGCCATGCGCGACGCACGCTCCCGTATACAGGCTGCCGGCATCAAGGCCGATTTCACCTTTGCCGCGGTGTTCGGCCTGGAGCCGCAGCATCAGGAGACCGACCTCGTCTTCGACGTCGTGCCGCATCCGCGCATGTTCCAGTGGAACTTCATGCATCACAAATTCCTGGCACAATGCTGCGTCGACATTGACGGCGTGCTGTGCCTCGATCCGACAGAAGCGGAAAACGACGATGGCCCGGCCTATGAGAAATTCCTCAGCGAGGCGCGGCCTCTCCATACGGCGACCCACAAGATCGGCTGGCTGGTCACCAGCCGGCTGGAGAAATACCGCGCGCTGACCGAGGCGTGGCTCGACAAGAACGAGATCAAATACGACCAGCTGATCATGCTCGATCTGCCGAGCAAGGCGGAACGGCAGAGGCTTGGCGCGCATGGCAGTTTCAAGGCCGATTTCTACCGCAAATCCGATGCCATCCTGTTCATCGAAAGCGAGCACGAGCAGGCGCTGAGGATCACAGAACTGTCCGGCAAACCGGTGCTGTGCGTCGAAACGCATATGGTCAGCTTTCCCGACGCGCTGTCGCTGCCGGCACTTGGCCAGGCAGCCCGCAACCTGCCGGCGAGGCTGCGGCAGATCAACTCGCAAAAGGGCCGCAAGAGCGCCGCCAAGACCATTGCTCGCGCCCTGCTTGGCGCCCGTGGCTACGAGACGCTGAAGAGCCGGGTCAAACGCCTGGCCTGATCCGCACGCTACGCGGCTTGACGCGAGTTGCTACGCGGCTGGCGCCGCGAGCCGGGCTACGCGGCTTGCCGTGCGCGCTGCTGTATCGCCCTGTCCACTATCGAGAAGAAGGTGATGAACTGGCGATCGGGTTCCAGTTCGGGCCGCCCGGCGAAGCTGCGCGCGAGGCCCGAGAGCCGCTCATATTCCTGGTTGTCGTTCCACAGCCGCCTGACGGCCGCGACCCAGTCGGCGAGCGGAGCATCGTAGTCGAGCACCACGCCGCCTGAGCCGATCGCCTCGGGCAGACCACCACGCCGCGAGCCGACAACCGGGATTCCGCTGCAATGGGCCTCCGACGCGACGCGGCCCCAGGCCTCCTCCCACTTGCTGGGAGCAAGCAGGATCTTGGTGCGGCCATAGACCGTCTTCATGTCGCTGGTGCGGCTCTCCAGCACGACATTGCCCAAAGGTGCGATCGTCTGTTCGATCCGCGCCCGATGATCGTCCTCCAGCTTCCAGCTCTCGACGAACAGGAACGGGATTTCGGGACAGGCGCCGGCAATGCGCACCGCCAGTTCAAAACCCTTTTCCTCATAGGGATTGATCAGTGTGACAAACTGGCCCGTCGTCGGCGTGCTGTAGTGCGCCGGATTGATGGTCGGCGGGATCACCGTCGCCTCGATGCCGAATTCTCGTCTGTAGGTGCGCGCGGTGAATTCCGAATTGGCGATGTAAAGCGCTGAATGCAGCTCGCGCAGGTCGCCGCCCAGTTCATGGAATTCGACATTGCGGAGATAGACCACCAAAGGCACGCCCTCCGCCTGCAGCGCCTTGCCGATCGGAACCGATTTGTGACACTGGACGACGGCCACATCCGGCTTCAGCCTGTCGACGGCAAAGGCCGCCGCTTCCCAGGGAAACCAGGCCCGCACCACCGGATAGCCGGGATAGCTGTCGATGACCGCCGGCTGCCGCAACAGCTTCATCTTGGCGCGCGCCTTGAGGCCGAAGACACCATCGCCGAACAGGGCAGCGAGCACCGCGGCTTCATGGCCATGTTCGATCAGCTGTTCGGCCAGATGGTGCGTGCTCGACTGAACGCCGCCGCTGAACTCCGGTGGATAGCCGCTGCCACCTGCAAAAAGGACTTTCATGGGATCGGGCTCCTTGTCGCATCTCGTATTTCGTTCCGAGGCAACCGGCGCCGCCTCGCTTTCGACGTCAGGCAAGCTTCGGCGGCTCCAGATTGGCGAACGGATTGGTACAGGATTGCCAGCCGGTAAACCGGATCGGGTCATTGGGCGAACTGCGCCATGCGTAGTCCGTCAGCATATGGAATTCGGCGATGACCCAGCGGTCGAAATGGATCAGATCTTCCCGTTTCTCCTGGGGCAGCAGGCGGCGGACGGCGCCCAATTTGAGCTCCTCGACCAACGTGACGGCGTCGCTGAGCTTGTCACTGGGAAATACCCACGGGTTCCTGTTGCGGAACTCCAGCACGAACTGCTGCAGATGCTCGATGCGCATGTTCAGCCTGCCGAGGTATTTTTCGAGTGTGACGCGCACCAGGTCCTCATCGGAAAACGAACTGACGGCGGCAAAGGCGACGCCCGTCGACACCACCCCACCGGCGACGATGGCCAAGGCCGAGCGCCTGGAAATTTCGATCATCCGATGCCCTCCTCTCACGCCATGCGGCTCGCCGCCCTCAGGGAGAGGGCCGCGGCGGTCAGGCTCGGGTTGGCGCAGGAGCAGCTCGGATAGGTGCTGGTGCCGACGACAACCAGGTTTCTCAGCTGGTGGTGGATCATGTCGCTGTCGATCACCGAATCGGCCGGGCCGGAGCCCATCCTCAGCGTGCCCTGGACGTGCGATTCGGTTGGCCGGATGCCACGATCGAAGAGCCTTTCGACCGGCAGCGGAGCCAGAAGGTCAGGCAATTTCTCCAGCGCGCGAGCCATGCCCTTGACCGCGTAGTCCGACGGCGCCTTGAAGCTGACGAAGGCGTTGTCGTCCTCGTCGAGGGTGACGAAATTTTCGTGGTCGAGCAGGTTTTCGGTGACCACGACGAGCGGCAGCGCCTGGCGCAGCCGCCCCTTTTCCGCACGCATCCCGTGCTGCCAGCGGTTCTCGAAATAGACCAGTGCCGCCGCATGCTCCGATCTGTGGGGACCGTCATAGAGGCCGAAGTTCAGGCCGGTGGTGATGGTGCTGCCGTCGAAATTGTCGACCCCGTCGAGATAGACCTCAAAGTTCCAGCCGTAGGATTCGTGCAGGCCTCGGCCGACGAACTCGCCGCCCAGGCCGGACCGCAGCATGATCGCCGCGCTCTGGATAGCATTGGCGCCGAGAATGAAAAGGTCGCCGCTGACCTGGTATTCCTTGCCGTCATGCATGAAATTGACCGAGCGGACCGTGCCGCCGACGTGATCGAGCCGCCGCACCTCCGCACCGAGGCAGACCGAAATGTCGGGATGCTCGAAGACATGCATCAACCCGTTGTTGACGGTGAATTTGGCGTCGACCGGACACAGCCAGCAGCGCAGATTGGCACAGCATGAGGTGCGCTGCGCGGTCGGCACACGCGCCCGAGCCGTCGGCATGACGAAATGCTGGCCGGGCTGCGCCGCCTTCATCATCCGGTCCGGCGTCGACATGCGATGCGGCGGTTGCGGAAACGGCTTCGAGCGAGGCAGCATCGCCGCCATGTCGGGATCGCCCGAGATCGACATGATGTCTTCGGAGTCGCAGTAGAACGGCTCGACGTCGTCATAGCTGATCGGCCAGTCATTGCCGATGCCGTAGGTACTTTTCAACCTGAAGTCGTTGGGATGGAACCTTGGCGTCTGCGCGAACCAGCAATTGGTGCCGCCACCCAGTCCGATGGTGTAATTCCACGGCTTGTCGGAATTGGTCTTGTAGGTCGTCTCGTCATCGATGTCCGTGTTAGCATTCTGCTTGAGCTGCCATTCATGGGTGTTGTGCCGGCCCCATTCGAGCACCAGGACGCGTGCCTTTCGGCGCTTGGCGAACTCGTGCAGGAAGAAGGCCGAACCGAAGCCGGAACCGATCGCGACAAGATCGAAATGATCCCTGGTGATTTGCTCGGGCTTTACGTCCAGCACCATCAACCAAAACTCCTTTTCGCGCCGGGCGCGCCCGCCAGGTTCTGCCTCCGGCTCTTCGCTCCCAGCCTCATGCCGCCATTCTGCCGATCGAGTGATATTCGATGCCGTGGCGGGCAATGACCTTGGGGTCATACAGGTTGCGGCCATCAAAGATGATCGGCGTGGTCAGCGCATCTTTCATCGCGCCGAAAGACGGCGCGCGGAAACTCTTCCATTCGGTGGCGATCAGCAGCGCATCGGCGCCACGCAGGGCGGCTTCCTTGGTGCCGCACAACAACAGGTCGTCGCGCAGCCCGTAGATGGCCTGGCATTCCAGCATCGCCTCGGGATCATAGGCCTGCACATTGGCGCCGGCGTTCCACAGCGCCTCCATCAGCGTGCGTGCCGGCGCTTCGCGCATGTCGTCGGTGTTGGGCTTGAAGGCCAGCCCCCACAGCGCAAAGGTCTTGCCCTTGAGATTGCCCTTGAAATAGCGGTTCACCTTGTCGAACAGGACGGATTTCTGCTCGTTGTTGCGCTCCTCGACGGCGCGCAGCAACTTGGCGTCGAACTTGACGCCTTCGGCGGTCTTGATCAGGGCGCGGACATCCTTGGGGAAGCACGAGCCGCCATAACCAAGACCCGGATAGATGAAGTGATAGCCGATACGCGGATCGCTGCCGATGCCCTTGCGGACCTCCTCGATGTCGGCGCCGAGCTGCTCGGCCAGGTTGGCCATCTCGTTCATGAAGCTGATCTTGGTCGCCAGCATGCAATTGGCGGCGTATTTGGTGAATTCGGCGCTGCGCACGTCCATCACGATCATCTTCTCGTGGTTGCGGTTGAAGGGAGCATAGAGCTCGCGCATCACCGCTTCGGTGCCCTCGCTGTCGGTGCCGACGATGATGCGGTCGGGCTTCATGCAATCGGCAACCGCGGAACCCTCCTTGAGGAATTCCGGATTCGAAGCGACGTCGAAGGTCAGGTCCTCACGCCCTCTTTTCTTCAGCGTCTCGGCGATCCTGGCCTTTACCTTTTCGCAGGTGCCGACCGGCACGGTCGACTTGCCGACGATGATCTTGGGGGTGTCCATCTCACGACCGATGGTCTCGGCCACCGCCAGCACGTATTTGAGATCGGCCGAACCGTCCTCGCCCGGCGGCGTGCCGACCGCGATCATCTGGATTTCGCCATGCCTGACCGCGGCCGCGGCATCGGTGGTGAACTTGATGCGGCCAGCGGCGTGGTTCTCCTTGACGAGGCTTTCGAGCCCCGGCTCGAAAATCGGAACCAGGCCCTGGTTGAGTCGCTCGACCTTGTTGGCGTCGATGTCGACGCACACCACCTGGTGCCCGACTTCGGCAAGCACCGCTGCCTGCACGAGACCGACATAACCAATTCCAAAGACCGTCAAATTCATTCGGTTTCATTCCCATGCAAGACAGCGGACCGCTCTGGGCCCGGCCAGTTCAAATCGACTTTCCCAACTACTTTATGCTGCATGCCAGCGATTCCGGAAACTGACAGGGCTCGCCCAAGGCCGTGAACGCAACGCGATCGATCTGCAGCTTGAGTTTGCGGCCTGGGTCCGCGAACGCTCCCATCCAACCGGTCATCTTGTCGCTGCCCCAAAGGCTGAAGAATATCTTCTGGGCATGCGTCGGCAATTTCGCCGGATCGGTAATTGTGTTGACCAGCTTGCCGTTGACATACCAGCGCAAGCTATCCTTCTCCCAGACGAAGGCATATTCGTTGAAGGCATTTTCGGTGCCGCCCGCCACGTCGACCAGCTTCTCATTCTTGCCCTTGCCGGCGATATAGGCGTTGACCTGCACCTTGGAGGTGTCCTTGGTCAGGACCTCGAAGTCGATCTCATCCCACGGCTGCTTGTCGGACGGACCGATATAGGAGAAGAAAGCCGCATTGAGACCGGAGCCGGTGTCCGTCTTCATCCGCGCCTCATAGGTGCCGTAGCCGAAGCGCTGCTTGGTCTGGATCTCGCCGCAGGCGTAGTCGCGGTCCTTCAGCTTCTGCTTTTCGAAGCCGAGCGACAGCACGCCGTCGGAAAGCTCGACCAGGCCTTTCGACCAGGTGCAATTTTGATGACTGCCATTCGACCAACCGTCGGAAACATACCAGCGTTCGCGATTGAAGCTGGCGAAATCATCGACGAATGATGGCGACGACGGAATGTCCTGGGCATGGGAAGGAGCCGTCACAAAGCTCCCAAGAGCGGCGAGCAGCAACGCACTGATCGCACTCAACCGACTGAGGCCGGCTTGCCTGGCCTGGCGTGTGAACGGCGTTCCGCCGGCTGCGATGGTGGACATAGTTTTCGGATCCGAATTCATACCAAACTCACCTTTGTGCTGTGCATCCCCAACCCAAAGTCGACGTTCGAACCCTGAACGGGCCAACCTTGACCTCCTGCTTGACCCTCTCGAATTCTTGTCCTGCCTCGCATCAAGTCTCTTGCAACAATTCCGAACCTTCACGTTCAACCCCTGCCAGCGCCCGCCGGCCTGGCGAACCCGGCAGTAGTGGCCGAATCGGACGCCGCACTCTCGTCGAAGACCATATCCAGCGAATGACGGAGTTCTTTCATCATGCCGTTCTGGCGCGACAGCTCCGCGATGCGGCGTTCGCAATTCAGGATCGACTTCGTCAGTTCGCTGACTTCGGATGACCGACGGTCGGAGGTGGAGCCGTTCTCCATCGCTTCGACCAGGAAAGCGGCGTTGGTCGCCTTCGTCCGATAGCGATTCTCCAACCCAGCTCTCTCGGCCTCGATCTCGACCGCAATCTGCTCAAACAGCTTTGCCAGGCGATCAAGACGCGAACCATCGGTCTGCCGGTCGCGGGCCGGATCCCTTGATCTGAAACCGAATATCGAAGCCATGAACTCAGATCCCTGTCATCGCCGGCTCGTGGGCCGGGCTTCTGGCCGATCCCCGCAGCCGGGGCTCAAAAAACTCATGTTGCATTGTCCTGCTCCCCTGAGGGAGAGACATCTGACCAATCCGATCGGGGGCCAGTTCGGCTGGTCGTCCAATTTGCTGCACCGCAACATAGACTGCCATCGTCGGGGCCGCGAGGCAACCACCCAGTTCGTAAACTCATAAATCCGACCGAAATGGTTTGCGCGATGAGCTTGTCGTCGGCGGCCAACCCGGACGAAGCGGACAGTTTCACCGCTCCTTGCCGGTGCTGGTGCCGGCCATCAAAAAACGCAACGGCGGCACATGCTTGTGCCTGGACACCAAGCCGACGCGGCGAAACAGCGCCTCGAGCTTGTCGGACGCCACGCCCTGAACGATGGGGACGAGGTTGGATTGGCTGGCGAATGCGTAGGCCGCTGCCGATGCCAGCCCGCGCTCGGCCTTGACGTCGAGGAAATTGCGCAGCCGGTACTTGTCGCGCACGTGCCGCTCGTGCCGTCTCAGCACCGCTTTCGAGCCTTCCGGCAGGCTGTCGATCGCCAGCAGCGCCAGATCGGCATCGGCCAGACGCTTCAGGTCCTGCGTCTTGTGGCGGCCGCTGAGCGAATCAGCGCGGACGATGGCGCCGTAGCCACACGAGCGGATGACCTTGAACCGCGCCCCGCAGGCGACCGCGCGGGCGTAAAGCTCATAATCCTCGCCCAGCCGCAAGCTCTCGTCATAGCGCAACCCATGGCGGTCGAGGAAGGCACGGCTGATCGCCGGCTTGAGGAAGCCCAGTTCGCCCCTTTGCACGCGGCGCCTGGAGATATTGCCTTCGACGAAGCGCTCGAAATCGAGGAATTCCGGATCTGCGGCAAATTGCGGGGCGACGATTTTCGTCGCGTCGCCCGTCGCATCATCCCTGATCAGCATGATGTTGTCCGCCGCGAAATCCCAGTCGGCGCCGGCAAACAGGTTGCGAAACCGGCCTTCGAGAAAAAAATCGTCAGCGTCGAGAATGCTGATGAACGGCGATTTCGAACTGGCGATCGCGGCGTTGCGGGCGAAGGAGGGGCCGCGATTGACGTCGAGGCGCATCACCGCAAGCCGGCCGCTGCCGTCGTCGGCGGATCGCGCGACTGCCGCGGTGTCGTCGGTGGAGGCGTCGTCGACGACGACGACTTCCGCCACTTCCGGTTCGCGCAACGCGGACGCGATGGCGACGGCGATTGTCGCTGCCGCGTTTCGTGCCGCGATGATCACGCAGACCTGGGATTTCGTCATCGACATGGATTAGCCTCTCGTACAGGTGATATCGATTTGCGTTCGCCCCGTACCCATTCGATGCCCGATAGAATTGCCATCAGTGCCCGATCTGTCTTCATTCAACGATTGCCTGGCCGTTCAAAGATGCGGCGGCTGATGTCGGCGGACGCAGCCCAGCCGGCTTCCGCCAGATAGCGGACCGGCGCGCGGCCGCATAGTTCCCACAGCACCGTTCGCCGCTGCGGCCACCGAAGCGACGACAGCCACGGCGCCATGACCATGTTGAGCAGGTCCTCGTTGCCGATGCGTGACAGGATCCGCGTCGCCCGCTCCGACAGCAGCGTGCCGGCGCCGCCAAGCAGCACATCCGCTGCGCGTACACCAAGCAGCAGCGTATCGTCCAGCCCCTGCGCCACCGCGGCATCGAGCACGAGCTGCTGGTCCGCCTCGTCGAGGCGGCTGGCGCTGGCGCGCACGTCGCATACATAGCCCGCGCAGGGTTCCCGGTTGAACAGCGCCTTGGCGAGGCTGATGCAGGACAAAAGCAGCGTGTCGGCGGCCGAGGTGAACGGCACCGTGGCGCCGGCGATTTCGACTTGTCGCTTGCGCCGCAGAAACCCGTCCGCGTCGCGCGGGCTCGGCGAGCCGGGCTGCTGGAGGCGGTAGTGGAGATCGACCGTGGATGGCCTCGGTCCGTCGCCGCGCGTCATATGCTGTTCGCCAAGGAAGCGAACCCACCAGACGGAGCGCGACTTGCCGGCGACCTCGTAGCCGATCGAGCGCAGCGCATCCCGCGCCTTGAAATACCCGACCGGCGAAACCAGAATGTCGACATCGCCCGAGGGCTTCATGAAGTGGTCGTCGTAGAGAAGCTGCTGCTGGAACGGACCTTTCAGAAAGACGAAATCGATCCGGCTTTCGCGCAGCACATCATGGATCGCCATCGAATCCATGATGCAGGACGCGTTCATCGAAACCGTCCTTCTGCGGTAGGTATCCAGCCAGTGGAAAAGCTCGGGCGGTCTCTCATTCGCAGGCGCGCGCGACAGGGCCTTGAGGACAAAGGTCGCGACCTTGTTCAGCCTGGCGATGTCGGCAACATTGGCGCCGCCAAGGCCGGGCATCGATACGTCGCCCGCGGCGGCTCCCGCCCCCGCGAAGTACAACCGCAGGCAGGCCCGCACATAGGCAACCTCGTCGGCACAATCGGCGGCGCGCAATCGTTCATAGGAACCATCCGGCAAGGCCATTTAGCGCACAGTCTCCCAAAAACTCTCAAAAAAGCGATTTGCGCGGCGCGTATGCTGCAAGTGCGAAGCAAGCATCACCAAAAACCTTGATGCCGTAAAGCCTTTCCTTTTGCAGTGCAGAATTTTGCAACCTGAGCGTTTACCGACACTTCCGAAGGTGGTGAAAATCGCTGTTGAAATACCGCCCTTGCCAAGGCGTTTCAGCTGGCCCTTATCAGGATTTGCCAAATGAATTCATCCCCTATTAGCGATGCCTAAAATATAGGCACCCCGCAAATGTTTTATTCAAGCAAAATCAAATGCTTAAAGAATCGGCATCGAGGTGGTCGCCAAGCGAAGGGAATCGACCTAAAAGAAGTCAGATTTTAGGCATAGCGACAAATATGGTGACGCGCGCAACCAGTAATTGATTAATGCCTGGTAAATCAGACTTGACTCATAAATGCTGCCATGCAGCTATTGCGCTGCAGCATGCAAGTGCTGACGGCACTCGACAAGCCGTTTCCAGTCCTTATTGGAGAGTAAAATGGAACAGAATGTTGAAAAGCAAGAATACGAGACGCCAAGCCTGACGGTGCATGGTTCGATCGAAACCATCACCCAGGGCGGCGGCGGCAGCACGGCGATCGACGCATCTTTTCCCGCGCATACGCCGATCGGCGACCTGACGTTTTCCTGAAGCCTATCGCAATTACTCCAGAGTGACGACGTTGGGGCTCTGGGTCAAAAAACATAAGAGAGTCGGGGGCCAAGCCTCCGACTCCCCTTTCATTGCCTGGAACTGCCGAAGCGTAGTGTAAGCGAGGTTTTGGGATGAACTGGAAGCTATCCGACCAAGATTTGGCCGACCACGATCGTGTGAGTGCGACCAAGGATGCCGTGGCTTGCGAGTTCGGCGATGGCCTGGCGCTCCTCAATCTGAAATCCAACATCTATTACAGCCTGAACGGTGTCGGCGCTTTCATCTGGGATTTGATCCAGGAGCCCAGGTCGATGGTGGACATCCGCAGCGCCGTGCTTGCGCGCTACAATGTCGACCCGGAGCGCTGCCAGGCCGACGTCGACGCATTGCTGAAGGGCCTGGCCGATAACGGGCTTGCGAGGCTGCATCATGAGGAACTTGTCTAAGCAGGTTCCGCAAAAGGCCATGGTTTTGCGGCAGGAACCCGCGACCGAAAGAAGCCCTAGGCAGAGAAAGCGCCGGCAAGGCCGGCGAAGCCTGCTTGGAATTCTCTCCCCGAGCGGCTCGGAAATGATCTTCCTCGGCCGCTGCCTGCTGGTGGTCACGGCGGTTCGGCTGGGGCTGACCCTGTTGTCCTACAACCGTGTTCGCAGCTTGGTGACGCGGCTCGACGCGCGACAGTGCGCCAGCATGGGCGAACTGCGGCGCGTCGCCTGGGGGGTTGCCGCCGCGGCCCGTTTCGTCCCTTACGCCACGTGCCTGACCCAGGCGCTTTCGGGCCAATACATCCTCGCTCGACAGGGCAATGCCTCGAAGATACGCATCGGCATCGAACGCGGCACGGGCGAGCAACTCAAGGCGCATGCCTGGCTGGTCAGCGACAATCATATCGTGCTTGGCGGATCGATCGACGGTTTCGCCCATCTGGTCGACCACGGCAGCCGATGAGCGGCGTGGCCGGGATCCTGCTTCGACAGGGACACGCATCAGCGGTCCGGGGAAACGCACCGGCGGTCGCGGCGGCCGATATCCAGCAGATGCTGGCGCGCATGCGCCATCGTGGCCCCGACGGAAATGCATGGTGGCTGGACACCAGCATCGCCCTTGGCCACGCCTGGCTCAACACCACCGATGAAGCCGGCCCCGGTCCACTGACGATGGCCGACGGCAAGCTCGCCATCACCGCCGATTGCCGGCTGGACAACCGCGACGAGCTGCTGGCCAGGCTGGGCATCCGCGACAGGTCGGTCGCCGATGCGACGTTGATGATGCGGGCCTATCTGCGTTGGGGCGAGGCTTGCCCCATGCATCTGCAAGGCGATTTCGCCTTTGCCATCTGGGATGCCGAGCGGCAGCTCCTGTTTTGCGCGCGCGACCATTTCGGGGTCAAACCGTTCTACTACCACGCGGCGGATCGGCGTTTTGCCTTTGCCTCGGAGATCGGGCCGATCCTCGGCGTCGATGGGGTCGGAAGACGTGTCTGCGAGCATCAGATCTCCGGGTTTCTGGCCGGGCTTCCCGACGACCCGCAGGCCACACCCTACAGCGACATCTTCAGCTTGCCGGCACGCCACAGCCTCACCGTCACCGGCCAACAGGTGGTGCTGCGCCGCTACTGGCAGATCGAACCATCGGCTCGACCGATGCGGTCGGATGCGCCTGAGGAATTCGCCCATCTGTTCTCGCAATCGGTGCGCAACCGCATGCGCGGAACCTCGGCGGTCGGCGCGATGCTGAGCGGTGGCCTCGATTCTTCCTCGATCGCCTGTGTCGCCGGCCTGCAGAACGCCGCCGAGCGCAAGCCGAGGCTGCCCACCTTCTCGCTGATTTTCGAGAAGGGCTCGTCGATGGACGAGCGCCCCTTCATCGATGCCGTGCTTGACCAGCAGAAGGTCGACGGAACGCTGATTCCAGTCGGCAACTATGCGCCATTCGCCGAATTCGAACGGGTTCTGGAAGAACAGGAAGGGACGTTCCTGGCGCCGGGCCTGACGCTGACCCGCGGCATCTACCGGACTGCCGGCGCCAAGGGCATCAAGGTGCTGCTGGACGGCCATGGCGGCGACGAGGTGGTTTCACAAGGTCACGGCCACCTGCATGAACTTGCGAATGCCGGCCGTTGGATGGATTTGTGGCGTGAGATCCGCAGCGCCTCCGACACTTATGGCGACAGCACGCTGGGCCTGTATTTCCAGTTCCTGACCCTCTACGGGCCGGCCTGGCGCATCGCGAAGCTGAGGCACATGGCGAACCGCGTCCTGAACAGGATCCGCAAGCCGGCCCAGGCGCCGCGCGGCCGAAGCTGGCGCGACCTGATCAATCCGGATCTGGCCAGGCGCACCGAGCTTGTCGACCGATTTCACCGGGCCGGATATATGCCGCCCGGCGTCCAGGCCAGCGACGCCTTGAGTCATCGCTGGATCCTGTCGAACGGCTATGTCCCGCATGCTTTCGAGGTGCTCGACAAGGCCGCGGCCAATTTCGGCGTCGAGCCGCGCTACCCGTTCTGGGACAAGCCGCTGGTCGAGTTCTGCCTGGGCCTGCCCGGCGAGGAGAAGCTTAGCCACGGCTTTGGCCGCTATGTGCTGCGCCGCGCCATGGAAGGCGTCCTGCCGGCAGCGGTTCAGTGGCGGCGCGACAAGATCGACTTCACCGCCAATCTCGTCAACGGCATGCTGCGCAACCACCGCGACCTCCTGGAACAGCTGCTGATCTCGGATGCGAGCCGCATCGCGCCCTACGTCAATCTGCCTCAGGTGAGTGCTGCCTATGCGCGGCTGCTGCGCCAGCCCGATCAGGCAGCACCTTTGGATGTCCAGTATGTCTGGCGCTCGGCATCGCTGTCGCTCTGGCTGCGGCAGCTCCAGCACAGCGGGAGCCCCGCATGATGCCGCACAACGAGCCGCTCGCCGCATACAATGATCATCCCCGTCCGCATGGCCGGACTATGAGAGAACGCCGCTTCTACCGCGCCTATGGCCTGACCATCGCGTCCGAGGTGACGTTGCCCGAACTGGAGCCGGCGGCACCGGGGACGGCGGATGTCGTGATCGCCCTCGGCCCGATCGACCTGCCAAGACCCTCCTCGGAAGCCGCGACCGAGTTTCGCTTCGAGGCGGACCGGCAATATCTCGCATGGCATGCCGTCGGCACATTCCTGATCAGCGATGGCTGCCGCATCGACGTCGAGCCGGCGCCCGGCGTCGACGACACGCTGATCGCGTTTCCGCTGCTGGGTCCAGTCATGGCGCTGCTGCTGCACCGGCGCGGCCTGCTCGTCCTGCACGCCAGTGCCATTGCCGTCGCCGGCACGAGCGCCATCTTCATGGGCGACAAGGGCGCCGGCAAGTCGACGATGGCAAGCGCGATGATCCGGGCCGGACATGAACTGCTTACCGATGACGTGGTGGCCCTGGACCTGGCCAATCCGAGTGAGCCGATGATCGTTCCGGGTTTTCCGCAGATCAAGCTGGCCGCCGACGCGGCTGCAGCGATCTCGCTGGGGGAAGCGGAGGTGCGGCCGCAAGTGCATCCGGCGATCGACAAGATGCAGCATCGCCTGAATGGCGCCTTTTCCGGCAACAGGGCGCCTGCGACCAGGATTTATATCCTCGAGCGCGGCGAAAAAGCTGCTATCAGGCCCTTGCCCGGCATCGCTGCCTTGCCGGCCATCATCAAATTCTCCTATGTGACGCGGTTCGGCCGCGCGGCCCTGCCCAGCGATCTTGCAGAAGTGCATCTTCGGCAATGCGCGCGACTGGCGGACCATGTCGGCGTTCGCCGCCTCGAAGTCCCGACGGGCCTCGACAGGATCGGTGAGGCCGTGGACCTGATCGAAAGGGATCTGGCAGCTGGGGGTCTGGCGGCTGGTCGATGGCGGTCGTGAGCGCAATCATGTCGAAGCCCTCAATCCTTCGCCTGTCGCTGTTTCGAGACGTTGCCGGATTCGGCGCCGTCATTGCCCACATCGGTGGACGGCGAAGCTGGACGGCGCTGCTCTTCCTGATCCTGGGCAGCCTGACCGAAGGCATCTCCATCCTGCTGCTTGTGCCGCTGCTGCATCTGGTCGGACGCGCCGAGCAGGACTTTGCGGTCAAGCTGCCGAACAATGATTTCGTGCGCTGGCTGGTGCCGGACGGAACGCTGCAGCTGACGACGGTGCTTTGCGTGCTGGTCGGGCTTGTTGCTGTGCAGGCGGCGTTCAACCGCTTCAAGTCGGTCTATATGGCCAAACTGCTGTTCGATTTCATCAACCGCTTGCGCATGAACCTGTTCGAAAGCATCGGCAAGGCACGCTGGGGCGTCTTCGCGCGCATGCGCAGTTCCGACCTCGACCATGCCCTGACCGGCGATATCGACCGCGTCCAGGGCGCCGCCTTCTCGCTGTTGATGCTGGTGCAGATCGCCGTGCTTCTGGCCGGCTATCTGCTGGTTTCGGTGTTCATCTCGCCTGTGATGACGCTGTTTGCCGTCGTTATCGGCATCGTGATGTTCGTGGCGCTGCAGCCGTTTCGATCGCGGGCCACCGCCTTTGGCCGGGTTCTGACCGCCAATCGCCAGGATCAGTACCGGACGGTTTCGGAATTCCTCGGCGGCATCAAGGTGGCCAAGAGCCTGAACGTCGAGGCGACCTATTTCGCACAGCTGCAAGCGACGCTCGAAAAGATGAAGGCCGACAATGTCGACTATGTGCGCAACAGCACGATCGGCACAGCGGTGTTCCAGGTGGCGAGCGTCGTTGGCTTGAGCCTGTTTATCTATGTGGCGCTGGTCCGCTTCAACCTGTCGCTGGCCGAGATCGTCGTCCTGCTCCTGGTTTTCATGCGCATCGCGCCGCGCTTCATGGACATGCAGACGCAGGCCCAGCAGGTGCTGATCAACCTGCCCGCCTATACAGCAATGCGCAACCTGCAGGCGCGTTTCGACGCCGAACGCGAGCCGGGCGATGCCGAAGCCGGCGAAGGCGGCAAGCTGTCGCTGGCCACCGGGCTCAACCTCAGGGACGTCTGCTTCGGCTATGGCGACGACCCCGCCAAGATGGTGGTCAAGGACATCACGTTCGGCCTGCCGGCCGGCAAGGTCACCGCCCTGATCGGTCCCTCCGGATCAGGCAAGAGCACGATCGCCGACATGCTGCTCGGCCTGCTTGAGCCGACCGCCGGCAAGATGCTCGTCGATGGCGTCGAGATCGATGCCGCAAACCGCCGCCGCTGGCGCGACCAGGTGGCCTATGTGCCGCAGGACGTGTTCCTGCTGCATGACACGATCGCGGTGAACCTGCGCCTTGCCGCGCCGCAGGCCAGCGATGACGATCTGTGGACCGCGCTGCGCTCGGCGCACGCCGGCGAGTTCGTCGAACGGCTCGACCTCAGGCTCGAGACGGTGGTCGGCGACCGCGGCGTGCGGCTCTCGGGCGGTGAACGCCAGCGCATCGCGCTTGCGCGCGCGCTGCTGCGCAAGCCGTCCCTGCTCATCCTGGACGAGGCCACCAGCGCGCTCGACTGGCAGAACCAGTCGCTGATCGCCAAGTCGATTGACGGATTGCGCGGCACCATGACGATCCTGACCATTGCGCACCGGCCGTCGATGATCGCCTTCGCCGACTGGGTGGTGGCGATGGAAAACGGCCGTGTCGTCGAAGTCGGGCAATATCAGCGGCTGAAGGAAAAAGCCGGCAGCCGATTGTCGCGGATGCTGTCGGGCGAGCAGTCTGACAGCCAACCCGCTAACGTGGCGTGAGGCTGGCGGGCTTCTGGCTAGTGCAGGCTTCGCCTGGCGCTGCCCAGCTTCTCGCCTTCGGCCACCTCGGGCGCCTTCAACTTTCTCTCCGCGTCGCGAGCCATGTCGGCCGGCGTCGGCGCGCTCCTGGCGATCATGGCATAGACGAGCACGAAGTAGCCCGCCTGAATGATAATTGCGCAGATGATGACGCGGACCAGCGTCGTGCCGATCGACGCGCCGCCTAGCCAGGACCAGGCAACGACGATCGAAATAGCGAAAATCATCCCGACGATGAATTTTGGAAGTGCCATACCCAACAGCCCATAAACCGGCTCGGGTATATATAACGATTGCCCCACCCGAGCGCCGTCCCTTGTCATGCGGGCTTGTTAAGGTCGCCCGCTCTCGGCCGGTTGCTTCCGGCCTTTTCTACCTGTCGCCACTCTGACAGGTATAATTTGCAATTCTATTAAGGCGAGCAGTAGGCGGCAAGGGCAACTGCGGATATTTTTGATTGAGCTTTTGCAATCGACTCGGTCATGTTGCAATGCACGCGAAGGGATTTAAGCCGACCTCCGATCGTCGCCATTTTTGAGTAAAAGAAACAATATTAAGTAGTATTTTAGGTGATTCGCCTTGAGCACCGAGCCATGCTAAAGCACTAATATGCTCCGTGCCTTGACGCATAGGACGACTTGCCCAAAAACCGCCCCAAAAAGGCCCTCATTTTTTCGACAGTGCCCATTTGTTGTCACAAATGTGCTAAATATCCCGAAATTTGTGCATGGCTAGCTTATTATTTAGTCAATTCATGACGCGACTATTTCAACCGGTTGGTAAATTGTGTGTTGCGCTGCAACATTTTTTTGGTATCTTGCGGCGAACCATTCGTTCAACGCATGGAGTTACCGCATGAGGGACGTTGCCAAGTCGGCCACCGCGAGCTTTTCGCAGGCCGACATCGATTTTCCGCCGCCGATCGGCGGCCTGCTCAAACGCAGCTTCGATATCACCGGTTCACTGATTGGCTTGATCGCTCTCAGCCCGCTGTTTGTCATGATCGCTCTGCTCGTCAAACTTTCCGACGGCGGATCGATTTTCTACGGCCACAGGCGCATCGGCCGCGGCGGACGGATTTTTCCGTGCCTGAAATTCCGCACCATGGTTCCCGATGGCGACAAAGTGCTGGCCGCGTATCTCGCCACCAACCCGGACGCCAACGCGGAATGGGTAGCGACCCGCAAGCTGAAGAACGATCCGCGCGTCACCCGCGTCGGAGCGGTCTTGAGAAAGCTCAGCCTCGATGAGCTGCCGCAGATCATCAACATCCTGCAGGGCGACATGAGCCTTGTCGGACCTCGTCCGGTCGTGCGCGACGAACTGGAGATCTATGGCACCTCCGCCGTCTATTACCTGAAATCCCGTCCGGGCCTGACCGGCCTGTGGCAGGTCAGCGGCCGCAACGACGTTTCCTATGACAGCCGCGTCGCCTTCGATCGCCACTATGTCGAGAACTGGTCGCTGTTCGAGGACGTTCGCATCATCATCAAGACTGTCCCCGCGGTCTGGATGTCACGCGGTTCTTACTGACCGGCCGCGATGCCAAGCATTCGCTGTCTGGCATTCGGCGGCAAGCTCATCGGGCGATGGGGCTAAAGCGGATCGGAACGTTCAGTTGAAAACAGATATATTTGAAGCCTTTCGCAGCGGCCCGGTTTCCGGCCGTCTGCGGCGGGCGCGTTTGCTGGCCACATGCGTTGCCGTGTCGCTGGTCATCCCCCACATCGCCGCCGCCGACGAATACCGCCTCGGATCGCAGGACAAGCTCACCATCCGCGTCGCCGAATGGCAGACTGTCGAAGGCACATTCCGTGACTGGTCGGCGGTGAATGGCGAGTACACGGTCGGCCCTTCCGGCACGCTGTCGGTGCCGTTCGCCGGCGAGTTGCCAGCATCCGGCAAGACCACGTCCGAAATCGCCGCGGCGATCAGCGTGGCGCTGCAGCGCAAGCTCGCTCTATCGGACAAGCCCGAAGCCTCTGTCGAAATGGCGCAGTTCCGGCCATTCTACATTTCGGGCGAAGTCCAGAACCCCGGCCAATTTCCTTATGTGCCCGACCTGACGGTGCTGAAGGCCATAAGCGTCGCCGGTGGCATCAGGCGAAACGCCGACTACGGGCCGCAGCTCGGCAAGGACCTGGTCACCGCCAAGGGCAACTTCGACATCTCTGACGACCAGCGCATTCGGCTGATCGTCAAGCGCGCGCGCATCGACGCGGATATGGCCGGCAAGACGAGTTTCGAGGTGCCGAACGAGGCCGAGGGTGATCCGCGGTTGCCGGCCATCGTTGCCGACGAGATGACGATCCTGACGTCCGACCAAAAGGCGCTGAAGCTGAAGCTTGAGGCGCTCGACGATCTGAAAGGGGTTTTGCAGTCCGAGATCGAATCGCTGCAGAAGAAGATCGTCAACCAGCAACAGCAGGTCGACCTGGCACAGCAGCAGCTCACCAGCATCGGCCCGCTGGCTCAGAAAGGCCTGATCGCCAACGCCCGACTGCTGGATTCGAGGCAGTCCGTCGCCGACCTGCAGGGCAAGATCCTGGACTACGAAACAGCCATCCTCACCGCCAAGCAGGCGATCAGCAAGGCGACGCAGGACGCCATCGATGCCCAGAACACCCTGAGTTCAAGTCTCGCCACCGACCGGCAGCAGACCGAAGCCGACCTGAACGAGGCCGCGCTGAAGGCGAATATGCAGAAAGGCCTGATGGCCCAGGCAAGCGATCCCGCGATGAGAGTCGCCAGCGACACCGACCAGCAATCCAGCCTGCTCTACGCACTGGTGCGGGTCGTCGACGGCAAGAGCAGCGAAATCGCCGCGAAGGAAGATACCCCGGTGCTGCCTGGCGACGTGATCAAGGTCAAGCTGGCGCCGCTGACCAGCCAGTAGACCCCCATCTAAAGCGCGTCGCGTCGAAACGGATTCATGCGACGCGCTTCAAGTCTTTGTTTGTATGCATGTCGTTGTCTCAAAACCGGGGCCACTTTTGAGCGACATGCAATAGTAGACCTGGGGACCCCAGCCACACTCAGACGTCTCCCGCCTTGCGCCAAGCCTGCCTGGGCGGAAGCTCTCCCCAGAGCGGTTCACCATTTCACGGAAACGCCGAACCGCTCTATCTCTTTGTTTTCACGCAATTCCGGACGGAAAACCGTTTCACACTTTTCCTGGAATTGCTCCAGGCGAAGGCTCTTTTGGCCCGGCTTCAACCTGAGAAACGATAAAGCGCTTCGCGTTTGAAGGGATTCATACGACGCGCTTCAGGTCTTTGTTTTCATGCATGTGCCCTTGTCTCAAAACCGCTGCGCAGTTTTGAGCGCCATGCATTGGCTCATGACGGGTTGGCGGCCGCCGGACCATCGACATGCCGGGGCCATGCAGCCTCTCTCTTCGCCGCCTCCGCCTGCTCGAAGGCGGGGCTCCACCGCGTGCGGGTGACCGGCAGCCGTGCCAGCTTGAAGAAGCTGAAATACATCAGGAAGGAGCCCATGATGTAGGGGTTGAGAATCTCGACCTCGACGAAGGAGCGGATCAAGAGCAGCACCATCACGCCGAAGAGGATCACGGAATCCGCTTGCCATGCCCTGAAGATCACCGCCGAGACGTGGCCGTAGAGTGTGCGCAGCATGATCAGCGAGACCGTCGTCGCACCGACGAAGCCGAGTTCGACGAGGGCTTCGATGTAGGTGTTGTGGAAGTGGAAGCCGGTGCGGGTGGTGATGTAGAATTCGTTCCACAGCCGCTCGGCTTCGGCGAAGCCCTGCACCCAATAGGCGGCATAGCCGACGCCGAGAATCGGTGCTTTCTGCACGGCGTTCCAGCCCTGCTCCCACAGATAGGTCCGCCCGGTGAGGGTTGAATCCTTGCCGAAGAGGCCAAGGACGAAGTCCATCAGCCCGAGGTTCAAGGCGACGAAGGCAACCACGATCAGCAGGCCGGCGCCGACCAGGAAGATCACCCGGCGATAGCGCCGCGACAGCAGCTTGCTCATGGCAAGAAGCGCCACCAGCGCCAGAACCGCCGGTATCGAGGCCATCGAGGTGGCGGAATGCGCAATGACCAGCAGATAGGCCGACAACAGCACGATGGGCACCGCCAGGATGACGCTCAGCCAGCCGCGTCTGTAAAAAGCAATGAATACAACGCAGAAATAGATGCCGAGCGAGGCGACAAAGCCGATCTGGTTCTTGGAGGCGAAGGCGCCGACGAAGTTGTAGGTGCCGTCGAGAACGTCCTCGGAATAGTTTCCGACCCGCAGCGAATAGAGCAGGACGACAAATATCCCGATCAGGGCGCCTATGGTCAATGTGCGCACGCTGACGGTGCGCGCCGCGACGTAGGCGCAGGCAATATGGGAAAAATACTGGATTGACGTCCTTGCGGTGACGCCGGGCGCCTGCGACCAGAAGACCGAGAAGCAGACATAGGCGGCAAACAGCAGCGGCAGCCAGGCACTGGACAGGTGCCGCAGGAACCGCCGGTAGTCGACCAGGATGAGCGGCAGCCAGACCGCGTAATAGGCCAGGATCAGCACCTGGCCGAAAATGACCGAGTAGGAAAACGCCCAGATCGACACGGCCACGGCAAAACTGCCATAGACCGAGTTCTTCTCGGGATCGACCAGCAGGGACTTTGGAATCTTCATCTCAGAGTCCCGCCGGCGCGACCCAGGGCCGGCGCGCCATAGGCCAGCCGGCATATCCGCAAACAAGGGCGTGCAATAAACGGCGTCTCCATTGTGCAGTGCAATATAACCTATCGCGACCTGCGCTCAATGGCAAATCCGGTCACCTTGTCTTACAGCGAGGCGATTGCCGAGATCAGGTCGTCGCTCGTCCGGCTACCGCTGCCTGGATCAGGCGATCGGCGAGAATGGCCAGAAAGGCGATCGACAGGCCGGCGATCAGCCCCATGCCGGCATCGGCCTTGCCCAACGCGACATAGACCGCCTGTCCGAGATCGCGCGTGCCGACCAGGGCGGCGATGGCGAGCATCGACAGTGCCGCTATGATGGTCTGGTTGAGCCCCAGCATGACCACCGGCAGCGCCAGCGGCAGCTTGGCCTGGAACAGCGTCTGCACCGGGGTCGCGCCCATCTGCTCGACCGCCTCGACGACATCGGCCCGGACATGGCGCAGACCATGCTCGACATAGCGGATCGGCGGGACGATGGCGTAGAGCATGATGGCGATCAGTGCCGTGAACTCGCCGACCTTGAAGAACATCAGCGCCGGGATCAGGAAGACGAATTGCGGCATGGTCTGCAGTGCGTCGCAGACCGGCTTCAGGATGCGCGAAACCCGTTCGCTGTAGGCGGCCCAGACGCCGAGCGCCCCGCCGATGACAAGGCAAAGCAGCACCGCCAGCGTGCAGAGATAGAGCGACTGGACCAGCGCGCCCCACAGTCCGTTGACGAGGATCAGCAGGAACCCGGCCACGGCAAAGAGCGCCAGCCGCAGGCCGGCGACCTGAAAGGCGAGCAGGGCAATGCCAAGGATGAAGACCGGCCAGGGGAAGCCGAGAAAGCCGGTGTAGAGCAGCGTGCCGGCGACCAGCAGCGCCAGTGCCGGCCGCCAGTTGAAGCGATGCAGCAGCAATGCGCAGGCGAGCAGCACGGCGACAGCATAGGTCGCGTTCGCGGTCGGCGAGAGCGTGAACCCCCAGATGGCTGGAACCGCGGCGCCCGATATGCCGATCCTGAGTGGCAGCAGCAGGCAATAGAGAACGCCGTTGCGCAGGCCGTCGAAGAACCAGGCATAGTCGCGCACGAGGCCCAGCAGCCATTGATTGATGCCGCCGACCTGCATGCGCAGCCCGGTGGCCGGCAGCAAGGTTTCGTTCGGCCACAAGAGGCGAATGGCAATCGCCAGCGCCACCGCGAGGGCCAGGACAATTGCCAGCCGGCGATCGGTCATCCATGTCATGGCCGCCGTCGGCCCGGCCGGACGCGCCTTGGCAAACCCGATCGTCAGCCGGTCGATGAGGATGGCGAGCAGCGCGATCACCAGGCCCGACAGGATGCTCTGGCCGAACTCGGCCTTGCGCATCGACGACAGCACTTCCCAGCCGATGTCCTCGAAGCCGCCGATGATGGCGGCGACAATCACCATCGACAATGCGGCCATCGTCGTCTGGTTGAAGCCGACCAGAATCTGCGGCAGCGCGGTCGGCACTTCGACATGCCAGAATTGCTGGCGGCGCGTGCAGCCGCTCATCAAGCCGGCCTCGCTGATATCGGAAGGCACGCGATCGAGGCCGAGCAAGGTGTTGCGCACCATCGGCGGCGTCGCATAGATGGCGCTGGCGATCAACCCGACCACCGGCCCGAAGCCGAACAGCAGAAGCAGCGGGATGAGATAGGCAAAGGCCGGCACGGTCTGCATCAGGTCAAGCGCGCCGAGCAGCACCGGGCGCAAGCCGGGCCTGGTATGGCCGAGCACGCCAAGCGCGAAGCCGAGCACGGTGGAGATCGGCACGGCGAGCAGCACCAATGACAGCGTGCTCATGCTTTGCGGCCAATAGCCGGCCAGGAGAATGTAGGTCAAAGCCAGCAAGGCAAAGACCGCCAGCCTGATGCCGCTTGATTTCAGCGCCAGCGCCGCCACCGCCAGCATCACCGCCGGCCATGGCAGCCAGACCAGGACGAGGCGAGCGCCACGCATCGGCGCTTCGAGCGCGGCGGAGAGGGCCCGGAATGCCGGCTGGACGACGGTCACGACAGCGTCGGTGACCGCGTTGACGCCTGCCGCCAGCGGCAAGGTCCACTCCTTGGGAAACGTCACCAGCCAGGGGAAATCGGTCTTGAGGACGAGACACAGCGCGGTCAACGCGATCAGCGCGCACCAGGGCAGAAGAGCCGGCTCGATTGCGACCCTCGGCGAGGATCGGAACGATGCGGCCGGCGCCGTCATGATCGCGTCCGCCTTGTCTGTTCCCGCTCCAGCACGGCAAGCACGGCGCCGGCGGTCAGCAGCGCCGGCGGGCCGGCGCCCTCGCCCGGAACGCTGAACGCGCGAACGCCTGAGGCCAGCCGCGGAATAAGCTCCTCCAGGCTGGCACCGGCAGCGACGCTTTCCTCGGGCACGGCTGACCCGTTCAGCGACGTCGCGAGATCGCCTGCCTTGATGACGCGCAACAGCGGCATGTCTTCGGTGAACTGCGCGACATAGTCGTCAGCCGGGTTGAGCACGATGTCGGCCGGACGGCCGATCTGGACGATCTTGCCGGCCCGCATGATGGCGAGCCGGTCGGCCAGCCGGAAGGCTTCGGCCATGTCGTGGGTGATGAAGACGATGGTCTTCTTCAGCATCCGCTGCAGGCGCAGGAACTCGTCCTGCATCTGCCGGCGGATCAGCGGATCGAGCGCCGAGAACGGCTCGTCGAGGAACCACAGTTCCGGACCGACGGCGAGCGAGCGGGCGATGCCGACGCGCTGTTGCTGGCCGCCCGAAAGCTGATGCGGAAACGAGGCCTCGCGGCCCTCTAGCCCGACCAGCGCAATCATCTCGCGGGCACGGGCTTCGCGTTCCTTCTCCGGTCTGCCCTGGATCTTCAGCGGGAACGCCACATTGCCCAGAATGCTAAGGTGCGGCAGCAGGCCGAAATTCTGGAACACCATGCCCATGGCATGGCGGCGCAGTTCGATGAGTTCCTTGCCGGTGGCCTTCAGCAGGTCCTGGCCGTCGAGCAGGATTTCACCGGCACTCGGCTCGACCAGCCGCGACAGGCAGCGCACCAGCGTCGACTTGCCGGAGCCGGAAAGCCCATGATGACGAAGATCTCGCCGGTCGCGACCTCGAACGTGGCATCGACCACGGCGGGCAGATGCGCTTCCGAGCGCAGCCGCTCGGCCAACGCATCGGGCTCGATGATGTAGCCGCGTGAATCGAAATAGTAGGCGGGACGCCGCCCATAGACCTTCCAGACATTGCGGCAGGCGAGTTTGATCGGCGCGGCGGTCATTGCATGAACCCCTCAAGCACCCAGAATCCGGCTTCGCACGGATGCGAAACCGGATTGGCAAATCGACCCCCACCCAAGTGGCGGGACATCGGGCCGCCTATCCCTTGGTCGCGTCGACCCAGGGCTTCCAGACGGCTTCGTTCTTGTCGACCCATTCCTTGACGACGGCGTCGAGATCCTTGCCGTCCTTGTCGACGGCCAGCATCATCTTCTGCTGTTGGGTGGCGTCCATCTTGAACGCCTTGAGGAAGGCGAGCGCCGCCGGCCATTTGGCACCGAAGCCTGACCAGACGATCTTGTCGACATCGGGCGGCGTGATGCAATGCTCGTTGGTCTGCTCCTTGCACGGCGGCATCTTGATCCAGCCGACGTCGTTTTCGGCGAGCGCATAATGCGGACCCCAGAACATCATGACCAGCGGCGACTTGGCGGCCTCGGCGGATTCGAGCTCGGCCACCAGCGCACCTTCCGACCCTGCCGGGACGGCGGTGTAGGGCATGCTGTTGTCGGCCAGGATGGTCGCCGCCCGCGAACCCCAGTCAGCCGGATAGTCGAGGAAGCGGCCATTGGGCGCCGTCTCGGGCGTCGACAATGCCTGCACGCATTCGGGCTTGGTCAGCGCCGACCAGTCGGGCAGGCCCGGGCAAACCTTTTCCATGAATTTCGGATAGATCCAGCCTTCGCGCGTTTCGAGGTCGAGCTTGCCGATGTCCTCGATCTTCTTTTCGGCCAGCACCTTCGGATAGATGTCGCCGACATTGTTCAGCCAGATCTCCACCGAAGCGCTCAGCGAGCCGTCGGCAAGGCCGGAGAATTGCGGGAAGTTGCCGGCGGTGACGTATTCGACCTTGTAGCCGATCTTTTCGAGCAACTGGCCGGCGATGTGAGTGGATACGTGGGCGCCGGTCCATTCGAGCATGGCGAGCTTGATCGGCTCGTCCTTGGCGCCGAGTTCGGCGGTTCTCCCTTGCGTGTTGGCTGCAAGCAGAAGCGCCAGCCCGATGCCGGCGCCTTTCAAGACATTGGTCCTTTTCATATCAGTTCCCCTGTCGGTTGGACTTTTTCCTTACCTTATGCCGGCCTCCTCCCATGAAGGCCGCAACCATCCCGCAAGAACGCTACCACAGCGCTCCGCCGGTGATTTGTATGTTTTCCATGGTGATGCCCTTGGCCAGATCCGAGCACAGGAAAACGGCCAGTGCGGCGATCTCCTGCGGCTGCAGCATGCGCTGCTGCGGGTTGCCGCTGGCGATTTCGGCCATCGCTTCCTCTGCCGTGCGCCCCTTGCCTTCGCGCTCGACGACCTGCGCCACATTGCGGCGCATCAGTTCGGTCTCGACCCAGGTCGGGCTGATCATGACGCAGGTGACGCCATGCGCCGCGCCTTCCAGCGCCACGCAGCGGGTCAGGCCGAGAAGGCCAGCCTTGGACGCGCAGTAGGCCGGGTTGTCCTTCCAGCCGACGGAAGCCGCGGTCGAGCCGATGTTGACGATGCGGCCCCAGCCACGCCCGATCATGCCTGGCAGCACGGCGCGGGTGACGCGGAAGGCGCCGGTGAGATTGGTGTCGACGATCTTGTCCCACAGCGCGTCGGAGTGGCCGCAGACCGGCTGTTCGGCGGTGGTGCCGGCGGCGTTGACCAATATGTCGGCAGGGCCGATAGCCGCTTCGGCGTCCGCCGCGAAACGGTTGGTGACCTCGCTGTCGCGGACGTCGAGATGGGCGGCGTGGACCCGGGTGCCGTACGAGCCGAGGGCTGCGCGCACGCGCTCGATTTCGTCGGCACCGGGATAGTAGGCGGCATCGGATTTGTCAGCGCCAGCGGGCGCGATGTAGGAGCCGACAGCGACGTTGGCGCCGGCCTCGGCCAGCGCCGTGGCAATGGCAAAGCCCATACCGGAAAACCCGCCGGTGATGATCGCGCTGCGGCCGGAAAGGTTTGTCATCAGGCATTGTCTCCAGACAGTTCGGCGCGGGCGAACAGGCCCGAGACGATTTGAGATTCACACGGCAAGATAGCCTCCATCGACGACCATTTCGGAGCCGGTGACGAATTTGGATTCATCGGAAGCGAGGTAGAGGACCATGTAGGCGATGTCGTTGGGTTCGCCGAGGAAGCCTATGGGGTGACGGGCGAGCGCCTTGGCCTTTTCCTGGTCGAGCGTGCCGAGATCGCGCAGATAGTTTTCGGTCTGCGGCGTCCAGATGTAGCCAGGATGGATGGAGTTGCAGCGGATGCTGTAGCGCTTCTCGGCGCAGTGCACGGCAACCGCCTTGGTCAGCGTGCGCACGCCGCCCTTGGAGGCACAATAGGCGGCGAGATCGGCCTCGCCGATGATGCCGTCTATGGACGACAGGTTGATGATCGAGCCGCCGCCCGATTGCTTCATCAGGGCGATGGCTTGCTGGCAGCCGAAGAAGACGCCGTCGAGATTGACGGCCATGGTGCGCCGCCATTCCTGCAGCGAGGTGTCCTCGATGTTTTTCGCGATGGCGATGCCGGCATTGTTGACCAGCACGTCGAGCCGCCCAAATTTTTGCTCAATGGCCGCCATCACCGGCGGCCAGTCGTCGGGGTTCGAAACGTCGTGACGAAGCGAGAGGCTTTCGCCGCCGTTCTGGGCGATCAGATCGGCCGTCTCGGCGGCGGCTGCCTCATCGATGTCGGTGACGACGAGCCTGGCACCCTCCGCCGCAAGCAGCAACGCAGCCGCCCGCCCAAGGCCCATTCCGGCTCCGGTGACGAGTGCTACCTTGCCTGCGACGCGGTTCACAACATCAGCTTCCTTCGAGTGGTTTCCCCAGCCATTCGCGATAAAAACCTTCGAGGTCGGGTTCGAAATCATGCACGATCGGATAGCCGGGTGCCGCCGCCTCGACCTCGTGCAACGTGCCGCATTGCGGGCAGATGAATTCGCGGATTTCCATCCATTCGGGATCGGGGAGATCGCTGTTCGGATAGATCTCGCGCAGGGATTCCTCGGTGTTGCGGACGTTGATCACGGCCTTGAGCTTCCAGTTCTTGCGGTAGTCGCCGAAGCAGTGGCCGCATTCGCAGCGCGTGATCCGCTCGTCGCCGCTCTGGCAGATGAACAGGTGGTCGCTGACCGGCAGCAGGATCGGATCTTTCCAGGCGACGCGGTCCTGATAGACGGCGACCATCTTGAAGAAACGATCATCGTCCTTGTAGGCGCTCATGATGCGCCGGGTCTGCGGCCAGGGCAGCTGGCCGGCAGCCAGATCGCGAATGACTTCCTTGCTGTACGAGGTCATGGCTTTGCTCCCGGCGTGAAGATCGATCTGGCGTCGACGTTCCAGAAATCACTGAAATCCTTGGTGAAGCGCGACGACAGCTTGATCGCGCTGGCATACATTTTCTTCACCTCCGGCGCGAAGTCGGCCTTTTCGACCCTGCCGCGCTCGGCGGCGATCCAGTCCGACACCGGGATTGCTTTCGCCAAACGTTGCTTGCGCATGGCGGCGCGGCGTTCCACCGTGGCGTCGATATCGGCTAGGGGATAACCGTCTTCATCGTCCTTCAGCACGATGCCGAAAACCTGGTCGGCCGCTTCGCGGGTGAGAAAACCGTTCTCGACATCCCAGGCCGTCTTGATCGGATCGCGCTCCAGCACGTCGCCATAGCCGCCGCCGCCATTGTAGGAATGGCTGAAGATATCGCCGGACTTGTGCGGCGAGGTGATGTACGGGCCCTCGACCACGACATGGTCGCCATCGATGTTCTTCTCGTAGTCGGAGACGTGCGGGTCGATGCCCGGCGCATGCGCCAGCGGTTCGCCCCTGGCCGCCAGTTCGTGAATGTTGGAGTTGCGCACCGCGCGGTGCTTCTGGCAGGTCGGCGCCGGATAGCCACCGCACATGCCGCCATTGTCGAACACACGCGAGGAGTGCTCCGAGGTGTGGAGCCTGAGATGCGGGGTCTTGTTGATCAGCCAGGTCGAGACGAAGGAACAGCCGCCGCGATATTTGCCGGCGCCGCCGGAGTTGGGGACGATCGAGCGGCCGATATAGACCATCGGCATCGACTGTTCCCAGACCTCGATGTTGCCCATGTCGGATTCCGGATTCCAGCCGACATAGGCGGTGTCGAGGCCGTCCTTGATGGCGAGCGCGCCGGAACCGGCCGCGGCGCATTCGAAATGCGCCATGCCGAACGGCGTGCCGTACTGGCTTTCGCCGCCCATCTCGATCATCGGGCTGTTGACCTGGCCGACGAAGGCCTCCTCGACGAAACCACGCGCCACGAAGCTGCGCGACAGCAGCCGCTGGAACACGCCATAGGCCGGCAGCAGCAGCGCCCATGATGTGGCGGTGGCCACCATCTCATTGTCGGGGTTGGTCCAGGTGCCATGCGGCAATTTCAGCTCGGTCGCCATCCAGGCGCCGTCATTGACGAGGCCTTCGAAATTCATGTGCTGGGTCAGCGTGACGAACATGCCGCCATCCATGCCGGCCGGCGTGCAGTTCATCGAATGGTAGCCCCAGGGCTGGGTGCCCTCGAAGTCCATGGTGATCTTGCCGTCGGTGGTGATCTCCATCTCGATCGGGATGTTGTAGAGCCAGTCAGGATCGCCGAGCAGCTGGAAGCCGGGCTTGCCTGATGTGACGTGGCCATAGAAGGTATGACCGCGATAAATACCGGGCACGGTGAGCTGGCGGGTACGAGCAAGCTGGGCGCGGCGGCCTTCCTCGATGAACTCCTTCGACACCTTCATCCAGTAGTCGAGGCCGATCTCGGAGATCAGCTGCTTGACGCTTTCGCGCATGTCGATGCAGGAAGCGACCTTGGCCTTCTCGTCGAGCACCCAGTAGATCGGCATGCGCAGATTGCGCTCGCAGCGAATGACATAGTCGCGGCGGATCTCGTCGTTCTCGCCGATCTTTTCGGCGCAGACGAACAGGCCTTCGGTGAAGCGTTCCTGGGCAAGACACACGTCGCCGCCTGGGGTGATGCCGCCGGCTTCGAGCTCGTGACAGACCGCCCCGGCCCAGCCGACCAGCGTGCCGTCATGGAAGATCGGCACCACGTCCATTACGTCTGGCACCTGCACGGTGCCGATGAAGGCGTCGTTGTTGGCGAAGATATCGCCTTCGCGAATGCGCGGGTTTTCCTCGTAGTTGTTCTTGATCATCCATTTGATGAAGCGGCTCATCGTATGGACATGCACCATGATGCCGTTGGAAAGCGCGATGGCGTCGCCCTCGGGTGTGTAGATGGCGACCACCATTTCGCCGACTTCGCGCACGCCGGGCGAGGCCGAGATGCGGCGGGCCATTTCGCGCGCCGAGACGCAATAGGCGCGCAGCTTGGTGTGCAGCGTCTCGAATTTCAGCGGATCCTGGTTGCGGAGCGTGAGTTCCGTGATGCCGTCATAGCAGCCGGTCTCTTCCATCAGCCGCTCGGAATCGAGCAGTCTTTCGCGAAGGCGCAGGGCTGAGGCAGGTTTGTCCAACATGGCGGTCGCCCTCTCAAGCGTGGGTGTAGTGCAGCAGCGTCCATTCATCGACAAAGACACGGTCTTGCGGATGGACGACGAGCGTGGTGGCGGGATGTTCGATGATGGCCGGGCCGATCACTTCGTGGCCGGGCTGTAAGAGATCCATCTCGTAGAGGTTGGCCTTGTGCCAGCGTCCACCGATATAGGCCTCGCGCACACCCTTGTGGGCGGCAGCCGGATTGGAGGCGCCGAGCGGCCGCTTGAGCAGCACCGGCTTGACCTTGTCGGCGGTGGCGATCAGCCCGAGCTCGGTGATGGTGAAGCCGGCTTCACCATAGCGCGACACGCGGTGGTTGACCTTGGCATAGACCGCCTCGAACTCGTCGAGCACCTTGCGCATGTCGTCGGCCGAGTTGACCTCGGCAAGCGGCGCCATGACCTCGACGTCCTCGAGTTGGCCGGTGTAGCGCATCATCAGGAACGGCACAGTCCTGATCTTCTCGCGTGCATGGCCGTCGGTGATCATCTCGTCGACCGCCGCCTTGGTCAGATCGTTCCAGACCGTGGTGACCTTGGCGCCGAAAGCGGCCAGCGTCGCCTCGTCGGCCCGCGAGGCGATGTCGTGCTGCGTCGACACCGAATGGCGGCGCATGAAATCGGCCGTGGTGCAGCCGAAGGCGGAGAAGGCGGCGGCGAACTGGAAGGTGATGATGTCCTTGAAGCCGATGCCTCTGGAGCAGCCGGCCAGGTGCAGCGGACCAGAGCCGCCGTAGGACAGCAGCGTGAACTCCGACGGATGGATGCCCTGACCGGAGATGACGCGGCGCAGGGCGTTATTGGCGTCGGATTCCAGCATGTCGATCATGCCCTCGGCGGCTTCCTCCAGCCCGACGCCCAATATGTCGGAGCATTTCTCCTGGAAGGCGCGGCGGGCCTTTTCGACCTGCAGCACGACCTTGCCGCCAAGGAAGTAATACGGGTTGAGGCGACCAAGAACGGCATCGCAGTCGGCGATGGTCGGTTCGGTGCCGCCGCGATCGAAGCAGATCGGGCCAGGATCGGAGCCGGCGCTTTCCGGTCCGAGCGAGACCTTCTTGGTCAGTGGATCGACCTTGAGGATCATGCCGGCGCCGGCACCGATGGTGTCGAGATGCAGCGTCGGCACGTTGAGCTTGAAGCGGTCCATCAGCGGCTCGTTCTCGATCCGCGTCTGGCCGCGCGTGATGACCCCCATGTCGAAGGAGGTGCCGCCCATGTCCGAGCAGATCAGCGAGTCATTGCCGATCAGCTTGCCGACATACGCAGCACCGAGGATGCCGCCGATCGGCCCGGAGATCATGGTTTCATGCAGGCGCGGATGGTTGATCGAGGTCAGGCCGCCGAAGGAGAGCAGCGTCTGCACGCCATATTTGAAGCCGTATTTCTTCGAGACGTCCTCGATGCCCTTGAGCTGCTTACGCCCGCGCGACGTGGCGTAGGCCTCGATCAGCACCGAGTTCAGCCGCGACTGCTCGCGGATGACCGGACGGACCTCGTGGCTGGTGTAGACGGTGATTTCGGCGTCGGCCTTTTCGATTTCCGCGCGGCAGATTTCGGCGATGCGCTTCTCGTGTACCGGATTGACGTGCGAGAAGATGGTCATGATGCAGATCGCTTCGACCTTGTCGGCGATCAGTTTTTTCGCGGCAGCGGAAACCTCGTGCTCGTAGAGCGGCAGCACGATGTCGCCGAACTGGTCGATGCGTTCGGTGACGCCATGGGTGCGACGGCGCGGCACCAGCGGATCGGGATGATGATGGGTCACCGCATGCAGCCGGTCGGCATAGGAATAGTCGGCCCAGGCCTGCAGGCCACGGCCCATCAGGATCATATCCTCAAGACCCTTGGTGGTGATCAGGCCGAGCCGGCGCCCGGTGCGCGACAGCAGCGTGTTGAGCATGCCGGTGCCGGAATAGAGCACGACGTTGACGCCGGAAAACAGCGATTCCAGCGAAATGCCCCAGGCGTCCGCCGCGTCCTCGGCCGAAGCCAGAAAGCCCTCGGCCTCGTTCTTCGGTGTCGTCGCCGACTTGCCGATCTTGAAGTGGCCGTCCTGATCGACAAGGATCGTGTCGGTCATGGTGCCGCCGGCGTCGATGCCGATGACGATTGGATTGCCAATGATAGGGGCGGTGAGGTTGGGTTGGGTCACGGTCGCCTCGGGATCTGGTCTAGGTTGTCGCTAGGCTAGATTCGGCAGGTGGCCTCGCGCCATATGCCTAAAGACACAATGACGGGCTGACTGACATCGCCGAGAAAAGGGGCATGCGCATGGGGACCATCTGGGCGCCGCTCGCCAAAGCGATCGCCGCCACCGGCACGGACAGGCATGTCGACTGCCTGATCGATCTGATCGGCGCGGACATCGAGCACGACCTTGTCACCGTGACGCGCTATTCGACGACGCAGACGCCGGAATTCGTCAAGCATCGGCGCTTTTCGGACGAGATGGTGCAGCGCTATCTCGCCAGCTACTATGTCTTCGATCCGTTCTATGCCTCGTGGCGGCGCGAGCGAAGGCTCGGCATCATGCCGCTGAAGCGGCTTGCCGACGACGAAGCCAAGCGCGGCCAGTACATTGCCGGCTTCCTGGCACAGTCGGAAATCTGCGACGAGGTCGGCATCATGCTGGCCGATGGCGGCGACTGGTGCCTCGGCATCTTCCTCGACCGCTCGACCACCGCATTCAAGGACAGCGAGATCGCGCTTCTGGATGAACGGCTGCCGGTGTTCGAGGCGTTGCATGCGCTCGACATCAAGGCGCGCGGAACCGAGTTCTCCCGCACCTCGGCGCCGACCGGTCCCGGCGCCTCGCCCCGGCAGGAACCGATCATCCCGGCAAGCCTGTGGCCGGAGCTGTCGCTGCGCGAGCGGGAACTGGTCCAGCTGATCCTCGCCGGCCATCCGACGGCGAACATCGCCGAGCGTCTCGGCATCACCGTCGGCACGGTCAAGAACCATCGTCGGCGCATCTACGAGAAGCTCGACATCACCACCGAGCGGGAACTGTTTTTGCAGTTCTTCCAGCACCAGGCGGACCGATAGAAGCTGGACCTCTTGCCGATTTGGCGCGCCTCATCGGGCAAGACAGCCTTCGCCCAGACGCAGATACGCGTTCCAATTCCAGGGTTGGAATGGCCCTGCCGATCGTCTCAAGATTCCCTCTTGCGGAACGATGGTGACGATGCCGAGCACCAGAAACGGCATCGCGATAAGCCGGCGCAAAATATAGCGGGACACGTGGCTACCTTCATAGGGACGGGCTTCGTAGGATGGCACAAGGCGCTGGGACATGCCACCGATGCGAGCATATTGACAGTCTGGGAAAGCGCTTGTCAATATAAATGGAATTTAATTTCATTTTTCGACCACCGGGCCGGCGGCACCGGCCTGACAGGCGGACACCGTCGCCAGAAAGACCCGCAGCGTGCGCAAGCGAGCGACCAAGGACGAGACGGAGCTTGAAGGCGAAGGCGCGCAGCTTTCGTCGTCGCTGGTGCGCGGGCTCGGCATCTTGCGCGCCTTCCGGCCGGGCGATGCCTCGCTCGGCAACCAGGACATCATCGCCCGCACCGGCCTGCCGAAGGCGACGGTGTCGCGCATCACCTACACGCTGAGCGCGCTCGGCTATCTCTTGTACGACAAGGATCTCGGCCGCTACAGCCTGGGGCCGGCCACGGTGGCGCTGGGCTATTCGGCGCTCAGTTCCAGCGCCGTCGTCCACCTCGCCCGGCCGCTGATGCAGCCGCTGGCCGACCTGACCGGAGCGGCGGTGGCACTCGGCACGCGCGACAGCCTCAACATGGTCTATCTGGCCAATTGCCGGTCGGAGAGCCTTGTCACGCTGCGGCTCAATCCAGGCTCCTACCTGCCGATCTGGAAGACATCGATGGGGCTGGCCTATGTAGCGGCCCTTCCGCCCGAGCAGCGTGCCAGTCTTCTGAGTGCGCTGCAGGAAGCGGAGCCGGAGAGCGCCAAGAAGATCGAAGCCGCCTTCACCGACGCGATCGCCCAGTACGCACGGCTGGGCTATGTGACGTCGTTCGGTGCCTGGCACAGCTACATCCATGCGGTCGGCGTGCCTTTCCAGCCGCGCGACGGCTCGCCGCTGGTCGCCATCACCTGTGGCGGCATCGGCGAGATCATCACCGAGGACCGCGCGCATGGCGAAATCGGACCGGCGCTGGTGGCGATGGTGGAAGCATTGGGCAGAGAGCTCGAGGGAAATACTGCGTAGTCTCGGCCGGGGTGGTGAGGCGGCAGCGTCACCTGCAGAGCCAAGCCGGGACGTCCCTTGTGTCGGCGGCGGCAACTACAATTCTGCGTGACGGGGGCAACGAACGGAGCCCGACACGCGTATAGTTGCCAACGCTCGAATCGACGACGGGAAGAGTATGCGAAAAGCCATGACACGGAGTGACAGTTCGGCATGCGCGACAAGCCGCCGGCGGCTCGCCATCGCTGTACGACCGACGAAGGCTGCGGCCATCAGGCTGGAGTTTGCATCGTTTGCTTAGAGCCGAACCCGCCGCGCTGTCCGATGACGAGCTTCTGGACCGCTATCAGCGTGCGGCCTTCGACTATTTCCTGGAGAACGTAAACCCGGAAAACGGGCTGGTCGCCGATACGTCGAGGCCGAATTCGCCGGCCAGCATCGCCGTCGTCGGTTTCGCCCTGTCCTGCTATCCAATCGGCGTCGAGCGCGGCTGGATGACGCGCGAGGCGGCTGTGAAGCTGACGCTCGCGGCGCTGCGTTTCTTCTGGGCCAGCCCGCAAGGCAATGGCGACGACGTCACCGGCCACAAAGGCTTCTACTACCACTTCCTCGACATGCGAACCGGCCTTCGCGTCTGGCGCTGCGAGCTGTCGATGGTGGACACGGCACTGCTGATCGCCGGCATGCTGGTGGCGGGCGCCTATTTCTCCGGCGACGATGACGAGGAAGCCGAAATCCGCCAGCTGGCCGAGGCGCTCTACCGGCGCGTCGACTGGCGATGGGCGCAAGGCAGCAGTCCAACCTTGCGGCAGGGCTGGAAGCCGAAGAGCGGTTTTCTCCACTATGGCTGGGAAGGCTACAACGAAGCGACGATCCTCTATGTGCTGTCGATGGCCTCGCCCGACAGTCCGACCTCGGATGACAGCTACGAAGGTTGGACGGCGACCTACCAGTGGGAAAACATCTACGGCTACGACGTGCTCTATGGCGGACCGCTGTTCATGCACCAGTTCTCGCATGCCTGGATCGATTTCGCCGGCATCCGCGACGCTTTCATGCGCGAGAAGAATTCGGACTATTTCGAAAACAGCCGCCGCGCGACCTACCTTCACCGCGACTATGCGCGCCACAACCCTTACGGCTACTACGGCTATGACGAGAACCTGTGGGGACTTTCGGCAGGCGACGGGCCGGGCGGCTTTCGCACCAGCGTGGAGCGGCAGCGTCGCCGGTTTTCCGGTTATGCCGCGCGCGGCGCTCCGTTCGGGCCGGATGACGGGACGATCGCCCCATGGTCCTATCCGGCCTCGCTGCCTTTCGCGCCGGATATCTGCCTGGCGGCGTTGCGCCATCTCGGGGACCGCTATCCCGAAGTGATCGACAATTTCCGGCTGCCGAGCGGCTTCAATCCGACACTCGCGAACCGGCGAAAATTCGGCCGGCACGGCTGGGTGTCGGAAGGCCACTACGGCCTGGACCAGGGCATCGTGGTGATGATGATCGAGAACCACCGCTCGCGCCTGGTCTGGGAGCTGATGCGGTCCAACCAGCACATTCGTCGCGGCCTGGACAGAGCGGGCTTCACGGGTGGATGGCTGTCTAGGGATGACGGCGATGGCGCATGACCGGACCAGGGCTACCGCCTTCCCTGTCGACCGCAATGACATCGAGCTGATCAAGCACGCCCATCCATCGCACTGGCAGAACCCGGAGCCGGACGGTCCCTACAACCTCGTCGTCATCGGCGCCGGGCCGGCCGGGCTGACCGCAGCCCGCGACGCGGCCGGCCTCGGCGCAAAGGTCGCGCTCATCGAGCGCAACCTGATCGGCGGCGCTTGCGTCAATGTCGGCTGCATCCCGTCGAAGTCGATCATCCGCACGGCCAGGCTCTATGCCGATATGCGCGATGCCGAGAGTTTTGGCGGCGACACGCCGGACCGTCTTCACGTCGACTTTCAGCGGGCCATGACGCGGATGCGGCAAATCCGGCAGCGGATCAGCCGCGCCGATTCGGCCGCGACCATCGCGTCGGAAGGCATCGACCTCTATTTCGGCGAAGCGCGGTTTGCCGGACCGGACGCGGTCATGGTCGCCGGCAAGACGCTGCGTTTCAGGAAGGCGCTGGTCGCGACTGGTGCCCGTCCAAGCCTGCCGACGATTCCGGGGCTGGCCGAAGCCGGGTATCTCAACAACGAAACCGTGTTCAACCTCACAGCCTGCCCGCCACGGCTTCTGGTCATCGGCGGCGGACCGCTCGGTTGCGAGGCGGCGCAGGCCTTCTGCCTGCTGGGTGCGAAAGTCATCCTGGCGCAGCGGGACCCGATGTTCCTGCCCGGCGAGGAACGCGACGCCGCCCAGGTCCTTTCGGACGCGCTGGCGCGCGAAGGGGTCGAGGTTCGCCTCAACACCGAGGTTGTGGCGGTACGGACGGCGGGCGGGAAGAAGCTCGCCGACCTGCTGCGGGACGACGACACGACGACGATTTCCGTCGACGAGATCATCACCGGCGTCGGCCGTTCGCCCAATGTCGACGGTCTCGACCTGGAAAACGCCGGGGTGGCATACGATGCCGACGGTATCAAGGTGGACGATTATCTCCGAACCACAAATCCGCGCGTCTATGCGGCGGGCGATGTCTGTCTCGACTACAAATTCACCCATACTGCGGAGGCGACAGCCCGCATCGTCGTGCAGAACGCCCTGTTTCTCGGACGCAAAAAGCTGAGTGAGCTGGTCGTGCCGTGGTGCACCTATACCGATCCGGAAATCGCCCATGTCGGTCTCTACCCGGCGCAGGCGCGTCAGAATGATATCCCGGTCAAGACCTACACGGTGCTGATGCACGATGTCGCGCGCGCGGTCATGGACGGCGAGGAAGAGGGTTTTGTCAAAATCCACGTCAGGGAAGGGTCCGACCGCATCCTGGGTGCCACGGTCGTCGCCAGCCATGCCGGCGAGATGATCAATGCGGTATCGCTCGCCATCAAATCCGGTATGGGATTGCACGCACTGGCCGACGTCATCCATCCCTTCCCGACGCAGGCACAAGGCATAAAGATGGCCGGCGACGCCTACCGGCGAACCCGGTTCACCTCATTTTGGAGGCAGCTGTCGGCGCGCTGGCTGGCGTGGTCCAGGCGGTGACCTTGCGGCCCACCGGCATGCATGCTGCACCGGACATCCGAAGAGGATCCGGCGCTTGACGAAAGCGCCGTTCAGCTAAACAAGTCGAAACTGTTTTGTGATCGCGGAGCCGTCTGGAATGCCTTTTGGAGACGAGCCGCGGAGCGCAGAACGGCGTGTGCTGGTCGTGTCCCACGATCCGGCCTTTCCGCCGGCGTCCGGCGCGGATCTGCGGAACCATCGCAACGCCGTGTCGGCAGCGGCATTCGGACCGGTCTGCCTGGCGTCGGTGCGGCCGCAGGCCGTGGAAGCAGTCGATCCGCCGATCCGCATCGAGGCCCTGTCGATCGAAGGAGAAGCCCGTACCGGTTCGATCGGGTGGTGGCGCTTAAGGGCAGAGCATCGCGTTTCGCGCTCCGCCTTGATGCGGCTGGAGACTCTGGTTCGCGACTTCCGCCCGGACACAATTGTGGTCGAGGGCATTGGCCTGTTCAAGCTGCTGCAGCCTTTGAGACCGCTGACGAAACAGCTCATCCTCGACATGCACAATGTCGAGTCCGACCTGGCGGGGCAATTGCATCGCGCCGATAGAGCGCGATCTGCCGCGGCCAGGCTCGCCACGGCCCTTGCCATCAGGCGCCTCGAAAGAAAGGCGCTTGCCCTCGTCGACAGGGTCTGGGTCTGCTCGAACGAGGATCGCGAAAGGCTGATGACCCTTTTCCCGCTCAAGGTGCCGGTCGATGTCGTTCCGAACGGAATTCCCCACGCCGGCGATATCCCCGAAACACTGCCCGCCGAGGCTGCGGCCGACAAGACCTTTCCGGTGATCCTGTTCGTCGGCCATCTCGACTATCCGCCAAACGTCGATGCCGTCGAGCGGTTAGCCGGCACCATATTGCCCCGCATCCGGCAGGCTTTGCCGGCGGCGACATTGGCTATTGCCGGCCGCAGGCCGAAGCCTGCCGTGCGGGCGATGGCGCGATTGCCTGGTGTGGAGCTCGTCGAAGACCCCGAAACCATGGCGCCGCTCTTGTCCAGGGCGCATCTCACCATCATCCCGCTTGCGGCAGGCGGCGGAACGCGCATCAAGATCCTGGAGGCGATGGCCTGGGGCGTGCCGGTGATCGCCACGCCGCTGGCCGCCGAGGGGTTGGGCCTGGTCGAGACCGAAGAATTGCTGTTGTCAGATAGCGATGAGGAGCTTGCCGAGATGGCGGTCGGGCTTTGCCTGGACGCTGAACGCAGAGCAAAGCAGCGCATCCACGCGCATCAAGCGGTATGGGCCAGGTTCGGCCCGCGAGCCATCCGCGACGCCGTTCGCAACGGGCTGGGACTGGACAAGGCTGGTGCATGATTGAGGCGCAGAAGAGCCGACTTCAATCGTGCAGTTCCCGCGATATCGGCGGACCTACCGAAAAACCGGAGAATGTGACTTCAAAACCCTCGCGTTGCGGCGAACAGCACATCATGCCGACATCGACCACCTTCGAGATCGGAAAATAGGCGAGCCGCACAGGCTTCCAGTGGCCATCGGAAGCATCGAGATATTGGATGCGGATCGTCTCGGCATGACGGGTCAAGCGGATCCGCACACCGTGCGGGCTGGCCGCAATGGTGGCCAGCGACCAGTCCGAAGCATCGTTGGTGACGACGACGGAAAAGTACATCACGCCGTCGGTATATTCGATACCTGCCTTGATCCAATGGGTTTCGCTCAGCCGGACCATCAATCCGGCCTGGTCGTAGAGCACCTCGTAGCGCCCTTCGACCGTGACTTCGGCGGTGAAATCGCCTTCGACCGGCCGGTACAGGAAGTGGCCATTGTCGCGCCAGAAACCATAGAAGGTCTCACGCCAGAAATCGGTCTCCTTGCCGGTGCGCACACGAACGGTATCGCCGTCGATGGCATGGTGCGGCGGCGGATTGAGCCAGGTCAGGTCTTGCAATGGCATCGTTTCGCGCCGGTCCGGTATTGTCGATGTTGGCGTGTCGCAGGCATGATCGGCCGGCGGCCGATCAGCCCGGCATGATCGGCGGTGGCCGATCAGCCTGAGAACGTATAGGCGGTCTTCACCGTGGTGTAGAATTCCGCGGCATAGCGGCCCTGTTCGCGCGGGCCATAGCTCGATCCCTTGCGGCCGCCGAAGGGAACATGGAAGTCGACACCCGCCGTCGGCAGATTGACCATCACCATGCCGGCCTCCGAATTGCGCTTGAAGTGCGTGGCATGCTTGAGGCTCGAGGTGCAGATGCCCGAGGTCAATCCGAACGGCGTATCGTTGGCGACGACCAGCGCCTCGTCGTAGTCCTTGACGCGGATGACGCTGGCGACAGGCCCGAAGATCTCCTCGCGCGAACTGCGCATGGCGTTGGTGGCCTGCGTCAGCAGCGCCGGCTGCAGGTAGAAGCCCGGCGCCTTGCGGTCGAGCCGCTCGCCGCCGAAGGCAAGCTCGGCGCCTTCGGCGCGGCCGATGGCGATGTAGTCCTCGTCCTGCTTCAGCTGGGTCGCGTCGACGACCGGACCGATCTGGGTTTGCGCATCGAGCGCGTCGCCGATGACCAGTTTGCCCATGCGATCCTTGAGCGCGTCGACAAAACGGTCATGGATGGCGTCGGTCACGATCAACCTGGACGAGGCCGTGCAGCGCTGGCCGGTCGAGAAGAAGGCGCCGTTGAGCGCGCAATCGACAGCGACGGCAAGGTCGGCATCGTCAAGCACGACCAGCGGGTTCTTGCCGCCCATTTCAAGCTGGAACTTGCGCATGTGCTCGATGCTTGCGACAGCGACGCGCTTGCCGGTGCCGACCGAGCCGGTGAAGCTGATGGCGTTGACGTCGGGACTGTCGAGCATCGCCTGACCAACGACCGAGCCCTTGCCCATGACGAGATTGAGCACGCCCTTCGGAAGCCCGGCGCGATGCAGGATGTCGACGATGGACCAGGCGCTCTCGGGAACCAGCTCCGCCGGCTTGAAGACGACGGTGTTGCCATGCGCCAGCGCCGGAGCGATCTTCCAGGCCGGAATGGCGATCGGGAAATTCCACGGCGTGATGATGCCGACCACGCCGACCGCTTCCCGGGTGATCTCGACGCCGACGCCCGGCCGCACGCTTGGCACGACCTCGCCCGACAGGCGCAATGTTTCGCCGGCAAAGAAGTCGAATATCTGGGCGGCGCGAATGGTCTCGCCGATGCCTTCGGCCAGTGTCTTGCCTTCCTCACGCGCCAGGTTGCGGCCGATCTCGTCCTTGCGCGCCATAATCTCGTCCGAGGCTTTTTTCAGCACAGCGTGGCGCGCCAGCGGGCCGGACCGGGACCATGCCGGAAACGCCGCCTTGGCCGCGGCGATTGCCTGCCCCGCCTGCGCGGCTCCCGCCGAGGCATAGTCGCCAACGACATCGCCGGTATCCGAAGGGTTGATGTTGCGGGAACCGGCGTCGCCGACCCATTCGCCATCGATGAGGTTCTGTCTAAACGGGATCATGTCTTGTCTTCCTGCTGGTTGGCCGCGCGGCGGCATCTGTCTGAATTGGTATTTGCCAGACAATTGCCTTGCGGGAAAGCATGCAGTGGGCCAGCCGCCCGCGACAAAAATCCCTGGCCTGGCATCATGCCGATGGCGCGGCGGCGATAGCGCCATACGATCCCCACTCCGGCTAACATCCGTGAGGCATCATCCGAGCCCGGTCGAAATGACCTGGACAGCAGTGTCCATAGCCTTGATTTGCCTGATGCAGCGTGTCATGCGTCGTGCCGATGGAAGCCACCGATACGACGATCCAACGCGCCGGCGCCACCGGAAACATCAAGGCCACTCGCGAAGACTGGCTCAAGCTTGCGCTTGAAACGTTGATCTCGGATGGTGTCGAACGCGTCCGCGTACTGACGCTTGGCCAGAAGCTCGACGTGTCGCGCTCCAGCTTCTACTGGTATTTCAAGAGCCGTCAGGACCTGCTCGACCAGTTGCTGGACTACTGGCGGCAGACCAACACAAGGTTCATCGTCGAACGCGCCATGCGGCCCTCCGCGACCGTCATCCGCGGGGTGATGAGCATTTTCGAATGCTGGGTGGACGAAAGGCTGTTCGATCCGCAGCTCGATTTCGCGATCAGGGCCTGGGCCCGTCGCTCGCCTGCTATCCGGCGCGCGCTCGACGAGGCCGACGAGGAGCGCGTCGATGCCATTCGCGACATGTTCATGCGTCATGGCTATGAGGAAGAAGACGCGTTCGTGCGCGCCCGCGTGCTCTATTTCATGCAGATCGGCTATTACTCGCTCGAACTCAACGAGCCTATGAGCAGCCGCCTGGCTCAGGTCGCCTTGTATCTGCGCAGCTTCACCGGCCAGGAGCCTCCGGCGGAGGATGTCGAGGAGTTCTCGCGCTATGTCGAGGAGACGATTTCGCGCAAACGCTAGCACCATCCGCTGCGCGCAGGATCGACAGGCGTACTAGACATATATGTACAATACTACTAGGCTTTGCCGTGAGAAATCAGCCTTGCCCGGCACGCCATGACCAGAATTTATTCCGCTTTGTCGCTCTTCAAGGAGGGGCTGGCCGGCCAGACTGGCTGGCAGCCGGCCTGGCGCTCGCCCGAGCCGAAGCCATCCTACGACGCGATCGTCATCGGCGGCGGCGGCCATGGGCTGGCGACGGCCTATTACCTGGCCAAGAACCACAACATCGCTGGGGTGGCGGTGCTGGAAAAGGGCTGGATCGGCGGCGGCAACACCGGCCGCAACACCACCGTGGTGCGCTCCAACTACTACTATCCGGAAAGCGTCGAGCTCTATGGCCTGGCGCACCGGCTCTACGAAGGACTGTCCAGGGACCTGAACTACAATGTCATGCTGTCGCAGCGCGGCATGGTCAATCTTTGTCACAGCACCGCCGAAATGGAGGTCGGCGCGCGCACCGTCAACGCCATGCAGATCAACGGCATCGATGCGGAGCTTTTTTCTCCCGAGGATGTGCGCCGCGTGGCGCCGATCTACAATTTCTCAGCCGATGCGCGCTTCCCTGTGTTCGGTGGCATCTGGCAAGGCCGGGCCGGCACGGCGCGCCATGATGCGGTTGCCTGGGGTTACGCGCGGGCGGCGAGCCGGCTCGGCGTCGACATCATTCAGAACTGCGAGATCACCGATTTCATCATCGAGGGCGGCCGCTGCCGCGGTGTCCAGACCTCGCGTGGCGCGATCCGTGCCGACCGCATCGGCATGGCGGTGGCAGGGCATTCCTCGGTGCTGGCGGCCAAGGCCGGTTTTCGCTTGCCGATCAATTCCTACGCGCTGCAGGCCTGCGTTTCCGAGCCGGTCAAGCCGATCCTCGATACGGTGGTGCTGTCGCCAGGCACCGGCGTCTATGTCAGCCAGTCGGACAAGGGCGAAATCGTCATCGGCGGCGGGCTCGACCGCACCCCCTCCTATGCGCAGCGCGGCAATCTGCCGACCTTGGAGACGGTGATTGCCGGGCTGCTGGAGATGTTCCCGATCTTCGGCCAGCTGAAGCTGATGCGGCAATGGGCCGGCATCGTCGATGTCGTGCCGGACTCCTCGCCGATCATCGGCGAATCGCCGTTGCCCGGCCTGTTCCTCAATTGCGGCTGGGGCACGGGCGGCTTCAAGGCCATCCCCGCCGGCGGCACGCTGCTGGCGCAGCTGCTGGCCACCGGCAAGCACAATGACATCAGCCGTCCGTTCGACCTGGATCGCTTCGCCAGCGGGCGGCTGATCGACGAAGCGGCCGGCTCGGGCATCGCGCACTGATGCATGTCGCCCAAAAGTGTGCAGCGGTTTTGGGATAACGACATGCATGAAGACAAAGAGTCGAGGTTCTGATGCAGCTTTTCCCTTGCCCGTTCTGCGGCCCGCGCGACGAGACCGAATTCCACTATGGCGGCGATGCCGGCAATTTCAGGCCGGATGGCGGCGACGTACCGCTCGATCGCTGGGCTGATTACCTCTATCTGCGTGGCAATCCGAAGGGCACGGCGCGCGAAATCTGGGTGCACATGAACTGCGGCGAGTTCTTCGTCATGGAACGTGACACCGTCACCCACACAGTGCTGTCCTCAACCGCTCTCGGTGGGGAGCACGCGGCGTGACCGCCTCGCGTCTTGCCACCGGCGGCAGTGCCATCGACCGGTCGCGGCCGATCCGCTTCAGCTTCGACGGCGCCACCGTGCACGGCTTTGCCGGCGACACCATCGCCTCGGCGCTGCTGGCCGGCGATGTCGCGGTGGTCGGCCGCAGCTTCAAATATCACCGGCCGCGCGGCATCTGGGGCGCCGGCGTCGAGGAGCCTAACGCGCTGGTCGATATCGGCGGCAACGTGCCGGCGACGCCGAACACGCGGGCCACGACCGAGCCGGCGCGCGACGGGCTGGTGGCGAAAAGCGTCAACGCCACGCCCAGTGCGCTGGCCGATCGCAACGCCTTCCTCGATCGCTTCTCGCGCTTCATTCCAGCGGCGTTCTACTACAAGACCTTCATGTGGCCGGACTGGCACATGTTCGAGCCACGCATCCGCGCCATGGCGGGACTGGGCAAGGTCGATACGGACTGGACATCGCCCGGTACAGCGGACCAGATCAACCATCATTGCGACTTGCTGGTGGTGGGTGCGGGACCGGCTGGGCTGGCCGCCGCAAAGCTGGCGTCTGGTGCCGGTCTGTCCGTCACGCTGGTCGACGACCAACTAAGGCCAGGCGGATCGCTCGGCCACCGGACTAGTGAGATCGACGGCAGGCCGGCAGCCGTCTGGAGCGAGGAGACCGTTGCGGAGCTTGCCGCGGCCAGTCACCTGATCCTGCCTTCGACCACCGCCTTCGGCATTTACGACCACAATCTGGTCGGGCTGAACCAGCGCCATCGCGACGGCCGGCCGGACACGCTGTGGCGGGTCAGGCCACGCCAGATCGTGCTGGCGACCGGCGCCATCGAACGGCCGCTGCCTTTCGCCAACAATGACCTGCCGGGCATCATGTCGGCGGATGCGGCGCTCGCCTATCTCAGGCGGCATGCGGTGCTGGTTGGCCGCCGCATCGTCGTCGCCACGAACAATGACAGCGCCTATGAAGTGGCGGAGGCGCTCGCCGAGGCCGGTGCCGAAGTCACGCTTGTCGACCTGCGGCGGGACGGCACGCCCGCCACGCCGGCCATTGTCCGGCTGGTCAAAGGGCGCGCCCTGGCTTCCGCCAACGGCAAGCTGCGCGTCGAGGGCGTGACGCTCGATGACGGCACAAGGGTCGATGCCGATTGCGTGCTGGTTTCGGGTGGCTGGACGCCGACCATCCATCTCTTCGGCCAAGCCAAGGGCAAGCTTGCCTGGAGCGACGCGCGCGCCGCCTTTCTGCCGGGCGATCCGGTCGATGGTATCGCCGTGGCAGGCGCCGCAGCCGGTGCGGTTTCCTTGTCGGAGGTGTTTGCAGGCGCCGGCAAGGCGATTGCATCGCTTGGCCAAACGACAACAGCAGTGCCGCGCAGCACCGGAGCGGAGGCGACGGGCGGCATTCTCGCGGCATGGCCGATGCCCGGCTCGAAGGGGCGCATCTGGATCGACTACCAGAACGACGTGACGGTGAAGGATGTCGAACTGGCGGCACGCGAGAACTTCGTCTCGGTCGAACATTTGAAGCGTTACACCACGCTCGGCATGGCGACCGACCAGGGCAAGACCTCCAACCTGCCGGGTCTCGCGCTGATGGCCGGGATCACCGGCCGCACGGTGCCGGAGGTCGGCACCACCACCTATCGCCCGCCGTTCACGCCGGTGCCGCTGGCGAGCTTTGCCGGCGCGCGCGTCGGCGAACTGATGGCGCCGGTGCGCCGGCTTCCGCTCGAAAGTGTGCATCGTGCCAGCGGCGCCGTCTTCCAGGAATATGGCGGCTGGCTGCGCCCGGCCCATTATGGCGGCGGCGGCGGCGGCGACGCTGAGCGTTCGATCGAGGACGAGGCGCGGCGCGCGCGCCAGTCGGTCGCGCTGTTCGACGGTTCGACTCTCGGCAAGATCGAGGTGATCGGACCAAAGGCGGCCGAATTCGTCGATTTCATCTACTACAACACCATGTCGACGCTGAAGCCCGGCCGCTGCCGCTATGGTTTCATGCTGTCGGAAAATGGCGTGGTCTTCGACGACGGCGTGCTGGTGCGCCTGGACGAGCATCGCTTCGTCGTGTCGTGCTCGTCCTCGCATGTCACTGCCGTGCATGCGCGGCTGGAGGAATGGCGCCAGGACCGCTTCGGGCGTGGCGCCGTCTACATCCACAACGCCACCGCCGAAATGGCGACGCTGACCGTTTCGGGGCCGAACGCCCGGAAACTGCTCGAAACGCTGGATCTCGGCCTCTCGCTGGCCGATGCCGACTTGCCGCATATGGCGGTCGGCCATGGCACCTATGCCGGCGACGAGGTCCGCATCGCCCGCGTCAGCTTCACTGGCGACAGGAGCTACGAGATCTCGATCCGGGCTGATCGCGCCGAGCCGCTATGGGCGCATCTGCGCCAGGCCGGCCAGGCGTTCGACACCGTTGTCATTGGCCTCGAGGCGCTGATGATCCTGCGGGCCGAGAAGGGTTTTATCGTCATCGGCAAGGACACTGACGGCACCACGCTGCCGCATGATCTCGGTGTCGAGGGTCCGCGCGCCAAACGCCAGAGCGAATTTGTCGGCCGCCGCTCGCTATTTACGGAAGAGGCTTCGCGCGGCGACCGCATACAGCTTGTCGGACTGATCGTGCCGTTTGGCGAGGCGCCGCTGCCAACCGGCGCGCATGGCATCAGACGGAGCGGGGGCAGATTGCGCAGCCAGGGCTTTGTCACCTCGAGCTACCAGAGCCCAGCACTCGGTCGTCCGGTCGCGCTTGGCCTGATCGAACGCGGCGCGGCGCGCCACGGCGAGACGATCGAAATCCAGCATCTCGGCAAGGTCAGGACGGCGACGATTGCCGCCCCTTGCGCCTTCGACCCGGCAGGAGACCGGCTGCATGCGTGATCTCGCGGAAAAATGGTCCGTCGCGCCGGATTGGCAGTCGGCGGTCATCACGACGCCGGGCCTTGCGCTACGAATAGTCCTCGATCTCAACCAATTGATGGTCAGCGGCGACCTCGATGCGTGGGCGCGTGCTTCCGGTGTCGACGGGAATGGTGTGGGTGCCTTTGGCACCGCGCAGGGTGACCGCTATGCGGCGCGGCTGGCGCGCGACCGGCTGCTCGTCGTGTCGGATGCCCCTCTCGCCATCGCCACGGGCTGGCACACAGAAGGCTTCGCGGTGACAGCGATCAGTGCCGGGTTGCAGGTGTTCGAGGTCGAAGGCTCGGCGCTCGACGCTTTCATCGCGCGCGGGACGACACTCGATCCCAGGCAAGCGAGTGCCAGCGCAGCACTTTCCTTCGCCGGCATCAGCGCCGTCGTCTATCGCCATCAGGGCAGGCTGCGCATTCATGTCGATCGCGGTCTTGCCGCCTATCTCTGGACATGGATGGAAACGGCAGCCAGCAACATCATATAATTAGCCGGATATGATCTGGTCAGAGAGTGAACGACCAGAACAGGCAGGCCAGCGTCGCGGCGGCGAAAACCACGAAGAACAGGCTGCGCAGCAGCACATTGCGGCGCAGCTCGTTCATGACGAAGTGGCAACCGACGATCGCCGCGGCAAACAGGAACCGCCAGTTCAGCAGCGCCCACACAGCGCTACCCTGACCGAAGGCCCATCTGGCGGCGAGACAGCCGACGATGGCGGCAAACAGCGCGATCACCGTCCAGAAGATCGCATCGGCGGCATTGGTCAGGACAATGCTGGCCGCCCTGATCGGCAAGATCATCATCAACAACGCGCTGAAGAAATAGACTGCGGCAAGCGGAATGAACGTTCCGGCATCGGCAATGCCGTCAAGGCGTCTGACACCAATCGCGCCGTAGGGATAGCCGTGCCTGGCCACGGCCAGGCTCAACGCCATGAGCAAGGCGGTCAGCACGGCGACCAGTGCGAAGGATGTGAGGGCTTTGCTCATGATGTTCCCGTCCCAGACGAATCAGACAGGAACAGATGTAGCGGGCGGTCGTAAATTGCGCGTAAGCGAGATTACTCGCCACGCGGATTTCGATCGCGGCGCAATCCGCTGAAGCAGGCTACTCGGCGGCGATCCTGCCTGCCGAGCGGTTGGCCAGCACGAAGCCGACCTCGTCCACCGCCTGAGCCGCGCGCTTCAGGATCGCATCGGAGCGGAGCACGCCATCAATAAAATCCTTGTCGGTGGCGTAGACAGCGGTGGGCAGCGTGAAGGCCTCGAAGAAGCCGAACAGCGGCCGCAGCTGATGCTCGACGACCAAGGCGTGGCGCTCGCCGCCACCGGTCGCGGTCAACAGGATGGGCTTTCCCCGCAAGGCGGCCGGATCGATCAGGTCGAAGAAGTGCTTGAACAGGCCGGTGTAGCTGCCCTTGTAGGTCGGCGACCCGACGACGAGCACGTCGGCGGCGAGGACTTCCTCCAGGATTGCGCGCCCCTGGCCGTCGAGATCGCGGGCCCATCTTGTCGTGCCGAGCGACGGACCGAGATCCTCTACGTCATAGGTGCTCGCCGACAGTCCGTGGCGGGCGGCGATATCCCTGGTGACCAGATCGACGAAGGCGCGCGTCTTTGACGGCCGGGTGATGTTGCCGGAAAAGCCGACGACTGTTGGGTTTGACATGGCAGTGGGCCTCTTGGATGGTCGAAGTTTGATGTGGCGAGCCGCCCGCCCGCCGGTGGGAAATCAGCTCCAGGCGTGCAGCGGCGGGTTTTCGCCGTTGAGGAAATACTTGCCCAGGATGGAATATTTCCAGCGCACCGGATCGTGCAGCGTGTGCGTGCGGGCATTGCGCCAGTGTCGGTCGAGATTGTGCTCTGCCAGCGTCGAGCGGGTTCCCGCCAGTTCGAACAGCTTGTTGGTGGCGGCGATGGCGATCTCGGTCGACAGGATCTTCGCCTCGGCGGTAACGATCTGCGCATGCGCCACCGTCTCCGCGGTCGGCCCGACCACCGCCCGGTCTATTGCCAGGCCGGCCTTTTCCAGCAGCGCCTGCGCCGCATGCAGGCGCAGCGTCAGGTCGCCGACGGCCTGGATTGTGTAGGGATCGTCCCAGGCATTGTCGACGCCGCTGTCGATCCAGGCGCGGCTCTTGGTCCTGACGAAACTGAGTGTCTCGTCGATCGCCGCCTGGGCGATGCCGGTGTCCACCGCCACCTGGATGATCTGGAAGATGGCGCCGTCGGCGGTCGGCCTGTCATAGCCCTTGTAGCCGGGCACCAGATGCGTCTTCGGCACCTTGACGTTGTCGATGATGACGGTGCCGGACAGTGTCGTGCGCTGGCCGAAGCTTGACCAGTCGTCGATGACGGTCAGGCCAGGCGTGCCACGGTCGGCGATGGCATACCAGGCGCGACCCTCGTCATCGAGCGCCACGATCGGCACCAGATGAGCGAGCAGCGCGCCGGACGAATAGAATTTCCGGCCGTTGACGACCACATGATCGCCGGCATCGGTGAAGCGGGTCTCGAAATCGGCGGCACGCTTGGAGCCGAACTCGGAAAAGGCATTGCCGAACCGCGTGCCTTTCAACACTTCGGCGAACAGCAGCTTCTGCTGATCCGCATCCGACACGGTGCGGATGGCGGCGACGACGCCAAGATGGTTCTGCGCAATCTGGCCGATCGAGGAATCCGCCGCCGAAATGATCTCGATCACCCTGGCGAGCGTGGCGTAGGACAGTTCGGGACCACCAAATGCCTTCGGCACGTTGATCGACCACAGGCCGCTTTGCGAAAACGCATCGAGTTCGGCAACCGGCCAGATCCGCTCGCGGTCGCGCCGGGAGGAACCCTTGACGAATTCGACGGCGAGCGCGTGGGCGATGGCAATCGCCTCGGCGTCGTCCCTGATGATGTGCGCTGGTGCGGTTGGCCTTGCGACTGGCGGCACGGCAGCGGAGGCGTGGTCGGTCTTGACGGTAGAGACGGTCATTTCACTGCTCCTTCGGATTTTCGTTTCATGCAACGGCATGGAGATGAGCTGATTTGGCAGTCGGCGATGCCTGTTGCCCGAGATAGAAGGCCCGCACATCCTCGCGCCGGCGAAGATCGGAAGCCGCGCCAGAGAGAACGGAGACGCCGTTTTCGAGCACCGTGGCGTGGTCGGCATAGCCAAGGGCGACCGCCGAGTTCTGCTCGGCGACCAGGATCGACAGGCCGGTCTCGCGGTTCAGCTTTCTGAGCGTCTGGAAAATGTCCTGGACGATGAGCGGCGCGAGCCCCATCGACGGTTCGTCGAGAACCAGCAGACGCGGACGCGACATCAGCGCCCGGCCGATGGCGGTCATCTGCTGCTCGCCGCCGGAGGTGAGACCGGACAAGGTTCGGCGCTTCTCCTTGAGACGGGGAAAATAACCGTAGATCCGCTCGAGATCCCCGTTGATCTCGGCGCGGCGGCCGCTGCGGCCGATGCCGCCGGCGACCAGATTTTCCTCGACGCTCAGGCTCTTGAAGCAGTGCCGGCCTTCCAGCACCTGCACCAGCCCGGCGCGCACCAGATCGCCCGGCTGGCGGCGTGACACATCGCTGCCTTCGTAGCGGATGGTGCCGGCGTTGACCTGGCCGCGCTCGGCCGGCAGCAGGTTGGAGACGGCCTTCAGCGTGGTGGTCTTGCCGGCGCCATTGGCACCGAGCAGCGCCAGGATCGCGCCGCGCCTGATCTCGAAGCTGACGCCGTGAAGTGCGGTGATGGCGTGATTGTAGGTGGCATGGACGGCGTCCACGGCAAGAATAACGTCATCGTTCGGCATGGGCTCTTCTTCTGTGGTTCGATGAACCGAAAAAGGCCGGGCGCCGCGGAAACTGGTCCGTAGCGCCCGGCGTTGATTGATCAGTTGGTGGTCACGGCATCGGCATCGTCGGCGGTGCGCAGCTTGATGCCCTTCTCGGCGGCATAGGCCTCGGCCGACTTCTCGATGATCGGCCGCAGCAGCGCCCAGTCCGGCGCGATCCAGTCGGAGACCACGTTCCACTTCTTGCCGTCCCACTGCTGGAAGGTCACGTAGCCTTCGCCCTCGTGATTGTCCCAGCTGACGTTGATCGAGTGGAACAGGTCCTTGGCGCCGAGCGCCTCGACCTTGGCCGGATCGAGCTTGAGGTGTTCGAAGCCCCAGCGGACCTCGTCGCCGGTCAGCGTGCGATGGCCGAACTTTTCCTGCGCGACGCGGATAGCCTCGACATTGAGGATGCCGTTGACGATGCCGAGGTTATGGTAGACCGAGCCGATGCGCGACTTGTCTTCCAGATTGCCCTTGCCGGCGCCGTAGACCGTCTTCACGATCTCCTGCACCACCGGGTAGCTATTGCCGGAGGCCTGGGTGGTGATGGCGGTGTAGCCCTTGGCGGCATCGCCGGCCGGGATCACGTCCTCTTCGGAATTCGACCAAACATTGCCGACGATGTGGTCGACGGGAAAGCCGACCTTGACGGCCGTCTTCAGTGCCACCGGGTTCATCACGCCCCAGCCACGCAGGACGACGAAGTCCGGCTTGGCGCGGCGGATCGTCAGCCACTGCGACTGCTGCTCGTTGCCGGGATGCGGCACCTCGATCTGCTGCACGGTGAAGCCGTATTTTTGCGCCAGCAGCTCATAGATCGGGATGGTCTCCTTGCCGTAGGGCGAGCCGTGATAGAGCACGACGATCTTCTTGCCCTTGAGCTTGTCGATGCCCCCTTCCTTGGAAGCGATGTAGTTCACGATGCCGGACGTCTCGCTGTAGGGATTGAGCAGCAGCGGGAAGACGTAAGGGAAGACGCGTCCGTCGGTGGAATCGGTGCGGCCATGGTTGACGGTGATCAGCGGCACCTTGTCGGCGGTGATGCGGTCGATCATGGCATAGGCGATGCCGACCGAGAGCGGGTTCCAGGCGGCGGCACCAGCATGGCTCTTCTGCCGCTCGTAGCATTCGACACCGCGCTCGACCTCATACTGGGTCTCGCATTCGTCCCAGGTCAGCTTGACGCCGTTGACGCCGCCGTCGCGGATATTGATGAGGTTGAGATAGTCGATGAAGCCGCCGAAGAAGCCGGTGCCGCCGGCCGCATAAGGCCCGACGCGATAGCTTTGCAGCGGGAAATATTGTTCGTCGGCGTGGGCGGCGGGCAAGGCCACCGACACGATCATCGCCGCGGACAGCGCCGCCGCCTTGATGGTGCTCAGGAAGGTCATGGTTAGGGTACTCCCGGTATGGGCCGTCTTGGGTTCGGCCTCTGGTTCATTTTCGGATGCATTGGCTCAAGTCGACTGCCAGGCGAACAGGAGCCGTCTTCGGATCCTGTCCCACAGCGCCACCAGCCCGTCGGGTTCGAGGATCAGAAACAGGATGATGAGCGCGCCGAGCACAATGCGCTGGCTCATGTCGAGCACGCCCGAGTCGAAGAGATCGCCAAGCAGAAAGCCGCCGAGGCGAGACAAAGCGAGCGGAAAGACCACGATGAGGGCGGCGCCGAAAAAGGCGCCGCGGATCGAGGCCAGACCGCCGATGATGATGATGAACAGGATCTGGAACGACCGATCGAGATCGAAGCCGTCCGGCTCGACGGTCCGCAGATACGCGAAGGCCCAGATGACGCCGGCAACGCCGATGATGAAGGACGAGATGGCGAAGGCCAAAAGCTTGGTCTTGAGGACCGGGATGCCAATGATGCGGGCGGCGGTTTCATTGTCGCGGATGGCGATGAAGTTGCGCCCGGTCTGCGATGACACCAGCCGATAGGCAAGGAAGGTGAGGATGGCGACGATGGTCAGCGCAAAGAGATAACGGCCGATGGCGCTGTCGAGAGCAACGCCGGCTATCGACAGCCTCGGCGCATCGATGACGCCGGAAGCCGAGTCATTGGAGAACCAGCTGAATTTGGTCAGCGCCCATTGGACGAAGAATTGCGCCGCAAGCGTCGAGACCGCAAGGTAGAACCCCTTCAGCCGCAGGCTCGGCAGGCCGAAGACGATGCCGATCGCGGCGGCGACGATGCCGGCCAGAAAGATGCTGCCGATCAGCGGCAGGCCCTCGACACGCAGGTTGAAATTATACGCAGCGAAGGCGCCTGCCGCCATGAAGGCGGCACTGCCCAGCGAAACCTGGCCGGCATAGCCGGTCAGGATGTTCAAGCCCACGCCGGCGAGGCTGAGCGCCAGGAACGGCAGCAGGATGGCCTCGAACAGATAGCTCGAGCCGATCAGCGGCACGACGCCATAGGCGAAAGCGAGCAGCAGCACAGGCACGACCCATTTCGGCAGCACTGGCATGAAGGAGAAATCGCTGGTGATTGCAGCCATGGCTCAGATCCTCTCGACCAGCTTCTGGCCGAACAGGCCGGAAGGACGGATCAACAGGAAGACGAGCGCGACGACATAGGCGAACCAGCTCTCGATGCCGCCACCGAAATAGTCGCCGATATAGACCTCGGCGAGCTTCTCGCTGGCGCCGATCAGCAGTCCGCCGACGATGGCGCCGAGGATGGAATCGAAGCCGCCGAGCACCAGCACCGGCAGTGCTTTGAGCACCACCAGGGACAGCGAGAACTGTACGCCGAGACGCGCACCCCAGAGTAGGCCCGCCACCAGTGCGACGAGGCCGGCCGCCGCCCAGACGGTGGCCCAGATCAAGGGCAGGCGCAGGCCAACCGCAAGCGCTGCGAACTGGTCGTCGGCGACGGCGCGGAAGCTGAGGCCGATGCGCGTGTAGCGGAAGAACAGCGACAAAATTAGAACCATGCCGGCGGCAACCACCGCCGCGAAGATGTCGAACTGGCTGATCAGCACGCCGCCGATTTCCAGCGGCACGTCCTCAATGCCGAGATCGAGGCCGTGGACCTGCGTGCCCCAGATCAGCTGGGCAGCGCCCTCGATAATGTAGGAGAGGCCGAGCGTCGCCATGAACAGCGTGATCGGCGGCTTGTTGGTGAGAGGCCGCAGCACGGTGCGCTCGATGGCGATGCCGATCGCCACCATGATGGCGAAGGTGACCACCAATGCCAGCGCGAACGGAACGCCGCGTTCGACAAGGCTGACGAAGGTAAGCGCGGCGAACAGCAGCATCGCGCCTTGTGCGAAGTTGAGCACGCCTGATGTCTTGTAAATCAGCACGAAGCCGATCGCGACCAGCGAGTACATGACGCCGGAGAGCAGGCCGCCGACGAGCACCTCGATGAAGAATTGGTAGTCGAAGTCGGCGATCATATGCCCGCCCCGTCCTCATTGTCCGAGGCGACGCCGAGATAGGCATCGATGACGCGCTGATCGTTCCTGACTTCGTCGGGTGTGGCGTCGGCGACCTTGCGGCCGTAGTCGAGAACGGCGATGCGGTCGGACAGGCCCATGACGACGCCGACGTCATGCTCGATCAGCACGACGGTGGTGGCGAAGCGGTCGCGCGCGGCACGGACGAAGCCCGCCATCTCGTTCTTTTCGCTTGCGGTCATTCCGGCCATCGGTTCGTCGAGCAAAAGCAGGCGCGGTTCGGCGACCAGTGCACGGGCCAGTTCGACCCGCTTCTGCAGTCCGTAAGGCAAGGTGCCGACAAGGCGATCGCGAACGGCGCTGAGGTCGAGGAATTCGAGGATCTGGCCGGCGCGGCTCAGAGTGTCACGCTGCTCGCCGCGCGAGCGGCCTATGCCAAGCACCTGGCCGGCAAAGTTGGAGCGGACCTTGTAGGCGAGGCCGGAAGCGACATTGTCGAGGACGCTGAGGCCCTTGAACAAAGCAAGGTTCTGGAAGGTCCTGGCGACGCCGAGATGCGCCAACCGCTGCGTCGGCACCTGGGCATAGCCGACACCATCGAGCAGGACATGGCCGCGATCTGGCTGGTAGACGCCGCTGATGACGTTGATCAGCGAGCTCTTGCCGGCACCGTTGGGACCGATGATCGCGCGGATCTCGCCGGGGTGAACCGACAGGTCGATATCGGCCAGTGCGACGACGCCGCCAAATGACAGGCCGATGCCCTGAAGCGAAAGCAGCGGAGAGGCGGCGGCGGCAACCGATCCCGTCGGCTCGCCACGGGCTTCGGACTGCTGCTGCGGCCGCAGGCTTGACGGCAGGCCGCGCGCCAAGACCTCCGGCGCATAGGCCGAAGCCTCCATCACTCCTAAGGCAGAACTGGGCAACGGCATTCCAATCGTCCTCGATTGCATCGGCAGGCGCGCAAATCCGCATTGCTGCTCGAGGGATCGAGCGCGCCGGGGAACGTTCATTCGTGTGCTGGCCGGAAACCTGCCCGGCCAGCCAGTGGGTGACTACTCGGCTGCCAGCGACGCAGCCGCCTCGGCGCCTTCCAGTTCGCGAACGAGCGGAATGACATGCTTGCCGAAATACTCGACCTCTTCCTGGAAGTGCAGGAAGCCGAGCAGGATGAGATCGGCGCCGGCACGCTTCAGGCCGACGATGCGCTCGGCGACCTGCCTCGGCGTGCCGATCAGGTTCGAGCGGAAGCCGTCATTGTACTGGACCAGATCGTCGAAGGACGATTTCGCCCAATTGCCCTCGCCTTCCGGCGAGGCCTTGCCGGCGTTCTTGACCTCATGGCCAAAGGCATTGACCGCTTCGGGATTGGCTTTGGCGATGATTTCGGCGAGCACCGCCTTGGCCTCGTCCTCGGTCTCGCGGACGATGGCGAAGGCATTGACGCCGACCTTGACGGAATGGCTGTTGGCCTTTGCCTTGGCCTGGATGTCGTCGACCTGTTTGGCGATCTCGGCCGGCGTGTTGCCGTTGGTGAAGTACCAGTCCGAGACGCGCGATGCCATGTCGCGCGCGGCGCGCGACGACCCGCCCTGGAAGATCTCGGGCAGCGGATGCGGCGGCTTCGGCTTCAGGGAATATTCGTTGAAGCGGTAAAAATCGCCACGGAAGGTGAAGCTGTCCTGCGTCCATATTCCGCGCAGCGAACGGATGAATTCCTCCGAACGGCGATAGCGCTCATCATGGTCGAGCCAATGCTCGCCGATGGCGTGGAACTCGCCACGGAACCAGCCGGAAACGAGGTTGATCGCGACGCGGCCGTTGGTCAGGTAGCTGATGGTGGCGATCTGCTTGGCCGCCAGCGCCGGGTTCCACGGTCCGGGCAGGATCGCCGCAATGACCTTGAGCGTGGTGGTCGCGGCCAGCAGATCATGGCTGAACGCAACCGATTCATGCTGCTCGTCGGCGCCGTAGCCGGCGGTGAAGCGGATCTGGCTCAGCGCATAGTCGAAACCGGCCTTCTCGGCGATCTGCGCCAGCTTGCGATTGTACTCAGCCGAATGGTTGGTGCGCTGCTCGATGTTGGAGATCACCAGGCCGCCCGAAACATTGGGCACCCAGTAGGCGAATTTGATCGCGTCGGTCTCTGCGTATGCCATGAACTGTCTCCCATTCAGGCCGTGTCGTTGATCGGTCCGACCGCAGCCGGCTTTCGCCAATATTTATTATGTTTATAGAATATATATACAAAGAAGGATTTTCCGTTTTTGAGGCCCTGTCGGGACGGAAATACCAATTTTTGCCCGGCCGACCCGGCTTCCGGTTGTCAGCCCGCGACCGGAGCGTGCCCGGTATTGGCGCCGACGCCCTCGGCTGGCGTATCGAGCAGCTTTGCAATCTCGGCCGCGACCGCCTGGGCATGGCGGGCAACCTCCGGCAGGCCCATGAGTTCGCCGAAAGTCCCTCGCGCCAGCGGACCGGCGACAAAGAGTGTCGTGACCGCCCTGCCGTCCCGGCCGACGGCGCGGCTGTCGCGACTTGTCTCGATACCCAGCCCGTAGGGGTCCGCTCCGATCAGCCCGGCCTCGGTCAGCGAACGCAATGCCGGGTTGAGCTGTAGCGCCTGCCCATGCGCCGGGCCCGTGGTGTTGATGACAGCATCGAAGCGGGCCGTCTCGATCCGCGTTTGCCCGCGCCGTTGAAAGCTGACCGCCAGGCTGTCATGCTCATGGTTCGATGCGACAAGCCTGGCGGCAATGTTGTCGAATGTGCCGGCTGCATGGCGGCGGTCGAGCACGGCCGCGACCTGCGGTGCGATCCTGAAGCGATGCACGTCCCAGAACACGCGCAGTTGGCGGACCAGCCTTGCCCGCTCCGGCGGAGCAAGCCCGGCCCACAGCACAGGCCCCTGCAGGCGCAGCTGGTCGAAGACGGACTGCCAGTTGACGTTGGCCGCGTGTGCCGCGGCCAGCGTGGCGCGGATGGTCTTGAGCAGCCGCAGCGCCGTTGTGGCCGGCGCGGACGCAAAGTCGCCGAACGGCTCGCCCCTGATGTCCGGGTGGCCGCGCGAGCGCAGCCCGCGGCGAGACAGCGCCAGGATGCGGCCGCGATGGCCACGGCGATAGAGTTCGGCGGCCATGTCGGCCGAGGTCAGTCCGGAGCCGACGATCAGCACCGACGCATCCCGCCCGATCCCGGCAAGCGCGGCGGGGGCGTACGGATCGGCGATGAAACCCGGCGCTTCCGCGAGCGAGGCCAGCGCGGCGGGAATATTGGGCAGCGGATGCGTCGCCGCCAGGACGACAATGTCGGCGGCGACCGGTCCGCTGGTGGTGTGCACGGTCCAACCCCTGCCATCCGCTTCACGTGCGACATGTGTGGCGAGACCGCTGACGTGGCGCACCGCGCCCGAGCCGAGCCAGGGCGCCAGGTGCTCGGCGACGTAACGGCCGAACACGCGCCGGCGCGGATAGACGTCGCCATTCTTCCAGATGGCGTCCGTGTCGCGCTCGAGTTCGCCATCGCGGCTCAACCAGCGCGCAAAGTGCTGCGGGTCGTCAGGAGCCATGCTCATTCTTGTCGCCGGGACATTGACCCGGTGCGCCGGCTCCTCGCTGGAATAGGCAAGGCCGCCGCCGAGCCCCGGTCGCGGCTCGATCACGGAAATCGACAGGCGCTCCGGTCGAGATGCCTGCGCCAGGTGCCAGGCCACCGCGGCGCCGGAAAAGCCGCCGCCGATGATGGCGACGCGCAATCGGCGGACCGGAGGGAGCGCGTTCACGAGGCGCTGGCGAGCGACTTCGGCCGATGATCGCCGGCAATGGTCTCGCCGAACGGGCCGGTGTTGACCGACGAGCCGGCGGCCTTGACCGGATGATCGGTCGGCAGTTTCGGCAGCACCAGTTCGCCGAAACGGTAGGCCTCTTCCAGATGCGGGTAGCCGGACAGGATGAAGGTGTCGATGCCAAGGCGCCGGTATTCGTCGATGCGTTCGGCAATCGTGTCGGGGTCGCCGACAAGTGCCGTCCCGGCGCCGCCGCGCACCAGGCCGACGCCGGCCCACAAATTGGGCGCGATCTCGAGCTTGGCGCGGTTGCCGCCATGCAGCGCACTCATTCGCGCCTGGCCGACCGAATCCATACGGGCAAAGACCTTTTGCGCCGAGGCGATCGTCGCATCGTCGAGCCGGCTGATGAGGCTGTCCGCCGCGGCCCAGGCCTGTTCGGTGGTTTCGCGCGCGATGACATGCAGGCGAATGCCGAAGGAGAGCTTGCGGCCGGCCTTCTCGGCCAGTTCACGCACGCCGTCGAGCTTGCGCTCGACATCGGCGGGCGGCTCGCCCCAGGTCAGGTATTTGTCGATTTCCTGAGCCGCCACCACGGATCCGGCGTCGGACGAGCCGCCGAAATAGAGCGGCGGGTACGGCGTCTGCACCGGTGGAAACAGCAGCCGGCCGTCCTCGATGCGGAAATGCTTGCCCTCATGTGCGACCGTCTCGCCGCTCAGCACGCGCTTATAGATCTGCAGGAATTCCTGCGTCACCTCGTAGCGCTCGGCATGCGACAGGAAGATGCCGTCGCCCTTGTTCTCGAGCGGATCGCCGCCGGTGACGACATTGATCAGCAGGCGGCCATTGGAGATGCGGTCGAGCGTCGCGGTCATGCGGGCGGCGAGCGTTGGCGATTGCAGGCCGGGCCGCACGGCGACGAGGAAACGCAAGCGCTCGGTCAGCGGCACCAGCGCCGAGGCGATCACCCAGGAATCCTCGCAGGCCCGGCCGGTCGGCAACAGCACGCCGTAATAACCCAGCGTGTCGGCGGCCTTTGCCACCTGCGTCAGATAGGGCAGATCGACGGACCTGCCGCCTTCCGATGTGCCGAGATAGCGGCTGTCGCCATGCGTCGGCAGGAACCAGAGCACCTTGATGCGGTCTGGAATGTCCCAGGTCATGGCTTGCCTCCCGCGGTCTGGCGGCGACCGGCTATGGCAGATGGGGTTGAGAGCGGGCGCAAAGGGGTGGGCATGGCGTGGTCCTGTCCGGGTGGAAACCAGATCGCCAGTGCAGATTGCTTATTCTACAAATTCTGTAGAGTTAGTTTATTCTAAATCCGCGACGGTGATTAGAATTTCTCTCCTCAGGCGGTGGCGCCAACCCCGGTTCGTCCAGCGCACAAAGGCCTCGGGCGTTCGGCATCAGCCCGGCAATCGGCCGAGATGGGCAGCGAAGCGCGCCACCATCGCAAGGCCAGCATCGCTGGGCCGCATCGCTGGAGTCCGGTCGTGTATCGGGATGCCGGCACGGGCGCCAAACAGCCGCTTGCCGTAGCAGATCAGGTTCTCGATTCCCTGCATGACGAAGACCGCCGCCGGCAGCATTTTTGCATATTGGGTTTCGGCCGCTGCTTCGTCTCCGGTGCGGAATGCATTGTAGGCGCGCACGGCAAGGTCGATGCAATCCGGCGCCAGGATCATGCCGCGGCAACCGACACGGAAATTGTCGATCAGCTCCAAACCGCCGCGCCCGTTGAAGACCGGAATGCGGCCTTCGGTGCGTTCGATCAATCCGGCGATGTCGGTGACCGGGCCTTCGCCCTTGATCAGTCGGATGTTGGGATGAAGTGTCACCAGTTCGCGGATTTCGTCCGATGTCAGGCCGCGCCCGAAAAACGCCGGCGCATTCTGGATCGCCACCGGCAGGTCGGTCGCTTCGGCGACGCGGCCGAAGAACTTGATGTATTCCGATGCGCCATAGGACCCGACGGGTGGCGGCTGCAGGATCACCCAGTCGGCTCCGACGCTTTCGGCGTGGCGAACCTGGGATACCTGCTCGGCAACAGAAGAGCCGAAAATGGCGAAGGCGAGCGGCACTTTCCCGGCGGTATCTTGCGCCGTCCAGTCCATGATCGTCCGGCGCTCGGCTTCGGTCAGCTTGGCGACTTCCGTCGCCAGGCCGAGCGCCGCCATGCCATGCACGCCGGTCGCCAGGCAGATCTCGACCTGCTTGCGCATTGCCGCGCGGTCGAGTTTTTCATGCGCATCGAACAGCGCGTAGAGGATGGCGTGGATGCCATGGAAATCATCGGGCCGGAAGTTTGCCATTGCGTTCGACCTCAATGGCTCTCGCGCGGGATGGCGTGGCCACGGCTGCCGACGAGAAAATCGAGGTCGGCGCCACGATCCGCTTGCAGCACACGGTCGACGTAGAGGCCCTGATAGCCGCCGCGCATCGCCAGTACGGGCGGCAGCCAGGACTCGCGCCGTCTCGCGAGTTCCTGCTCGGACACGTCGAGATGCAGCTTGCGCGCTTCGAGATCGAGCTCGATGATGTCGCCGCTCCTGACCAACGCCAGCGGGCCGCCGATAGCGGCTTCGGGTGCCGCGTGCAGCACGACGGTGCCGAAGGCGGTGCCCGACATGCGGGCATCGGAGATGCGGATCATGTCGCGGATGCCTTGCTTGAGCAGCTTCTGCGGCAGCGCCATGTTGCCGACCTCGGCCATCCCCGGATAGCCCTTGGGGCCGCAATTCTTCAGCACCATGATCGAGCTCTCGTCGATGTCGAGCAAGGGATCGTCGACGCGCGCCTTGTAGTCGTCGATATCCTCGAAAACGACGGCGCGGCCGCGATGCTTCATCAACCCCGGCGAGGCGGCCGACGGTTTGATGATGGCGCCGTCAGGCGCCAGATTGCCGCGCAGCACAGCGATCCCGCCCTGGGCGGTAAGCGCCTTGTCGCGCGGGCGGATCACCTGCGGATTGTCATTCCTGGCGTCGGCGATGTTGTCGCCCACGCTCTTGCCGGTGACCGTCAGCGCATCGAGATCGAGCAGGTCGGCGATCTCCTTCATGACAGCCGGAATGCCGCCGGCGTAGCAGAAATCTTCCATCAGGAAGCGGCCGGACGGCATCAGGTCGAGGATGGTCGGCACGTCGCGGCCATAGTGGTCCCAATCGTCCAGCGTAAGCTCGGTGCCGACCCGGCCGGCGATGGCGAGCAGGTGCACGACCGCGTTGGTCGAGCCGCCGATGGCGCCATTGACGCGGATGGCGTTGGCAAAGGCCTCCTTCTTGAGGATCGCCGATGGGCGCAAATCCTCATTGACCATCTCGACGATGCGCCGCCCCGTCATGCGGGCGATGCGGCTGCGGCGCGCGTCGACGGCGGGATAGGCGGCGTTGCCGGGCAGCGCCAGGCCCAGCGCCTCGACCATCGAGGCCATGGTCGAGGCTGTGCCCATGGTCATGCAGTGACCGGGCGAGCGCGACATGGCGCTCTCGACATTGGCGAAATCCTGTTCGCTCATCACGCCGGCGCGCACATCCTCGGAGAATTTCCACACATCGGTACCGGAACCGATCTCGCGGCCCTGGAAGCGGCCATTGAGCATCGGCCCGCCGGAGATGACGATCGACGGCAGGTCGCAGGAAGCTGCGCCCATCACCAGCGACGGTGTGGTCTTGTCGCAGCCGGCCATCAGCACGACGCCGTCCATCGGATTGCCACGGATCGCCTCCTCGACGTCCATCGAGGCGAGGTTGCGGAACAGCATCGCCGTCGGCCGTAGATTGGATTCGCCGCAGGAGAAGACCGGGAATTCGAGCGGCAGGCCGCCGACCTCCAGCACACCGGCCTTGATGTGCTCGATCAGGCCACGAAAGTGCACATGGCAAGGGGTGAATTCGGAGAATGTGTTGCAGATGCCGATCACCGGGCGGCCATCGAAAGCATCGTCGGGCAGGCCGTTGTTCTTCATCCAGCTGCGGTGGATGAAGGCGTCCTTGCCCAAACCGCCGAACCAGTGCTGCGATCGTCTCTTGGTCATGGCTTTGCCCAGCGTTCAGGCGGGATGCTGCAGCTGGCTCAGCCCGCCATCGACGACGAGGCTGGCCGCGTTCATGAACGGACACTCGTCGGAAATCATGAACACCGCGGCAAGCGCGATCTCGCGCGCAGAAGCGATGCGGCCGCCGGGATGCAGCGCCATGGTGTTGGCGCGCGCTGCCGCCGGATCGGCAAAACTGTTCCAGTAGTCGATCGCCTTCTGCGTCTCGACATAGCCCGGCGCCAGCGCGTTCACCCGCACGCCCTGCCCCGCATATTCGAGCGCCAGCGATTTGGTGAGGCCGAGCAGCGCGTGCTTGGCGACGGGATAGGGGAAGGTGTGCGGAATGATGGTGAAGCTATGCGTCGAGGCGATGTTGAGGATGGCGCCGCCGCCGCTTGCGATCATACCCGGCAAGACTGCCTTGCTGCAGTTCCAGGCGCCCTTGACGTTGACATCGAAATTGCGGTTCCACTCTTCCTCGGTCGCCTCGAGCGGCGTCGAGAATACATTGACCCCGGCATTGTTGATCAGAGCATTTATCGGGCCGATTTCATCGTTTGCCCGGCTGACAGCCACAGCAATCGCCGCCCAATCGCTGATGTCGGCTGCGGTATGCCCGACATCGCCTTTTGGTGCGGCGAGGCCCGCGACGGCCTTATCCAGCAACGCGTCGTCGCGATCGATCAGAAACAGCCTTGCCCCTTCAGCAAGACAGGCCTCGGCGATGGCCAACCCGATGCCTTGTGCGGCGCCCGTCAGGAAGATGCGTTTGCCGGACAGGCGCTCAGCCATTTTGGTCACTCCAGTCGAAGACGGTCATTGCAAATCCCGCGCCGGCCCTCGCTCAACGCCGCCCTAGTGCCGAGGAACGCAGATTGTCGAGCAGCACCGCGAGGAGCAAAATAACGCCACGCACGATGTACTGGTAGAAGGCCGGGATGTTGAGCAGGTTCATGGCGTTTTCGGCGATGCCCATGATCAGCACGCCGACGATGACGCCCGACATGGTGGCGCGGCCCCCGGCAAGCGAGACGCCGCCGAGCACGCAGGCCGAGATGACCGAAAGCTCCAGCCCGACCGCCGCGTTGGGCTGACCCGAGGTGATGCGCGATGCCAGCAGGATGCCGGCGATGCCGCAGACGACGCCCTGGAGCGTAAATATCCAGATGCGCGTCCTGTCGACATTGACGCCGGCAAGCCGCGAAGCCTCCGGATTGCCGCCGATGGCGAGCGTGTTCTTGCCGAAGACGGTGCGGTTCAACACAAAGCCGAAAATGCCGAAGAGAACGGCCAGCACCCAGATCGGCGTCGGTATGCCCAACAATTTCGACAGCGCGAGCTGGTAGAAATCCGGGCTGTTGATGCCGACGGCGCGGCCGTCGGACGCGATCAGGGCGAAACCGCGCACGATCTGCATGGTGGCAAGCGTGGTGATCAGCGCGTTGATGCGAAATTTGGCGATGACGACGCCGTTGATGAAGCCGACGAAGGCGCCGCAGGCGATTGCTGAGAGAAGTCCGAGCAGGATCGAACCGGTGGCGTTCGACGCCATCACCGCGACCATGCCGGCAAAGGCGACGATGGAGCCGACCGACAGGTCGAAGTCACGCGCTGCAAGGCAGAACATCATGGTGCAGCCGACGATGCCGACGGTGACCACAGACTGCAGCAGGCCGAGCATGTTGCGGTCGGTGAGGAAGTTCGGCACCAGAGCCGACACCAGCGCGAAGGCAACGAGGAAGATGACGACGAGCCCCTGTTCGCCGAGCAGGATCTTCTTCAACTGATCGGTCATGGCAGAGGTCCTCAGGATGCGATCGCGTCGGGGGTTTTCTTGTCGGGAAGGGCGGCGGCCAAGATCGCCTTCTCGGCGAACTGGTGGCGGGTGAGTTCGGCGCTGATGCGCCCGCCGCACATCACCAGGATGCGGTCGCAGATGCCCATCACCTCCGGCAGTTCGGACGAGACCACGACGATCGCCATGCCGGTCTCGGCAAGCTGGTAGAGCAGTTCGTAGATTTCCGATTTGGCGCCGACGTCGATGCCGCGCGTCGGCTCATCGACGATGAGAACCCGCACGCCCTGCTCGGACAGCCAGCGGCCAAGGATGACCTTCTGCTGGTTGCCGCCGGAGAGGTTGATGATGTCCTGATTGCGCGAGGGCGTGCGCACCTTGAGCTTCTTGATGAAGGTTTCGGCGGTCGCGATCTCGCTGGCGCGGTTCAAGACGCCAAAGCGCGTGTGATGGCGCCGCGACGAGATGTTGATGTTTTCCTCGATCGAGCGGCCCTGGATGATGCCGTCATGCTTGCGATCTTCCGAGCACAGCACGATGCCGGCCCGGATTGCGCCATGCGGATCGGTGGCGTGGATCCCCTTGCCGTCGACAGTGATGGCGCCGCCCGTTCGCGGATCGGCGCCGAAGACCAGCCGCATCAGTTCCGAGCGGCCGGCACCGATCAGGCCGAAGAAGCCAACGATCTCGCCGGCGCGGGCCTCGAAGCTGGCCGGCGTCCTCAGCTTTGCCCCTGACAGGGCCTCGACCTTCAGCCGGATATCGCCTGCCTTGCGCGGGCGAAAACCCCAAATGTCCGAGATTTCGCGGCCGACCATTTCGGCGACGACCTGATCGCGGGTGACATCTTTCAGCGATGCATGGTTCGCCGCGAGCTTGCCGTCGCGCAGCACCGTCAGGCTGTCGCAGAGCCGGAACACCTCGTCGAGCCGGTGTGACACGTAGATGATGACCTTGCCCTCGCCGCGCAGGCGATCGATCAGGGCAAACAGAATTTCGCTTTCGCGCGAGGACAGCGATGAAGTCGGCTCGTCCAGCGCGATGACGCGCGCGTCGAGCATGATCGCCTTGGCGATCTCGACCATCTGGCGCTCGCCGATGGACAGCGTCTTGACCTTGCGGCGCATGTCGATGTCGATGCCGGCCGATTTCAGCTTGGCGCCGACGTCTTCCAGCATCCGGCGGCCTGCGATGATGCCGGCGCTGGTGGGAAAGCGGCCGAGGCTGAGGTTTTCGGCAACGGTGAGTTCGGGAACGAGCTGCAGTTCCTGGTGAATGACGATGACGCCATTGTCGAAGGCATCCCGGGTCGAGGCATAGGCCTGGACCTTGCCGTCGATGCTTATCTCGCCCTCATCGGCATGCTGGTCGCCGGACAGGATCTTGATCAGGGTGGATTTGCCCGCCCCGTTTTCGCCCATCAGCCCATGCACGGCGCCCTTGTCGACGCCGAACGAGACGTCCGACAACGCTTTGACGCCCGGATAGGTCTTGGTGATGTGGGAGAAGTCGAGAAAGGACACGCACCGATCCTTCTGTGCCATGGGAAACAGGCGGCGGGATGAGCCGCCGCCTGTTTGTACAGGGAGGATTATTCGATGCCGAGGCCCTGGCGTACCTTCTGATAGTCGTCGCGCTTGGCCAACGCACCGGAAGTCAGGATCAGCTTCTCCGGCTCCTTGTTGTTGGCAACCCAGTCATACATGTTGAGCGCCGTCTCGTAGCCATGGCGCTTCGGCGAGATGATCACGGTGCCGACAAAGCCCGTGGCGGTAGGCTTCTTGAACTCGTTGATCGCCGAATCCGCGCCGCCGATGCCGACGCCGATCATGCCGTCCGCCGGAATGCCGACGCTTTCGGAGGCGCGCACAGCGCCCAGAACGGCTTCGTCATTGAGGCCGAAGGAAACCCACTTCTTGATGTCGGCATGGGCGTTGAGCACGACCGTCGCGGCATTGAGTGCGGCTTCCGTGTCGGTCTTGGCCTGCGGCGCGTCGAAGATGTTCTCGGCCTTGAAGCCATTCGCCTTCAGCACCGAGATGGCGCCTTCGACACGATCGACCGCCGTCGGCAGCTGATCATAGGAGACGCGGATGGCGCCGACCTCGTCGGCCTTCCAGCCGCGCGCCTTCATTTCATCGACGATCGCCTGGCCGACGGCCTCGCCGATCTTGGTGGCCGAGATGCCCATATGCGGCACGTCTTCCAGCGCCTTGCCGTCGGCACCGACCAGACGGTCGTCGACGGTCATCAGCTTGAGATTGTTGGCGGCGGCCTTGGCGACGATGCCGGGTCCGAGCTTCACATCCGGCGTGCAGACGATGAAACCCTGCGCCCCTTGCGCGCCGAGATTGTCGATCGCCGACATCAGCTTCTCACCGTCCTCGGCGCCGATCTTGACGAGGGTGAACCCCTTTTCCTTGGCGGCCTGGTCAGCGAACTTCCATTCGTCCTGGAACCAGGGTTCCTCGGGCTGTTTAACGATAAAGCCGATCTTGGTGTCCTGAGCATATGCAGCGATGGTCGTGACGGACAGCACGGCAAGCGCGCCCGCGACGAGCGCGGTCTTCAAAAGTCGCATGATTTCCTCCCAGCGATAGGCCGGGCGCTCAGCCCGGATACCGGAGTCTCTAGTCGCTTTTATCATACTCGTCAATTGATCTGGTATGATAATTAATGTACATGCTCTGACCAGCGATCGCTGGCGCAACGCATCGGCATCGGCTAATGCCGGGCCAGTTGTGCGAACTGGCAGGTTCGCCGCCTTGGAGGAGGGCTGAGGTGACCGAGATTTCGAAGAAGACACCGGGCGACACGACGACCCGTCGCCCGCGCGTCATGCCTGACGTGACCAAGGCGATGGCCTCGGACATCTTTTCCGGACGCTATCCGGCCGGATCCTCCTTGCCGACCGAAAACGAACTTGGCGTCGAGTATGGCGTCAGCCGCACCGTCATCCGCGAGGCCCTGAAGGTGCTAGCCGCCAAGGGGCTGGTGTTGTCGCGGCCGCGCGTCGGCACCATCGTCTGCAACGAGGACGACTGGAACATCATCGACCCTCAGGTGCTGGCCTGGCATGCACCGCACGCGCTGGACGACAAGCTCTTCGACGCCATCCTGGAAACACGCCGGGCCATCGAACCGCTGGTCGCCGAGCTTGCCGCGACGCGCGCGACACTGCAGGAGATCGCCGATCTCGAAGCGGCCTGGCGCGGCATGGCCGGCGCCGGCGAGGACCTCGTGATGTTCTCGCGCTCCGACATCGCCTTCCACCAGATCGTCTATGCCGCGAGCCACAATCCGATCTTTCGCCAGATCGGCAATTTGATCGACACCGGCCTCAAATTCTCGCTGGAAGCGACGGCGACGATTTCGCTCGACCGGCGCATGGAAGCGGTGGCGGCGCATCGCGAGGTGGTCGAGGCGCTGCGCATGCGCGACGCCGAGGCGGCGCGCGGCGCGGCGAACAGAATCCTCGACCTTGCGGCGCGCGACCTCGTCAGCGCCAAGAAACTCAAGAAGAACTGAGACAGCGCATGAAAATCATCTCGCTCACCACCTACATCGTTCCGCCGCGCTGGCTGTTCCTGAAGATCGAGACCGATGCCGGCGTCACCGGCTGGGGCGAGCCGGTCGTCGAAGGCCGGGCGCTGACCGTCGAGGCGGCGGTCAAGGAGCTGGGTGATTATCTCATCGGCAAGGACCCGCGGCTGATCGAGGACCACTGGACGGTGATGCATCGCGGCGGCTTCTACCGTGGCGGGCCGATCCTGATGAGCGCGATTGCCGGCATCGACCAGGCGCTGTGGGATATCAAGGGCAAGGCGCTCGGTGTGCCTGTGCATGAACTGCTCGGCGGCAAGCTGCGTGACAGCATCAAGGTCTATTCCTGGATCGGCGGTGACCGGCCGGCCGAAGTCGCCGCCGGCGCCAGGGAAGTGGTGGCGCGCGGCTTCCTGGCGCTCAAGATGAACGGCACCGAGGAACTGCAGATCGTCGACAGCCACGACAGAATCGATGCCGCTGTGGAGCGCGTCGCCATGGTGCGCGAGGCCGTCGGCCCCAACATCGGCATTGCCGTTGATTTCCACGGCCGCGTGCACCGGCCGATGGCGCGCATCCTGGTCAAGGAGCTCGAGCCCTACAGGCTGATGTTCATCGAGGAGCCGGTGCTGAGCGAAAACCGCGAAGCCTTGAAAGAGATCGCCGCGCTTGGCTCGACGCCGATTGCGCTCGGCGAGCGGCTCTACAGCCGCTGGGACTTCAAGTCGGTGTTCGAGGAAGGCGTTGTCGACATCATCCAGCCCGACCTGTCGCATGCCGGCGGCATCACCGAATGCCGCAAGATCGCGGCGATGGCCGAAGCCTATGACGTGGCCGTGGCGCCGCACTGCCCGCTCGGGCCGATCGCGCTTGCCGCCTGCCTGCAACTCGATGCAGTGAGCTACAACTGCTTCATCCAGGAGCAGAGCCTCGGCATCCACTACAACGCCGCCAACGACCTGCTCGACTACGCCGCCAACAAGGATGTCTTCCGCTACGAGGATGGTTATGTCGCCATTCCCGATGGCCCGGGCCTCGGCGTCGAGATCGACGAGGACTACGTCAAGGAGCGCGCCAAGGAAGGTCACCGCTGGCGCAACCCGATCTGGCGCCACAAGGACGGTTCCTTCGCCGAGTGGTGATGGGAGCGGCCTTCAGACGCGCAGGCGCGCCTGGACAAGGAGGCTCGCGAGGTTCGAATACTATACTCTCACCTGCGCCACTTCGGGAGACTTCAGTCCATCAACTAGATGATGAAGATCCGCCTCGTTCTCGTAGTGCAGGGTAGAGACGAAAGCATCAATCGTAAATTCCGGATCGACCTTGTCTATTTGAGCGAGGTGAGCGGACGCAGCGGTCCGATCGCCCAGCCAGTGATAGGCCGCCGCGACAAAGGCGTGTTGGTTGGCATCCATCTTCGACAGATGCATGAAGGCCTCGATTGCTTCGGAATATTCGTGGGCTGTAAAGTGAGCTTTCCCAAGATGGCTCCAGAAGCGTTCCGGGTGGTGAGGGTTCAACTGCATCGCCTTGCGAATCCAGTGGGCTCCTTCCTTGGGGCGACCGAGCCAAGTCAAAAGCTCGCCGTGCTGGACCACGACGAGATCGTAGTTTGGATTGAGTGCGAGAGCCCGCTCCTGGTGGTGCCGAGCCTTCGTCAGATCGTTGCGGCTGATGCTAATGGCTGCCAATATCCGTTGGACGTCCGCATCGTTGCTGTCCAGTGCTTGCGCCAACTCAAGCTCACGGACGACTTCGTCGAAAGCGGCGTCCTTATCAGCGCACCAGCCGTAGCCCCAAGCTTGCCCTAGGATGCAGCCCCGCCAGGCATGGGCATGCGCGTATTCGGGGTCGAGTTCTAGCGCTCGTGTCACCAGCTTCAGCGCCTCCTCATTCTCGGCTCGATTGCTGCGATGGTGGCGGACCTTGGCCGCGAGCACGCATTCGTATGCTGCCATGTTGGCAGGTGTTTTGCGCGCCACGAGATCCTGCTGCGCGGCTTCGACGCGGCCTGGCAGCGTGGCCACGATCGCTGCGGTTAGTTCGTCCTGAATGGCGAAAACATCGTCGAGCTTGCGGTCGTATCGCTCGGCCCAGATGTGTGTATCGGTGGCAGCTGCGCTGTCACCCTGAGCTGATCGCCCGATTTGCGGACGCTGCCCTCCACCAGGTATTGCGCGCCCAGCTTCCGGGCGATTTCACGGAGGTTTACCGACTGCCCTTTGTAGACGAAGGTGGAGTTGCGCGAGATGACGAACAGCTCGTGCCGGCGCGAAAGTTCCGTGATGATATCCTCGGTCAGACCATCAACGAAAAATTCCTGTTCGGATTCGCCGCTCATATTAGCGAATGGCAGGACCGCAATCGACGGCTTCACCACGCTGCGCCGGGCCGAGCCGTCCCCCGCTCGCGGATCGGCTGCATCGTCCAGCACCGCGCGCCAGACCCGTATCGGGCGAGAGATGTTCTTCAGGGCCTTCTCGCCAAGGTCCTCGAACGTGATTTCGAGCCGGTCGAAGACCTGTTCGTACACGGCCTGGGTGACGCACACCCCGCCCACTTCGGCCATTTGCTCCAGCCGGGCGGCGACATTCACGCCGTCGCCATAAATGTCGCCCTCATCGAAGATGATGTCGCCGAGATTGATGCCGATCCGGAACTGAATACGTCCGGCATCCGGCACGTCGGCGTTGCGACGGCGCATGCGGATCTGCACCTCCGCGGCGCAGCGCACGGCATCTGCCACGCTCTGGAACTCGACCAGCATGCCGTCACCGGTGGTTTTGATGATGCGGCCCTGGTTCTTGGCGATTGCCGGATCGATGAGTTCGATCCGGTGCGTTTTGAGCCGCGCAAGGGTGCCCCTCTCGTCGGCTTCCATGAGCCGAGAGTATCCAGCCATGTCGGCTGCCAGCACCGCCGCGAGCCTGTGTTCCATGTTCCAGCCTCGAAGCACGCAATCTTAGATGGCAAACGCTGCAATCAAAGCCGATCAGGGTCTCGCCGCCACCTAACAGCGCCGTCCCCGCGCGATCGGAAGGCGCCCAGTCATAGCTTTACTCGAAATGAGCGCGTGCGGGAAGGAAATCGAACGCTCCCCATACCCGCTCTCTCGGCTGCTCGATTGGTCTGCCTGCTCGACGGGGCAAGGTTTCATCCCAAATCCATCGCATTCAGTAGCCAGTTGAACGGCTTCGAAGATGATGGCTTCAGGAAAGTGCTTCGTCGCATTGCCTGGCAGCTTTTGAAGGGGTTCGACCAACTCCCGAACGCAAGGCGCCAGCCTATCTGGCTAAGCTTGGTGTCAGCGCCGGGACGCGCAACCGAAACCAGTAGACATTCCTGCGAAGTAGGAGAGGTGACGCCCGACAAGGCACTGACTTTCCTGCGTGTGTACCACCAATGTGGACCACGTTCGTAGAATAGAGTCTTGAAATCAAAGGGCTTCTAGGAAAATCAACGACCTAGAGAGAACTTGGTGGAGCCAATCGGAATCGAACCGACGACCTCTTGAATGCCATTCAAGCGCTCTCCCAACTGAGCTATGGCCCCACTTCCGGCAGTCAACCGGCGCCGTTTCCGGCGAAGAGATCCGGCGCGGGTTGGAGACCGCGCCGTTAGTGCAGGCGGCTTCTAACCCCGCCTTTCGTCAATATCAAGCCTTCAAGAGCCGCTTTTTCTTCACAGGCCACGAAAGCCTGCAAACGCCTGGTTTGAAGGTCGATCAGACCTCGTCGTCGTCGTCACCAACGCCGATCATGTCGGCGACGTCGTCATCTTCTTCCTCTTCGTCGGCAAGGAAGGTGTCATCCTCGTCGTCGCCGAGGTCGACGTCGTCCTCGTCGTCGCCAAGATCCGGCAGGTCGTCGGCCTTGACGTCCTCGTCGGCCTCTTCGAGCGAGACGACCTCAACGCCCTCTTCTTCCTCGGCGTCCACTTCCTTCTCGGCCACTTCCTCTTCCTCCTCGAGGGCGGCGATCTTGCCTTCCTCGAAATAGGAACGCGGATAGGTCTTGCCCGTGTAGGGCGAGACGATCGGGTCCTTGTTCAGGTCGTAGAATTTTCGGCCCGTCTCCGGGTCGATGCGTTTTGTGCCAAGTTCGGTTTTTGCCACGGCAAGCCTCGTCAATAAAAGAGTGGTCCCCTTAACCACAGTTTGCAGCGCTGTCAAAGCGAAAAGCCGGCGTCACAAAACCATGCAATGAAAGGCCTCGCGTCGATGACGACCATGGGGGATGACCATTTCGGCCCGCCGTGATACGAGACCGCCGCAACAAATGAAAAGCGCCGGCCCGCCGGCATTCCGTCCAGGGAAATTCCATGTCTCACGCCGCCGCCCCAAAGTCGGCCACCGCCCGCAAATCATCAGCCCTTGCCGGCACCGCCCGCGTGCCGGGCGACAAATCGATCTCGCACCGCTCCTTCATGTTCGGCGGCCTCGCCTCCGGCGAGACCCGCATCACCGGCCTGCTTGAGGGCGAGGACGTGATGCGCACCGGTGCGGCCATGAAGGCGATGGGCGCGCATATCGAGAAGCGCGGCGCCGAATGGGTGATCCGCGGCACCGGCAACGGCGCGCTGCTGCAGCCGGAAGGCCCGCTCGATTTCGGCAATGCCGGCACCGGCTCGCGGCTGACCATGGGCCTGGTCGGCACCTATGACATGGAAACGACGTTCATCGGCGACGCCTCGCTGTCGGGCCGGCCGATGGGCCGCGTGCTCGAACCCTTGCGCCAGATGGGCGTGCAGGTGCTGAAGGCGACGCCGGGCGACCGCATGCCGATCACGCTGCATGGGCCCAAGCATGCCGCACCGATCACCTACCGCGTGCCGATGGCCTCGGCGCAGGTGAAGTCGGCGGTGCTGCTGGCCGGCTTGAACACGCCGGGCATCACCACCGTCATCGAGCCTGTCATGACGCGCGACCACACCGAAAAGATGCTGAAAGGCTTTGGCGCCAATCTGTCGGTCGAGACCGATGAACGCGGCGTGCGCCATATTTTCATCGAAGGCCAGGGCAAGCTGACTGGCCAGACGATCGCGGTGCCTGGCGACCCGTCCTCGGCCGGCTTCCCGCTGGTGGCCGCACTGATCGTGCCGGGTTCCGACATCGTCATCGAAAACGTGCTGATGAACCCGACCCGCACCGGCCTGCTTTTGACGCTGCAGGAAATGGGCGGCAAGATCGACATCCTCAACCCGCGCAATGCCGGCGGCGAGGATGTCGCCGATCTGCGCGTGCGCTACTCCGAGTTGAAGGGGGTCACCGTGCCGCCCGAACGGGCGCCGTCGATGATCGACGAATATCCCGTGCTCGCCGTCGCTGCCAGCTTCGCCGAGGGCGAAACGCTGATGCAGGGGCTGGAAGAGCTGCGGGTGAAGGAATCCGACCGGCTGTCGGCGGTCGCCAATGGGCTGAAGCTCAACGGCGTCGACTGCACCGAGGGCGAAGCATCGCTTGCGGTGCGCGGCAGACCGGGCGGCAAAGGCCTCGGCGGTCATCCCAACGGCCAGGACACGACCGTGCAGACCCATCTCGACCACCGCATCGCCATGAGCTTTCTGGTCATGGGGCTGGCGACAGAAAAGCCGGTCACCATCGACGATCAGGCGATGATCGCGACCAGTTTTCCGGAATTCATGGGGCTGATGAAGGGGCTGGGCGCGGAGATTGGGTAACGGTTGATGGCAATCGCAACCCTGGGAGATTGGGGCCAAACTAGAACGTCGGAGGGACAGCGCCCCCCTCTGTCCGGATCGTTGCCCTTTTCGGGTTCGGACATGGTGGGCCACCGATGACACACGTCTTCACCATCGCCATCGACGGCCCCGCCGGCGCCGGAAAAGGCACGCTGGCCCGCCGGCTCGCCGACCACTACCGGCTGAACCTGCTCGACACCGGCCTCACCTATCGTGCGGTGGCCTACGCGCTGATCCAGCACGCACTGCCGCTCGAGAATGTCTCGGCGGCCGAAACCGCAGCGCGCCAGGTCGATCTGGCGAAGCTCGACCGGGCGGTGCTATCAGCGCATGCGGTCGGCGAGGCGGCCTCGAAGGTCGCGGTGTTTCCTTCCGTGCGGCGCATCCTGGTGGAAAAGCAGCGCGAATTCGCCAAGACGCCGCCAGGCGCGGTGCTCGACGGCCGCGACATCGGCACCGTCGTCTGCCCCGACGCCGACATAAAACTCTATGTGACGGCGAGCGCCGAGGTGCGGGCACGACGCCGGCTGGCCGAGATCGAGAGCATCGGCGGCACCGCTGATTTCACCGAAATCCTCGCCGATATCGTGCGCCGCGACGAGCGCGACATGGGCCGCGCCGACTCTCCGCTGAAGCCGGCCGTAGACGCGCACTTGCTTGATACCAGCGAAATGGCTATAGAAGCCGCGTTTCTTGCGGCCATGGCGATCATCGACGACGTCTTAGCCAAGAGAAACAAGGCCTGAGTCGGGTTTTTCCCTCGTGTTTCCGTTGTCGGAGGCGAAGAAAATACCCATATCGGGCACGAACCAGCCTGCCAGCATTCTTCATGCGCCGGAATTGCCGCTTAAAGAGCGGCCCAGGGCTTTTGTAGCCCGGAACGTCGGCAGGCCAACGCAACGCTAACCCACGGCGCCCGTCCCGCGACAGAAGCGGGGCATTCCAGGAGAAACAATGTCAGCTGCAAATCCCACTCGCGACGATTTCGCGAGCCTGCTCGAAGAATCATTTACCGCCGGCCATTCCGGCGAAGGCCAGGTCGTCAAGGGCACGATCACCGCGATCGAAAAAGACATGGCCATCATCGACGTCGGCCTCAAGGTCGAAGGCCGCGTGCCGCTGAAGGAATTCGGCGTCAAGGGCAAGGACACCACCCTCAAGGTCGGTGACACCGTCGAAGTCTATGTCGAGCGCATCGAGAACGCGCTTGGCGAAGCGATGCTTTCCCGTGAGAAGGCCCGCCGCGAAGAGAGTTGGGTCCGCCTCGAAGAGAAGTTCACCAAGGGTGAGCGCGTCGAAGGCGTCATCTTCAACCAGGTCAAGGGCGGCTTCACCGTCGACCTCGACGGCGCCGTGGCCTTCCTGCCGCGCAGTCAGGTCGATATCCGCCCGATCCGCGACGTCTCCCCGCTGATGCACAACCCGCAGCCCTTCGAGATCCTCAAGATGGATCGCCGCCGCGGCAACATCGTGGTGTCGCGCCGCACCGTGCTCGAGGAGAGCCGCGCCGAACAGCGTTCGGAAATCGTGCAGAACCTCGAAGAAGGCCAGGTTGTCGAAGGCGTCGTCAAGAACATCACCGACTACGGTGCGTTCGTCGACCTCGGCGGCATCGACGGCCTGCTGCATGTCACCGACATGGCATGGCGCCGCGTCAACCATCCGACCGAAATCCTCAACATCGGTCAGACGGTCAAGGTGCAGATCATCCGCATCAACCAGGAAACCCACCGCATCTCGCTCGGCATGAAGCAGCTCGAGAGCGATCCGTGGTCCGAGATCGGCACCAAATTCCCGATCGGCAAGAAGATCAAGGGTACCGTCACCAACATCACCGACTACGGCGCGTTCGTTGAGCTGGAGCCGGGCATCGAAGGCCTCATCCACGTTTCGGAAATGTCGTGGACCAAAAAGAACGTGCATCCCGGCAAGATCCTGTCGACGACCCAGGAAGTCGACGTGGTGGTGCTCGAGGTCGATCCGGCCAAGCGCCGCATCTCGCTCGGCCTCAAGCAGACGCTCGAGAACCCGTGGCAGGCTTTTGCCAGTAGCCATCCGGTCGGCAGCCAGGTCGAGGGCGAGGTCAAGAACAAGACCGAGTTCGGCCTGTTCATCGGCCTCGAAGGCGACGTGGACGGCATGGTCCACCTCTCCGACCTCGACTGGACCCGTCCGGGCGAGCAGGTCATCGAAGAGTACAATCGCGGCGACATGGTCAAGGCGCAGGTGCTCGACGTCGACATCGACAAGGAGCGCATCTCGCTCGGCATCAAGCAGCTGGCCAAGGATACGGTCGGCGAAGCGGCGACTTCGGGCGAACTGCGCAAGAACGCGGTCGTCACCTGTGAAGTCATCGGCGTCAAGGATGGCGGTCTGGAAGTGCGGCTGGTCGACAGCGGCATCGAGACCTTCATCAAGCGTTCCGATCTGAGCCGTGACCGCGACGAGCAGCGCCCCGAGCGCTTCACCGTCGGCCAGAAGGTCGACGCCCGCGTCATCGCCTTCGACAAGAAGACCCGCAAGCTGCAGGTCTCGATCAAGGCGCTGGAAATCGCCGAAGAGAAGGAAGCGGTCGCCCAGTACGGCTCGACCGACTCCGGCGCTTCGCTGGGCGACATCCTGGGTGCCGCGCTGAAGAAGCAGGGCAGCTAAGCATCTGCCCCCACCGCCTTGCGCGGTGGTCAGTTCAAACCCCGCCGGAGCGATCCGGCGGGGTTTTTCTTTACGGTAAGATAAACTTCCTCGCGTATTTGCCAGTGGTCCGAGGGGAGGCTTTCCATGCGCAATGGCGACGATTGTCCCGCTACGGGCTCTTCGTGGTTGCAACGACTTTACACCAGGTCACCGGCCTTGTTCTGCTTTTGCGGAATGGCGATCTTGATGACGGTGCTCTGGTCCCTGGGCTTCCAGCTCAACGGCGACGTGGACGACCTCGTCAAACTGCATGAAGTCCGTACCTTGCTTGAAACGGGCAACATCTTCGACCGGACGCTGCCCGGTGTTGCCCAGCCAGAGCCCTATGTCTCGCATTGGCCATGGATCGTGGACCTGCCCTATGCCGCCTTCGCGCGCCTGCTGATGCCGCTTGCCGGCTTCGAGCCGGCGCTGATGCTGGCAAGCTTTGCCGTCCCGCTGCTGCTGCTTGCGCCCGCGCTCTATTTCTACAATCGGCTGGTAATCGCTATGGGCTTTGCCAACCCGGCCGTTGCATTGCCGCTGGCTCTGATCTTTGCCGCGCGCAGCATTTTCGAATACGCTCCGGGACGGATCGACTACCACAATCTGCAAATACTGCTTCTGCTCGCGGCCCTGGTTTTGATGTTGTCGCAGAACCGCTTCGCTGCCTTCATCAACGGGCTGCTGGCGGCCTTGGCTCTTGCCATCAGCGCCGAGTTCGCGCCGTTCTATGCGCTGGTGATGGCGGTCTATGCCGTTGACTGGATCTTCGGCCGCGAACAGGGTGCAGACAGGATCGTAGGCTTTGGGCTGGCATTGGCCCTAGGTGGGGTCGGCCTGTTTGCCACGATCGTGCCGCCTTCAGCCTATTTCGCCGTCAAATGCGACACCTATTCGGCGCCGCATGTGACGGCACTGGTCGCGGCCGGGCTTTCATTTGCCGTGGTGCCTTTGCTTGTCGGCCGGCGCGGCGGATGGGCGACGCGGGCGGCAATTTTGCTGGTGTTCGCGGCCGCCAGCGCGGTGGCGCTGGTGTTGTTGTTCCCGCACTGCGTGGCCGGCCCTTATGCTTCGCTCGACGCCTATGTACGCGACAACATGCTCAACAGGATCCCTCAGGAACTGAGCCTGTTTCGACGCCCTGATTTCGTTCTGTCAGGCAGCTTTCCCAGCATGGCGTTGCTGTTCGTCGGCGCGCTCGCCCCGGCGGTCATCTGCCTCAATCCGCAGAGCCGAAGCCGGCCGCTCGTCATCCTGGCGCTGTTCTCGCTGCTCGCGCTGGCGCTGGCGATCGGCTACTTCCGCTACTTTCGCTATCTTCCGGTTTTTTCCGGCATCGGTCTGACCTTCGTATTGGCGAGTTTCCTGCCACCAGATGCGGGACAGGGGCGCTATTTGAAATCGCACGTGCCAACGGCATCGCCAAGATACGCGTTGATCCTGCCCGGTCTCGTCTTGTCCGTGGCGATGGCGCTATACCAGCTGTCGGCAAGGCCATCCCATGCAGCCATTCCAGCCGCCGAGTTTGCCGACAGTTGCGATCTCAGGCATTTTGAGCAGCGACAGGGTTGGCCGGCAGGCGCCGTCGTTCTTACGCCACCGTTGATCGGAGCGCATTTTCTCGCTCTTGCCGAAGGTCCCAAGGTGGTGACAATCCCCAACCACCCGTCGGCTCAAGGTATCGAACGGAGCTATCGCTTCCTTGATCCCTCGACCGCCGATCCGCGCGCGTTTCTCGATGCGTCCAAGGCGACGCATGTTGCGCTTTGCGGGTGGAGAGGCCCACCGTCGCCACATCTCGAAACCGCCTATCCATTCGCGGCGGCGCTGATGGAGGGGCACCCGCCGTCATGGCTCAGGGAGTGTCCGACGGATGCTTCCTCGCCGCTGCGGCTCTACAGCTACCGCAATGCCGATGGATCGGACGCCACCTGCCCTGTTTCGACGGCTTCTGCTCAGGCCCTGCCGTAAAGCGGCACCAGCGTTCCGCTCATCGCCTGATTGGCTGGCGAGGCGAGATAGGCGATGGCTTCGGCGGCTGCTTCGAGACTGACCCATTTGGTGACATCGGCATCCGGCATATCGGCGCGGTTTGCCGGCGTATCAAGCGTCGATGGCGCAACGGCATTGACCAGGATGCCCTTGCCTTTCAACTCCTCGGCCATCGCCACCGTCATCGCCGCCACCGCGGCCTTGCTGGCGGCATAGGCGACCATGCCGGCGCCGCGCCGTGGGTCGAGCCCGGCGCGCGCAGTGACATTGACGATGCGGCCCGCGACGTCCGACGCCAGCATCGAGCGCACCGCCGCGCGGCAGCACAGGAAGGTGGTGCTTGCATTGGTGTCCATCATCTCGGCAAAGGACGCCGACTCGATCTTTTCCACCGGCGCCGCTGTGAAGCCGCCGGCCAAGTGGATCGAACCCCACAGACCTGGAACCTGGCTGTAGAACGCCTCGACCTTGGCGGAGTCCGAGAGATCGACATTGTGCACCAGCTTGACACGGTCATGCTCGGTAAAGGGGAAATGCCCGGGCGCCGCTGCATGGGCATTGGGCACATGGCAGATCGCGCCTTCACTCAGCAGTTTGCCGACGACTGCACCACCGAGCGCCCCGGTGCCTCCGGTCACGACAATATGCCTGCCTTCAAGTGTTTCCGTCATCCTGGACCGCTCCTGTCATATTTTTATGATTATGTCGCTTGTTAGCCGCCCGACGCAGAGCGTCGCGCCTTTCGCACGATCACTCAACTGATATCTCGACATGGCAGTTGTTGCGTCTTTGCATGTGTAGGCCGCCAGCCAGCCGGGTCCATGCCAGGCTGAGACGTGAAGCACGTTGCGCCGCCACTCTTCAGTCGACTGTGATTTCGATGACGCGCGGCAGACCGGTTGCCCGGGCGCGTTTCAACGCGTCCGCCAGAGCGTCGATATCGGCAAGCCGTTCGGCGCCAAGGCCATAGGCTTCGGCCAGCTTGCAGAAATCCGGCGGCGCCGGCGACACGCCGACCGGCTCGACGCCAACATCGAGCATCGAGGTTTCGATCTCGCGGTAGCCACGATTGTTCCAGACGACGAAGATGACCGGCGCCTGGGCATCAAGTGCGGCGCCCAGTTCCGGCAGCGTGAACTGGAAGCCGCCGTCACCCGTGAGACAGACCACCGGCGCATCGGGCACTGCAAGGGCGGCGCCGATCGCCGCCGGCGGGCCGTAGCCGAGCGCGCCGAAGCCGGTGGCGGCATTGAACCAGCCGCCGGGACGGTCATGATCGTAGTAGAGGTTGGCGGCATAGATCGGCTGTGTCGAATCGCCGACGATGAGCGCGCCCGGCAATGCGTCGCGGATCACCTCCACGGCGCGCACCTGCGCCTGCAGCGTCGGACTGATCTCGGCAAAAGCCGCTTCCCGTGCAGCGGCGGCGCGCGACGGGCCGCCCTCGCTTGCCGGGACATGGCTGGTTTCCAGGAGCAGCGCTTCGAGCGCCTCGGCGCAATCGGCCCGAATCGAAACCGTCGCCGGGCGGCGGGCAAGCTGGTCTGCGCCGATATCGATGCGGATCAGATTGGCGGGCAGGACGAAACCGCCATCGCTGTAGCCATCATAGTCGGTCGGGCCGAATTCGGTGCCGGCGGCAATGACCAGATCCGCCTCAGTCATCAACGCCCGCACTGTCTTCAGGCTGGGGCTGGCCGGCACGCAAAGCGGATGGGCATGCAGGAGGCCGCGCGCATTGGCGGTCTCGACGACCGGCGCTCCCAGTCGTTCGGCCAGACGCCGCAATGGCGCTTCGGCGCGTTTGGCGCCGCCGCCGGCCAGGATCAGCGGACGGCGCGCGGCGGCGATGAGTTTGGCCGCGCTGGCAATTGCCGCGCCGTCCGGCGCGGGTGGCGCTGCATTGCTCAGCATGGCAGCGATGCCATCCGCCGGCTTGACCATGACGTCGGTCGGGATTTCGATATGCACCGGACCGGGCCGGGCCGATGAAAACAGCGCGAAGGCCTGTGCCAGCGCGCCGGGCAATTCACCAGCCTCGGTGACCCGCTGCGAAGACAGCGCCACCTTCTCCATCATGCCGCGCTGGTCGGGCAGTTCATGCAGATGGCCGAGGCCCTTGCCCAGCGTCGGGGTGGCGTTGACGCCTGAGATCACCAGCATCGGCACCGAATCGGCGCGCGCCTGTCCCATGGCGGTGATGGTGTTGGTCAGCCCCGGTCCGGTGATGACGAAGGCGACGCCCGGCCTGCCGCTGGCGCGCGCATAGCCGTCGGCCATGAAGCCGGCGCCCTGCTCATGGCGCGGCGTGACATGGCGGATCTTCGAGCGCGCCAGCCCCCGGTAGAGTTCGACCGTGTGCACGCCGGGAATGCCGAAGACCGTGTCGACGCCATGGGCTTCGAGCAGCGAAATGAGCGCCTCGCCGACGGTCGTCCCAATGGTGGTCCCAACGGTGGTCATTGGCGCAGCACCGGGCGTGTCAGGCAGGTCGGGCCACCCTCGCAAGCGATGCAGAGCGCATCCGCCTCGAAGGTGGAAACCGTGCAGCCGGCCGCCTGCATGGCAGCCGCCGTCCTGGGAAAGCCGGCGACGGCGATCACCTGGCGCGGCGCCGTCGGCAGCACATTGAGGCTGAGCCCGCTGGAAGCATGGAACTCATCGGCATCGCCCTCGACCAGCGTGATGCCGCGCCCCTTCAGCATCTGGTAGAAGGCGGCCGGCAGCAGCGGCGCGTAGACCAGCGCCAGATCGTCGGCAAGCGGACTGATCACCGACATCAGGTGCAGGCAGGCTTCCTCGCCGTGCCAGAGCGGCAGATCGAAGCCAAAAACCGAAATGCCTTTCGGCGAAAGCAGATTTGAAAGCTGCTGGATGCCATCCTGGTTGGTGCGCACGCCACGGCCGACGGCCAGCGTGTTTGCATCCACCCAGACGCAGTCGCCGCCTTCCACCTGGCCCGGATCATCGATGCGGCCGAGGATGGGAATGCCCAGGCGTTTGTAAGCTGCTTCGTGCAGGCCCGGTTCAGCCCGGCGCAGCGCTTTGCCCATTGCAAGAATGATCGCGCCGTGATCGGTCATCAGCGACGGATCATGGGTGAAGACCGAATCGGCCAGCCCGTCATCGGCATCCGTCAGCCATTCGACCTCGGCGCCGGAGGCCGAAACCAGCTGCGTCAATCGCTCATGCTGGGCAGTGGCCTTTCCCGGCTCAAAGCCCGGGCCGTAGTGCCATTCCTGCGCCCTGGCATCACGCATGGCGCCGGCGGCGGACCGCATAAGCACGCGTTTCAGCGGTCCGGCCATGGATTGCGACCCGTATGATTTGCCCACTAAATTCTCCCGAGACGTCCGTTGCCGCCACTAACCACTACAGCAAGCTGTGATCAATAGTCCAAAAACCATGGTTGACGGAGGCAAGCGGAACGGTCCATCTTGAGAACGGGAACTCTGTCCAGTGACGGGTAAATGGGTAAAAGATACCAGCAGCGACGAGCTCGACCACTCCGCGGAGCGTCGAAGGGATGATGGCGCAAGGCGCCGCGTCCGTACTGAAACACACGGCGCAAGACGGCGCCGCCGAAGCCATCCATGTCGAGAACCTGCACAAGAGGTTCGGTGAGCTGCATGTGCTGAAGGGCGTCTCGCTGTCGGCGCGCGACGGCGAGGTCATCGCCATCATCGGCGGCTCAGGCTCGGGCAAATCGACACTGCTGCGCTGCATCAACTGCCTGGAGAACCCGACCAGCGGCATCATCCGCGTCAATGGCGAGGAGATCAAGCTGAAGGCGGACAGCCACGGCCACACAGTTCCGGCCGACCGCAAGCAGATCGAGCGCATCCGCTCCAAGCTCGGCATGGTGTTCCAGAACTTCAACCTGTGGAGCCACATGACGCTGATCGAGAACGTCATCGAGGTTCCCGTGCATGTGCTTGGCGTCAAGCGCGACGTGGCGATCAGCGAGGCCGAGAAGCTGCTCGCCCGCGTCGGCCTCGCCGAAAAGCGCGACGTCTATCCGGCCTATCTGTCGGGCGGCCAGCAGCAGCGCGCCGCGATCGCGCGGGCGCTGGCCATCAATCCGCGCGTCATGCTGTTCGACGAGCCGACCTCGGCGCTCGACCCCGAGCTGGTCGGCGAGGTGCTGAAGGTGATCGGCGACCTGGCGCGCGAAGGCCGCACCATGGTGCTGGTCACCCACGAGATGAAGTTCGCCCGCGAGGTCGCGACGCATGTCGTCTATCTCTACAATGGATTGGTCGAGGAAGAAGGACCGCCGGAGCAGATCTTCGGCGCGCCCAGATCCGAAAGGCTCAAGCAGTTCATCCGCAACATCGGCTAGGACAGGCCGAGACGGAAGAAAACCGGGAACCAACAACAAACTGGGAGTCGTGAAAATGAAGACTGTTCTGAAGACATTTGCCGCAGCGCTGCTGCTGGGCGTCGCTGCCATGGGAGTGGCCAAGGCCGATCCGGTCAAGATCGGCGTCGCCGCCGAACCCTATCCGCCCTTCACCTCGCCGGATGCTTCGGGCAAGTGGGTTGGCTGGGAGATCGATTTCATCGACGCCGTCTGCGCCGAAGAGAAGCTCGACTGCGTCATCACCCCGGTTGCCTGGGACGGCATCATTCCGGCGCTGACGACAAAGAAGATCGACGTCATCGCCAGCTCGATGTCGATCACCGCCGAGCGCAAGAAGACGATCGACTTCTCCGACAAATATTACAACACGCCAACCGCGATCATCGGCCCCAAGGACCAGAAATTCGGCCCGGCGCCCGCGGACCTCAAGGGCAAGGTCGTCGGGGTTCAGGTGTCGACCGTGCATGCCGTCTACGCCAAGAAGCACTTCACCGAGGCATCCGAGATCAAGGAGTACCAGACCCAGGACGAAGCCAACCAGGATCTTGCCGCCGGCCGTCTCGACGCGGTGCAGGCCGATTCGATCGCGCTTGGCGAATTCCTCAAGTCGGACCAGGGCAAGGCGTGCTGCGATCTCAAGGGCATGGTGGCTCCGGACGATGACGTGCTCGGACCGGGCGTCGGTGCCGGCGTGCGCAAGGAGGACACCGACCTGAAGGATAAGATCAACGCCGGCATCAAGGCCATCCGCGCCAACGGCAAGTATGACGAGATCTCGAAGAAGTACTTCGATTTCGATATTTACGGCGGCCCGACGCAGTCGAACTGACATCGTCCACGCATAAGCCAAAACCGCACGGCATCTCGTCGTGCGGTTTCGCCGAAACCGCTGACGAGAATTGACAGCGGCTGACGCCAGCAATCCGGGGGCGACGCTGATCGACGCATTTCTTTCGGCCTCCGCGGCCGGCATCATCGAGCTTCTCTCGCCCAACCCGCCGGGCTGGGGCCGGGCTCTTTTGGTTGGACTGCTCCATTCGATCGAGATCGCGCTGGGCGCCACGTGCCTCGGTCTTCTGATCGGCACCGGTGGCGCCTACGGCAAGCTCTATGGTGGCCCGGTGGTGCGCGATCTGCTGGCGGTCTACACCACCATCGTGCGCGCCGTGCCCGAACTGGTGCTGATCCTGCTGCTCTATTATGCCGGAACCGACCTGATCAACCAGGCGCTGACGGCAATGGGCTATCAGCGCGTCGACATCAGCGGCCTTGCCGCCGGCATCGCCGTGCTCGGCTTTGTCCAGGGCGCCTATTCGACCGAGGTGATACGCGGTGCGATCCTGGCCATTCCCCAGGGGCAAGTTGAAGCTGCCCGCGCGTATGGCATGTCTCCCGGCCTGCTGTTGCGGCGCATCACCTTGCCGGCCATGCTGCCCTTCGCCATACCGGGCCTCGCCAATCTCTGGCTGATTGCCACCAAGGACACCGCGCTGCTGGCGGTCGTCGGCTTCTATGAACTGGCGCTGGCAACACGGCAGGCTGCTGGCGTCACCAAAGCCTATTTCACCTTCTTTTTCGCCGCCGCCGTGCTCTATCTTCTGCTGTCGCTGTTTTCCAATCTGATCATCGGCCGTGTCGAGGCCTGGTCGCGGCGTGGCATGCCTTCGCTCAAGGAGGCGCGCTGATGGCCACCGAAGCCGCCATCATCAACGTCGTCGCGCGAACGTCGCTGTGGCTGCAGCCGCACCGCATCGTGCTGATCCTGATCGCGCTGGGCCTGGTCCTGGCGGCCGCCTTTTTCATGCGCTGGGACTGGCTGCCGCAGTACTATGAAATGGGACTGATCGGCATCTGGCGCTCGCTGTGGATCCTGGCCGTCACCTGCGTGCTGGGCTTCCTGCTCGCCGTGCCGCTCGGGCTGGCGCAGGCGACCGGCTCCTTCTGGTTCGCAGCACCGGCCAAGGTCTTTTGCACAGTGATCCGGGGCACGCCGCTGCTGATCCAGCTGTGGCTGCTCTACTACGGCCTCGGCTCGCTGTTTCCGCAATATCCGTGGATCCGCGAGTCGTGGATGTGGCCGTATCTCAGGCAAGCCTGGCCCTATGGCGTGCTGGCACTGACGCTGTCTTTCGCCGGTTATGAGGGCGAGGTGATGCGCGGCGCCTTTGCCGGCGTTCCCAAGGGCCAACTCGAGGCCGCCCGCGCCTTCGGCATGAGCCGCTGGAAGGCATTTCGCCGCATCTGGCTGCCGCAAGCCATCTACCGGGCGCTGCCGACGCTGACCGGTGAAACCGTGCTGCAATTGAAATCTACGCCGCTGGTGGCGACGATCAGCGTCATCGATATCTTCGCCGTTTCGTCCAAGGTGCGGCAGGACACCTACCTCACCTACGAACCCTTGCTGCTGCTGGCGCTGATCTACATGACGATCACCGGTATTCTGGTCTTCGCGTTCAGCAGGATCGAGGCGCGGATCCCCAACAAGGTTGGTTAGAGGGGAGTAGGGGAGTAGGGGAGTAGGGGAGTAGGGGAGTAGGCAGCCACTATTCACATTCACATTTCCATCCCCATTCGCTATTCACTGCTTGTTCCCCCACTCCCTTATTCCCCTATTCCCTTTAGGACCGCCATGATGCAACTCAGTCTCGACCAGGCAAAAGGACTGTGCCGGATGGCGGCGCTTGGCGCCGGCGCCAATGAGGAAGCGGCGCAATCGCTTACCGCCTCGATCATTGCCGCCGAGGCGGAAGGGCTCTCGACCGTCGGTCTGTCGCATTTCATCGATTATCTCGAGGCGCTCGAAGCCGGACGCATCGACGGCAAAGCCGATCCGGTGATCACCCGGCCGGCGCTGGCGGTCTATCTCTCCGATGCGCGCGGCGGGCTGGCGCATACCGGCTTCGACCGCACCATCGACGACCTCGCCAAGGCTGCAAAGCTGTTCGGCGTCGCCATCTTCTCGCAGAAGAACGCTTATACATGCGGCGCACTCGGTTACTTCACCGGAAGGCTGGCGGCGCAAGGGCTGGTGTCGTTCGCCGCCACCAATGGCCCAGCCGTGCTTGCCGGCTCGGGCTCGGTCAAGCCGGTCTACTGCACCAACCCGATGTCGTTTGCGGCACCCGCCGCCGACGGCGCGCCGCTGGTCATCGACCAATCGTCGAGCGCCACCGCTTTCGTCAACATCCGCAAGGCGGCCGAGGACGGCAAGAAAATACCCGAAGGTTGGGCGCTGGACGCCAGCGGCAACCCGACCACCGATCCGGCCGCCGCCATGAAAGGCGCCATGCTTGCCTTCGGCGGCCAGCGCGGTGCCAACATCGCACTGATGGTCGAAGTGCTTGCGGCGGGGCTGTCGGGCGCCAACTGGTCGCTCGACGCGCCATGGTTCAGCGGCGGACCGGACAGTCCCGGAACCGGGCTATTCGTGCTTGCCGTCGAGCCCAAGCTGCTCGATCCCGACTTCGAGCAGCGCATGAAGGACCAGCTCGACCGGCTGCGGCGGCGCTTCGGCGTGCATGTACCCGGACGGGCCCGGGCCGAAGCCGCCGAGAAGGCGCAAGCGCGGGGCATCACCGCGCCAAAGGCGGTGGTGCAGCGCATTTCCGAATTCGCAGCGCGTTATTCCTCCTAAATAATCCATTATTTATCAGCTAGTTATCTGAAATCTGCCCGCCTAGGTGGCGGTGCGGTGCAAATTTTTTTTGCGCGCCGCTGAACCTTTCCGCGCATCGCAGCGACCCAGCTTTGTCCAGGGCAAGGCGAGCTTGCCCGATCCACACCGAGGGGAACAGCAAACCGAAAGCGAAAGTCTGCTTCACGCAGAGGATGTCCCTTTGCGCCTCGGAAAATCAACCCAATCAAAAGGAAATTGCCATGACCAACACCAAGCTCACCATGCTGACCGCCGTCCTTCTTCTCGGCTCGTTCATGGGGGCCACCCAGGCGGCCAGTTTGCAGGCCGCGCCGGTGAAACCGTCCGCGCCCGGCGTCATCACCGCTCCGAGCGGCGGCGCCACCGAGGATCATTACTGCAAGAACGGCCATGCCAAATTCGCCAGCTGCAGCGCCGATTTCATCGCGGCTTGCAAGAAGGTCGGCGGCACCATGTCGGATGTCCAGGGCTGGGGTGGGCGTACTTGCTTCACGCCCTCCTGATACCGTCTCAGGTCAGGCCGCTCCGTCGGCCCCTGGCTTCGCATGGATGTCACCCGGAAAACCCCGCTGCGGCGGGGTTTTCTGCGTCCGCTCCATGACCTTGGAGATCGCAAGCCTCAGCGCTGCAAGGTGCGTCAATAAAACATTCTTCTAAATGTCAACTTTTGTTTATTTGACTTCGCCCAACCTGATTGGCCGTCTGCGCTGATCGGCAAAACAGAGGAGTCACAATGTCGGCAAGCACGGACAATCCCCGCAACGGCCTTATCATCCCGGTCCTCGGCAGACTGTACGCGGCCTTGCACGATGGCGCGGAAACCCTTCTTCGCGTTGTCGCCGGTGCGTTTCTCGCCATCCATGGCTCGCAGAAGATCATCAATCCTTTCGGTGCCGCCGAAATGGTCGAGGGCCTCGGCTTCTATCCCGGCGCCTTGTGGTCGTTGCTTCTGGCCTGCGCCGAATTTTTCGGCGGCATTTTCATCGCCATCGGCCTTCTGACGCGTCCGGCCGCCTTTGCTGGCCTGTTCGTGCTGCTGGTCACGGTCTGGTTCCACTGGGTCACCATGGGCCAGGGCTTTTCGGGTGCCGAGAAGTCGCTTTTGTGGGCCGCGATCCTGCTCTTCTTCGTCATTCGCGGCGGCAACCGCCACTCGGTCGACACCCGCATCGGCAAGGCGTTCTGACAAGGTCGAGACAAGGGTGACAGCGACGACGCGTCACCCTTTGCGTTCGACGCAAAACGGATTATGAAACGGCTTCAGCCAAGCTTGCGAGCGCCGGAGCCAGCCATGACCGAAATCCTGCAGACCCCAAAGCTCGTCGTCGTCTTTGGCGGGTCAGGCTTTGTCGGCCGCCATGTCGTGCGCGCGCTGGCCAAGCGCGGCTATCGCATCCGGGTCGCCTGCCGGCGGCCCGATCTTGCCGGCCACCTGCAGCCGCTCGGCAATGTCGGCCAGATCCAGCCGGTGCAGGCCAATGTGCGCGTCCGCTGGTCGGTCGATCGTGCCGTGCAGGGTGCTGACCATGTCGTCAATCTGGTCGCCATCCTGCATCAGAGCGGCCGGCAGAAGTTCTCCGCCGTGCATGAGTTCGGCGCCCGCGCGGTGGCCGAAGCGGCCCGCGCCGTCGGCGCCGGCTTCACCCACATTTCGGCGCTTGGTGCCGATCTGGACTCCGAATCGGACTACGCACGCACCAAGGCGCTTGGTGAAAAGGCCATCCTGGAGACGATCAAGGACGCCGTGATTTTCCGGCCGTCGATCATTTTCGGGCCCGAGGACAGCTTCTTCAACCGCTTCGCCAACATGGCGCGCTATTCGCCGGTGCTGCCGCTGATCGGCGGCGGCCTGACCAAGTTCCAGCCGGTCTATGTCGGCGACGTCGCCGAAGCGGTGGCGCGCTCGGTCGACGGCAAGGTCGATGGCGGCCAGATCTACGAGCTTGGCGGCCCCAAGGTGCTGACCTTCAAGGAGTGCATGGAAGAACTGCTTGACGTGATCGAGCGCAAGCGCCTGCTGGTGCCGGTGCCGTGGTGGGTGGCGAACATCCAGGCCTCGATCCTCGGCCTCTTGCCCAACCCGTTGCTGACCAAGGACCAGGTGATGCAACTGCGCGAGCACAACATCGTTTCCGAGGTGGCAGCCAAGGCCAACCGGACATTGGTCGGGCTCGGCATCCAGCCGCAGTCGATCGCCACGATCCTGCCCAGCTACCTCTGGCGCTTCCGCGCCGCCGGCCAGTTCCAGCAGCGCAAGCCCGTGGCTTAATTCGACAGTCCTAAGGTGTGTTGAGATTCAGGTCAGGCTGAGCCGAGGACGGTGGGTTCCGAGAACCGGAGCGGAGCGTCCTTAAAGTACGTGAGCACCGGAAGCGCAGGAAGCCATCGTTCGCAGGCCGGCATCACCTGAATATCAGCACACCTAACGCGGCGTGGCCTGCATCGGCAAGCCGCCCTGCGGCTGCGTGGTCAGCTTCTGCACCGGCCAGGGTTTCGTTTCGGCGGTGGTGTCGAAGCGGAAGCGCGACAGCATGATGGCGAGCGCGATGATCGCCTCCTGCATGGCGAAGCTGGCGCCGATGCAGACGCGAGGGCCCGCACCAAACGGCAGATACTGGAAGCGGTCGATCTTCTCGCGGTTTCCCGGGTGGAACCGTTCGGGCAGAAAGGCGTCGGGCCGGTCCCACAGTTTCCTGTGGCGATGGACCACCCATGGCATGACCAGCACCGCAGCGTGCTTCGGGATATAGAGATCCTTCCACATTTCCGGTTCGATCGGCTCGCGGTTGATCGACGGCGCCGGCGGATAGAGCCTGAGCGCCTCGTCGAAAGCCGCACGCGTGAACGGCATGGCATCGAGCCATTTCGTCGGATCGGGTTCGCGCGCCAGCACCTGGTCGATCTCCTGTTCGACCCTGTTGCGCTCCCACGGCGATTCCGCGAGACAGTAAAGCGTCCAACCGAGTGCGCGCGCCGTGGTCTCATGGCCGGCGCCGATGAAGGTGATGATGTTGTCCTCGACCTCCGCCCGCGTCAGCCCTTCAGGCCCCTCGGCCTTGAGCAGCAGCGTCAGGAAATCCTGCGGCACGGCATCGGGATCGCGCTTGAATTTCTCTTCGCGCATCTTGACCGTGTCGGTGACGATCTTGCGGAAATAGGCCATGGTCTTGCGACCGCGGATGTGGGTCAAACGCGGCAGCCAGTCGGGTGCGCGCAACAGGTCCAGCGGATCGACGCGGCCCATGGTCTCGAACAGGCGGTCGATCTCGTTGGCGAAACTGCCCGGCTCGCCTGATATCTCGCCGGAAAACAGCGTTTCGGCCAGGATATCGAAAGTCAGCAACGTCATGTCATGGGCGATGTCGGACGTGCCGCCCCCCTCATAGCGGGTGACGAATTCTTGCGTTCGCCTGAGCATCGGCTGGGCGAAGCCGAAGATATGGCGCGGCGTGAACACCGGCGCCATCGCCTTGCGCGAACGCTTCCAGACCTCGCCCTCGGCGGTCAGCAGGCCATCGCGCAGGATCGGCCGCAGGATCTTCTGGCGCACTGTCGCCATCTTGTAGTTCTTGGCATTGTCGACAAGCACATGGCGGATGAGGCCGGGATCGTTGGCGACGACCAGATGTCCGCCGACGCCATTCACCGAAATCCAGGGCTCGTTGTAGGTATGCTCACCCCACAGTTCGAGCGGGTTGCGGTAGACGATGCGGATCATCTCCAGCGTCGAGGGCGGCGTCGTGCGCGGCTTCGGCGCCGGGGGAACGAATGGGGCGGGCTGGACGTCCATGGAGTGCTCCGCTGATAGCTCTATGTAGTGGCTGGCAATCCAGGCGTCCATGTGACCGAACGGCAGACCGAAACCGCGGGCAGCCAAGACGCGAACTCAGATTGTCTGTTCATCTGATCGTGACCGCTCCGCCGACGACCTCGCCTTGTCCACCGGGACGCTCTGCCGTAGTGACAGTCACCAACAGATACTACCAATCAAAGGAGCCCCCCTTGAAGCACCAGTTGAACATCATCATCGGCAGCACGCGGCCCGGCCGTGCCGGACCGGTTTTTGCCGAGTGGCTGGAGGCATTCGCGCGCGAGCACGGGAAATTCGAACCGGTGCTGACCGACATCGCCGCGTTCAATCTGCCGGTTCTGGACGAGCCGCATCACCCTAAGCTTGGCAATTATCAGAACGACCACACCAAGGCCTGGTCGAAGGCGATCGATGCCGCCGACGCCTTCGTCTACGTGGCGCCGGAATATAATTATTTCGCCGCCCCGGCGATCATCAACGCCATCGACTATCTCGTCCGCGAATGGAAATACAAACCCGCCGCCATCCTCAGCTATGGCGGCGTCTCCGGCGGCCTGCGCGCGGCGCAAGCGCTCAAGCCGCTGCTGGCTGCGGTGGGTGTAATGCCTATCTCCGAAGGGGTTTCCTTGCCGCTCTATCAGAAACTGCTCGAGCACGACGGCACTTTCCGGGCCAGCGAGCAGGTGCAGGGCGGAGCCAAGACCATGCTGGACGAGCTGTTGCGCTGGAGCGAGGCCCTGAAGCCTATGCGGGCGGCCTGAAAGAGCCGGTTTTCGGTCCGGCTTGCTCACGCCATAAAGAGGTGGAATGGTCGGCGAACGACTGAGCCGGGGGCGGTTCGACTTGCGCTTGCTGTTTGCCTTGCTGCTGATGCTTACGACCACCGCCACCGCGGTGGCGGAGCGGCGCGTGGCGTTGGTCATTGCCGACGACGATTATCGTCTGGTCCGGCCGCTCGCCAATCCCGTCAATGATGGCGAGGCGATGGAAGCGTCGCTGAAGAAGCTCGGCTTCGAGGTCGTCCTCGAAACCAACCGCGATCTCCGACGCATGCGCCGCGCGCTCGACGTTTTTCGCGAGGACGCCAAGGGCGCCGACGTGGCGCTGGTCTATTTCTCCGGCCATGGCGTCGAAATTTCCGGCGACAACCGGCTTTTGCCGATCGATGCCGATGCGTCCTCGCTCGAGACGTTGGAAAAGACCAGCCTGCCGCTGCGCGACGCGGTCGCCGCCACCGCCAAGGTCGGGCTGATCGTGCTCGATGCCTGCCGCAGCGATCCCTTCTCGGGGAACAGCGGCGAAGGGCGCGGCGCGACGCCACTGGCAAAGGATATCGCTGAGAAGGTCAAGCCGGGATTTGGCCGGATTGGCCGGGCGGAAAACATCCTGTTCGCCTTCTCGGCCGCCCCCGGCGAGACTGCGGCCGACGGAGCCGGCCAAAACTCGCCATTCACGACAGCGCTGACCAAATATCTCGGTACCGACGGGCTCGAAATCCGCTCGGTGCTGACGCTGGTGCAGCAGGAAGTCTATGACCTGTCGCGTGGAAAGCAGCTGCCCTATGTCGAGAGCGGCCTGCCGAAACTGTTCTTTGCCGCAGCGGCCAAGGAGCAATTGCCGGAGCGCGAACGCCTGCTGCTGGCCATGGCCGACGTGACGCCGGAGATGCGCGGCGAAGTCGAACAGATCGCCAGCGACGCCGACATGCCGCTGGCCCCGCTCTATGGCGCGCTGATCGGTTCCGACACCAGCAATTTGTCGGCGGACAGCCTGAATGCCCGGCTGCGTGAAGCGGCCGACGCCTTCGTCAAGGTGCGAAGCGAGATGAAGACGCTCGCGGCCGACGATCCGCAAGTGACGGAATTGCGCCGGCAGGCCGAGGAGCAGCTTTCGCTCGGTGCCTTCGATGCAGCGCAGGCAAAGCTGGCGGAAGCGGCCAATATCGACGGCGTGTCGCGCAACGCGCTGAAGGTGAATTTCGTCGACCGCACGCTGTCGCAGGCCGCAACGGTATTCCTGTCGGCAGGCGCGGCGCGCGCCGACCTGAACTATGCGGCAGCCATCAATGGCTACGAATTCGTGCTGGCGCTGTATGGCGAGGCCGGGCAGACCTCGCTCAGCCTGGAACAGGCCGACCGCCAGAGCCGCACGCTGGAGGAACTCGGTATTCTCTATACGACGGTCGGCAATATCGAGGCGGCCGGCCGCGCCTTTGCCGCACTGTTGGCCAACCTCGAGCAGCGGTCGCGTCAGGAAACCGATCCCAGCGTCAAGCGCGATCTCGCCATCAGCCATATCTCAAGCTCGCCAACATAAGGATGGTGCAAGGCGACCTGCCAACCTCCCTGGAAAACTATGAGGCGGCCAGGGACATGCTGCAGGACCTGACCACAAGCGTGCCGGACAAGAAAGACTGGCTCGGTGATCTTGCCATGGCCAAAGACAAGATCGGCAACGTGCTGGCGACGCAAGGCGATGTGAGCGCGGCGGCACAAGCCTATCAACAAAGCCTGTCGATCAAGCAGCAGTTGGTCGATGCGGAGCCGGACCGCGCCGACCTGCTCAATGATCTGACAATCACCTATGACGAAATCGGCGAACTTGCCCATACCGCCGGCCAGTTGGACAGCGCCGAGACGGCCTTTGAAGAAAGCCTGAGGATTCGGTTGGCGCTGGCCGAGAACAAGCCCGATGACGCGCGGCGCCAACGCGCTGTCTCAGTCAGCCAAACCAGGATCGGTGATCTGCTGCGGGATCGCGGCGACGCCGCCGGTGCGCTCGCGGCCTTCAACAAGAGCCAGGCGATCGCCGAAGCGCTGGTGCGCCGCGACCCAAACGACACCGATTTGAAGCGCGACCTGTCGATCGGTTACTCCAAGATCGGCAATGCTTACAGCGACCAGAAGGATTGGCCGCTCGCGCTGGAGGCCTACCAGCAGGCGCTGGCCACGGCGCGCGACCTTGCCGCCATCGATCCCGGCAACACGGACTGGCAGCGCGACCTGTCGGTGTGTCTCGAACAGGTCGCCGAGGTGCTTAGAGTGCAGGGCGATGCCAGCGGTGCTCTGCAAAACTATCAGGACGGTCTTGCTATAGCCCACCGGCTGGCCAAGCTGGATCCTGCCAATTTGAACTGGCAACGCGATATTTCGATCACCCTGCAGAAGATCGGTTATCTGGAAACCGACCGACGTCACTTTGAGGGTTCCAAGGCGGCCTTCGAAGCCAGCCTCGCTATTGCCCAGAAATTGGCCCAGTCCGATCCGAACAATGCGATCTGGCAAATCGATCTGGCGCGCGCCTACATCGCCTATGCCTATGTGGTGAGGGATCCGAAGGCGGCGCTGACCAAGGCGCTCAACCTGACGCTGGAGCTTGACCGGACGGGGCGGCTGGCGCCCGGAGACAAATTCATGATCAAATATTTGCGCAACCTTCTCGCCAAATCCGGGGCTCGAAAAAAATAGCCGGCTGCCGGCTCGGGAATCGGCCCGGAAATGCCCGCAAACCTTGGAAAAACCGCCTTTCGCGCCTATATCTAGGCAATATCAGAGGCGCGATTCGGGGCCGATTTTTCGCGCCGTGCAAGCGGCATCCAGACAACAGGTTTTCATGAGCGACCAGATCGAGAACAACAACGGCGCTGAAGCCGAATACGGCGCCGATTCCATCAAGGTTTTGAAGGGGTTGGATGCTGTCCGCAAACGCCCCGGCATGTATATCGGCGACACCGACGACGGTTCCGGCCTGCATCACATGGTCTATGAGGTCGTCGACAACGCCATTGACGAGGCACTGGCCGGTCATGCCGACCTGGTCACCGTGACGCTCAACCCCGATGGTTCGGTGACGGTGATCGACAATGGCCGTGGCATTCCGACCGATATCCACACCGGCGAAGGCATTTCGGCGGCCGAAGTGATCATGACGCAGCTGCATGCCGGCGGCAAGTTCGACCAGAATTCCTACAAGGTGTCGGGCGGCCTGCATGGGGTCGGCGTCTCGGTGGTCAACGCTCTCTCGGCATGGCTGAAACTCAGGATTCGCCGCAACGGCCAGATCTTCGAGATGAGCTTCACGCACGGCAATGCCGACGCGCCGCTGAAGGCGACGGGCAGCTATGAGCAGAACAAGGTTGCCGGTACCTATGAAGGACGCAGCGGCAGCGAGATCACCTTCTTTCCGTCATCCGAAACCTTCACCATGGTGGAGTTCGACCTCGGCACGCTGGAGCACCGGCTGCGCGAGCTCGCCTTCCTCAACTCCGGCGTGCGCATAATTTTGACCGATGCACGCCATGCCGACGTGGTGCGCCACGAGTTGCACTATGATGGCGGGCTGGAAGAGTTCGTCAAATATCTCGACCGGGTCAAGAAACCGCTGATCGACAAGCCGATTGCCATCAAGGCCGAGCGCGACGGTATCACCGTCGAAGTGGCGATGTGGTGGAACGACAGCTACCACGAGAACGTGCTGGCCTTCACAAACAACATCCCGCAGCGCGACGGCGGCACCCATCTGGCCGGTTTCCGCGGCGCGCTGACCCGCCAGATCACCGGCTATGGCGAGTCTTCTGGCCTGACCAAAAGGGAAAAGGTGGGACTGATCGGCGACGATTGCCGCGAGGGCCTGACGGCGGTGCTGTCGGTCAAGGTTCCCGACCCGAAGTTCTCCTCGCAGACCAAGGACAAGCTGGTCTCGTCGGAAGTCCGTCCCGTGGTCGAAGGGCTGGTCAACGAAGCCCTCGGCACCTGGCTCGAGGAACACCCGGCCGAGGGCAAGGTGGTCATCGACAAGGTGATCCAGGCAGCGGCCGCCCGCGAGGCGGCACGCAAGGCGCGCGACATCACCCGCAAGAGCTCGCTCGGCATCACCTCGCTGCCCGGCAAGCTGGCCGACTGCCAGGAACGCGACCCGGCGAAATCCGAAATCTTCATCGTCGAGGGTGACTCGGCCGGCGGCTCGGCCAAGGGCGGCCGTTCGCGCCAGAACCAGGCGATCCTGCCGCTGCGCGGCAAGATTCTCAATGTCGAGCGGGCCCGCTTCGACCGCATGCTCGGCTCCGAAATGATCGGCACGCTGATCACCGCGCTCGGCACCTCGATCGGCAAGGACGAGTTCAACGCCGACAAGCTGCGCTACCACAAGATCATCCTGATGACCGACGCCGACGTCGACGGCGCCCACATCCGTACCTTGCTGCTCACCTTCTTCTTCCGGCAGATGCCGGAGCTGATCGAACGCGGCCACCTCTACATCGCCCAGCCGCCGCTCTACAAAGTGACGCGCGGCAAGAGCTCGCAATACATCAAGGACGAGAGCGCGTTCGAGGAGTTCCTGATCGGCTCAGGGCTCGATGAAGCATCGCTTTCGCTCGGCTCGGGCGAGGTTCGCGCCGGACAGGACCTGCGCAGCGCCATAGACGATGCGCTGGCAGTGCGCCAGCTCATCAACGGGCTGCACACGCGCTACAACAGAGGCGTGGTCGAGCAGGCGGCGATCGCCGGTGGCCTCAACCCGGACGTCTTCACCGATCTCGGCCACGCCGATGCCATGGCCGAGCGTGTCGCCAAGCGGCTCGACATCATCGCCGAGGACACCGAACGCGGCTGGACCGGCCGCATGTCGACCTCGAACGAGGGCATCGGCGGCTATGTGTTCGAACGAACGGTGCGCAGCGTCAAGGAATTCGCACATCTCGATCTCGGGCTGATCAATTCTGCCGATGCGCGCCAGCTCGACCGCTATGCGCCGCGCCTCACCGAGGTCTATGGCGAGCCCCCGGTGCTGCGCCGCAAGGATGTGACCGAAACCATCTCGGGGCCGCTGGCGCTGCTCAACGCGGTCTTTGCGACCGGCCGCAAGGGCCTGACCATGCAGCGCTACAAGGGTCTCGGCGAGATGAACGCCGAACAGCTCTGGGAAACCACGCTCGACCCGAATGTGCGCTCGCTGCTGCAGGTCAAGGTCAATGACGCCACCGACGCGGACTCGCTGTTCTCGCGGCTGATGGGCGACGAGGTGGAGCCCCGGCGCGAGTTCATCCAGGACAATGCCTTGTCGGTCGCCAACCTGGATATCTGATCTCGCTGCGTGGGTCGACGCGATCCTCGCCAAGGCTCAGGACGCCTAGGCAAGGCGCAGCAGGTCGCCGACACCACCAGGAAGGGCAGCGCGACCTTTGCGCTGCTTGGTGCACTGTCGCTGGTCATCGGCGCCTTCATCGCAAGTGCCGCGGCGGCCCTCGGCGGCAGGCAGCGCGACGACGAGGAGGCGGTGTTCCTGACCAGCCGCTGAACCGGCGTCGCTCGTTCAAAAGCAAGAAAGCCCGGCGCGAGGCCGGGCTTTTCTGTATCGCTCAGTCGCGCCGTTGCCGGCTCAGTGATCCATCGCCTTGACGATCTCTTCAGTCATCTTCTTGGCATCGCCGAGCAGCATCATGGTGCCATCCTTGTAGAACAGCGTGTTGTCGATGCCGGCATAGCCGGAGCCGAGCGAGCGCTTGACGAACAGGCAGGTGCGGGCCTTGTCGACGTCGAGGATCGGCATGCCGTAGATCGGCGACGACTTGTCGTCGCGCGCGGACGGGTTGGTGACGTCGTTGGCGCCGATGACATAGGCGACGTCGGCCTGCGCGAACTCAGAGTTGATGTCCTCGAGCTCGAACACTTCGTCATAAGGCACGTTGGCTTCGGCGAGCAGCACGTTCATGTGGCCGGGCATGCGGCCGGCGACCGGATGAATGGCGTATTTCACGTCGACGCCGTTGGCCTTGAGCTTGTCGGCCATTTCGCGCAGCGCGTGCTGCGCCTGGGCGACCGCCATGCCGTAGCCGGGCACGATGATGACCTTCTGCGCGTTCATCATCAGATAGGCGGCATCGTCGGCCGAGCCCTGCTTGACCGTGCGCTCGATGCCGTCATCGGCCACTGCCGCCGTCTCGCCGCCAAAGCCACCGAGGATGACCGAGATGAAAGAGCGGTTCATGCCCTTGCACATGATGTAGGACAGGATCGCGCCGGACGAGCCGACCAGCGCGCCGGTGATGATCAGCGCCAGATTGCCGAGCGTGAATCCGAGGGCGGCCGCTGCCCAGCCCGAATAGGAATTCAGCATCGAGACGACGACCGGCATGTCGGCGCCGCCGATCGGGATGATCAAGAGGATGCCGAGCACCAGCGAGGCCGCGACGATCAGCCAGAACACCAGCTTCGATTCCGTGGTGACCAGCAGCACGATCAGCACGATCAGCGCGATGCCGAGCGCGGCGTTGATGAAGTGGCGGCCGCCGATCATGATCGGCTTGCCCGACATGCGCCCGTCAAGCTTGAGGAAAGCGATGACCGAGCCGGTGAAGGTGATGGCGCCGATGGCGACGCCAAGGCTCATCTCGATCAGCGCCTGGGCGTGGATATCGGCGACCGTGCCGATGCCGAAGCTTTCCGGGGCGTAGATTGCCGCAGCCGCCACCATGACGGCAGCAAGGCCGACCAGCGAGTGGAAGGCGGCGACCAGTTGCGGCATCGAGGTCATGGCGATGCGCCTGGCGGTGACAGCACCGACCGAGCCGCCGATCAGCAAACCAAGAATGATGAGACCGAAGCGGCCAGCCGACGGCGTCGCCAGCGCCAGCGTGGTGGCGATGGCAATGCCCATGCCAATCATGCCGTACAAATTGCCCTGGCGGCTGGTGGTCGGATGCGACAGGCCGCGCAGCGCCATGATGAACAGGACGCCGGAAACCAGATAGAGGAAGGACGCGAAGTTGGCGTTCATGGCGCTCTACTTGTCCTTCTTCTTGTACATGGCCAGCATGCGCTGGGTGACGAGGAAGCCGCCGAAGATGTTGACCGAGACCAGCATCAGCGCGACGAAGCCGAAGCCTGCGGCAATGCCGGAGGCGGCGATGCCGACGGCAAGCAGCGCGCCGACGACGATGACCGAGGAGATGGCATTGGTGACGGCCATCAGCGGCGTGTGTAGTGCCGGGGTCACCGACCAGACGACGTAGTAGCCGACGAAGATCGCCAGCACGAAAATGGCGAAGCGGAAAACGAAGGGATCGATGACGCCGCCGGACAGCGCGTGTGCGGCAGCACCGCCCGCGTCAGCACCGCCTGGAGCATTTGCCAGGTTCTGCACCGCCAGCCGAACGGCGGCGCTTGCCTGGTCGAGCTGGTCGAGGGCTTTCTGCAAGGTCTGATCCATCACGCAATGCCTTTCGACTTCGACGAGGGCGACTTGGATGCGGCCGGTTTCTTCGTCGCGGCTTTCTTTGCCGCTGCGGGCTTCGGCGAAGCGTCGGCGACCATGGTCGTGGCCGGGATTGCGGCCGGCTCGACAGATTGGCCCTTGGGCGGCTGCTGGTCGGCCTTTATGAAAGCAGGATGCACGATCTTGCCGGCGTCGGTCAGCATCGTTGCCTTGACCAGGTCGTCGTCGCGGTTGATGGCAAGCGTCTTGGCCGTCTTGTCGACCAGCGTCTCGAGGAAGGCGAACAGGTTCCTGGCATAGAGCAGCGAGGCCGATGCGGCGACGCGGCCGGGCACATTGAGGTGACCGACGATCTTTACCCCGTTGGCCGTCGTCACCACCTTGCCAGCCTCGGCGCCCTCGACATTGCCGCCGCGCTCGACGGCGAGGTCGACGATCACCGAACCCGGCTTCATCGACGCGACCATCGCCGCCGACACAAGCTTCGGCGCCGGGCGGCCGGGAATCAGCGCCGTGGTGATGACGATGTCCTGCTTGGCGATATGCTCGGCGGTGAGTGCCGCCTGCTTGGCCTGATACTCCTTCGACATTTCCTTGGCGTAACCGCCTGCCGTCTCGGCCGCCTTGAATTCCTCGTCCTCGACCGCCAGGAATTTTGCGCCGAGCGAGGCGACCTGTTCCTTGGCGGCGGGGCGAACGTCAGTCGCGGTGACGACCGCGCCAAGGCGACGCGCCGTGGCGATCGCCTGCAGGCCGGCGACGCCGACGCCCATGATGAAGATTTTCGCCGCCGGCACGGTGCCCGCCGCCGTCATCATCATCGGCAATGCGCGATCATATTCCGAAGCGCCGTCGATCACCGCCTGGTAGCCGGCAAGATTGGCCTGCGAGGACAAAACGTCCATCGATTGCGCCCGGGTGATGCGCGGCATGAACTCCATCGAGAAGGCGGTGACGCCTGCCTTGGCCAAGGCCGCCACGGCGGCATCATTGCCATAGGGATCCATGATGGCGACGACTGCCGTACCGGGCTTGTAGCCCTTCAGCTCGGCATCCGTCGGCCGGCGGACCTTCAGCACCACATCGGCCTTGGCGACAGCGTCAGCCTTGCCGATGACAGCACCGGCTTTGGCGAATTCCTCGTCGGGGATACGCGACCTCGTGCCAGCGCCGGTCTCGACGACGACGTCGAAACCCAGCGCCGCCAGCCGTTTCACCGTGTCGGGCGAGGCCGCGACGCGCGGCTCGTTGGCATCGAGTTCACGAGGGATGAAAACCGTCTGTCCCACCGCATGATCCTTTCGGCCGGAAGCTGTTTCCCGCAAGACGCCGGCCGGCCTCGCGGCGGCGCCGTGGACAAGGTGTCGGAAAAATCTATCGGAGGATAAAGGCGCCGGCGGCCAGAATCAGAACAAACAGGATGGTCGCCGAAAAGAAGCCGCCCGCGAAGAAGCCGAAAGCCATGGCCAGGAGTATGGCGAGGCAAAAGAGCGATCCGTATTTGGCTAGCATGAGAAAACCCGCATAGGTGCGGTCATGCTCGGCATAGTCCATCTTCGCGCCCAGTTCGACAGGACCGGTCGGCGTGTGATCAGCCATAGCAATACCCCTTCGAAGACATCTTTCAGGCACATAGCGAAAAGCCGGGCCGAGAGCAATGGCGCTATTGCCGCATCACAGCCGACAACTGCCTCAAAGGAAAATTGAAGCCGGCTCCCTGGAGCCCCCGACCACAGCCGGCACCGGCGACCCTGTCAGCGGCACTGAACGTGCTGTGATAAAGACTGTCGTCGCCGACAACATCGGACGAACGCCGGAACCGCCATGATCTCGCCGACACGGAAATTTGACTGGAACGGCACCGGCATCGCCGCCTTGACCCTTATTTCCGGTCCGGCCATCTCATGCAGGAATGTGCACCCGAGGCGATCGGCGCCGCAGCCCTGCGTTTCTTCGTCGGCTGACGGCCCCTTCAGCGGACAAGATGCGGGAAAAGCCCGAGCAATCCGACGACGATCAGATAGAGCGCGACAATGTAGTTCAACAGCCTTGGCATCACGAGGATCAGCACGCCGGCGATCAGCGAGATGAGCGGGGTGAGCGCAAGCGTGGAAATGGTCATGTCGGGTTCCTTCTGACAGATCCGTCTGAAATGATGACAAAGGCAGCGGCAACGACGCAGCGCCGTCATTCAGAACGCGGATGTGGCCGGAAAGCTCCGAGCGCTTTCAAGAAAATCGCCTCAGGCGGCGTCGCGATAATATTTCGCTGTTGGCACGATAGACAGGGGTGTCAATCGGTTGATGGCCGGATTGGCAAACATCAGCCGCTGTTCCGTCGGCGTCGACCTGAAGAATGGGAACCGTTCGAGTGTCAGGCGCATATTTTCGCCAGAAGGGATTTCGAACAGTGCAATCGGGGCAAGAACGCCCGGAAACACTTTACCCTCGGTCCTCTGCACGGCATTGAAGTAACGGGCATAAAAATTGGAATGCTCGAGCTTGACCGGCGTAAGCACCGAGTTCTGGCCAAAGTAGCGCGAGGCCACCATGGCAAGCCTGAGTGTCAGGAAAGGCAGCACTCCGGGCGCCGGCGCGCTGTCGGGATCGGTTGCGAACCGGGTTCCGTCGATGAAGGTTTCTCCGCGGGCAAGTCGCTCGATCAGTATTTCCGGATAGGCATCGACGGAGGGCGAATTCGGGTGCTCGCTAGAAATGTAATGGAAGCGGATCGTGCTGACCAATTCGCCATAGCAATAGACACCGAACCGGTAGGAATTGGGCAGATTGTCCCAACGATCTTCGAACATCCCGCTGGCGATTGGGCCGCACATGCCTGAGCGCAGATAGGATTTATAGCGAAGTCGGTAAATCGCCTCCAAATCCTCGCCCCCTGTAATGAGGCGATAATCAACATGCTCCAGTAGTTGCATAATCGATCGGTTCAGCACCGAATCCCCGGCTGTGCTGACCACGCCAGATGCGTTCCTTGCAGCCCTTGCAGCATCCATTATCTGTCCTCGAAATTCCGCCTACGGATAAGCTATTCGAGCTGAAATGAGACACAAGCTGAAATTTCGAAGTTGTTGATTTACCTTCTGTTAACCTTAACGGCTGAGAGCCCGTTTGAGAATGTCTGTTGGTGAGCAATTCGCGTGGGAAGGATGCCGTCGAGGGCGATGTGGATCGGGAATCTAGATCAAGCGAACTTCGAAACCACGATACTAGCTGGCTGTCCGTTTGCCGGTGCGACGCAGGTCCGCGACGAATGGCCAGGTGGCACTCGACATCGTCTCGATACCCGACGCACTTAGCGCGGCTCCGAAGAGGAAGCCTTGCACGAGATCCGGTTTGACCTGCAGGGCCAGGATCTTGAGCTGCTCGAAGGTCTCGACACCTTCGACGGTCACGGAAAGTCCGAGCGGTCGCGACAGATTGACAATGCCCTTGAGCAGTTCGAGCGAACGGCTGTTCTGAGTGACGTCGATCAGGAACGAACGGTCGATCTTGATCTTGTCGAGCGGCAGCTTGTGCAGGTAGCTCAGGCTCGAATAGCCGGTGCCGAAATCGTCGAGCGCAATGCGCACGCCAAGCTGCTTCAGGTCCTCGATGTACTGGCGCGTCAGCGACTTGTCGTCTAGCAACGCTGTTTCGGTGACCTCGATCTCCAGCCGGTCTGCGGCGAGGCCAGAACTGGTCAACGCATCACGAACCTTCTGGACGACGTCGCGGTTGCGGAAATCCTTGGCGGAGAGATTGACCGAAACGCTGGTCTGGTCCGGCCATTTGGCGCATTCGGTGCAGGCCGCCTGCAACACGAAGGTGCTGATCTCGGAAATGATGCCCATTTCCTCGGCCAGCGGAATGAAGATGCTGGGCGAGATCGGCCCGAGATCCGGATGGTCCCACCGGCACAGCGCCTCGCAACTGGCGATACGCATGGTGTTCATCGCCACGATCGGCTGATAGACCACCCGCAGGGCCTTGCTTTCCACGGCGGTGCGCAGATCCGCCTTCATCAGCTGACGGTTGCGGAAGGCGGCATCCATCGAGGCCTCGAACAGCCGCCAGCTGTTCTTGCCGAGTTCCTTGGCCTTGTAGAGCGCCAAGTCCGCCTTGACGATCATGGCGTCGACATCGGTGTCCTTGACCCGCGACAGCACTGCGCCGCCGCTGGCCTGGATGCGCAGCCCGTGACCGGCGACGTCGACCTCCCCCTGCAAGCCGGCGAAAATCTCGTCGAGCTGGCCGGTCAGATGGCTCTCATCCTCGACGCGGTCGAAGAAGATCATGAATTCGTCGCCGCCGAAACGGCTGACCGTGATGCCTTGCCCGGCAATGGCGGCAAGGCGCTCGGCGACGGCGTAGATCAACCCGTCGCCGATCGGGTGCCCAAGCGTGTCGTTGACGCTCTTGAAATCATCAAGGTCGAGCACTGCCAGCCCGCAAAGACGGTCGCCGTCGCCGGACGCCATGGCCTCGCCGACCAGTTCGTGGAAATAGGCGCGGTTGGGCAGACCGGTGAGGTTGTCGTAGCGTGCCATGAAGCGGATCTTGTCTTCCGCCTCGACACGAGCGGTGACGTCCTCGAAGGTGATGACGCCCAGTTCCTGGCTGCCTTCGCGAGCCGAGAATTCATAGTGCTGGCCGTTGGCGAGGGAAACCAGCACCTTGCGATCGCGGCCCTCGCGCAGAGCACGGGTCAGCTGGGCTTCGATGTAGCGGCAATCCTTCGGCGCCAGCATGCCGCCGGCGACGCCACGCATCAAAAGACCGTGGATCGACCGCCCGAGCAGCGCATCCGGCGACTTGAGTGACATCAGATGCGCGGCCTCGGCATTGGCCACCACCACGCGCCCGTCCGGGCCGAGCATGACAAGGCCGTGCGACATGGTGTTGAGGGCGCGATCGAACCTGCGCGCGAGCTTCCTCGCTTCCTTGTGGCCGATGACCGCCGAGAAAAGCACGTTGCGGACGTGGTCGGCGCTGTTGATCGTGATGAAAGTCAACGGGATGATCATCAACCCGAGAAGGACCGAGGGGACATCCATGCGCAGCAGGAGTCCAAGTGCCGCCGGACCAATGAAGGTCACGGAAAAAATCCGCACCATGCGCGGAGATCCGTAGTTCCGGCCAACAACCGTAACCAAGGTTGCCAAGGTCAGCGACGTCGCGGCCAGTTCGGCAAAGGGATCGGGATACACATAGATCGATATGAAGCATAGCGTGCCCAACCCAAGGCCCTGCAGGCTGCCCTTGAGTATGTAGTTGCGCTCCCACTGCTGCGCCTCTTCGACATTGGCTATTACACCGCCTGCCTTCCTGAAGCCGCGAATGCCGAAGTAGCGGAAAAGGCTGATGGACAGCAGAATAAAAGAGAAAGCCAGAAACAACGGATTGTGCGTACGCAAGTAGATCATGAATCCGAGGATCCAGTAGCACGCGCCGCCGATCACCAGCATGTGGGCGTTGTCGAACAACGACCGCACAAACTGGATATAAACATCCGCAGGGATGTTTTCGGTCTTTGTTCTGCCCATTTCGACGGCCCAACGCTAAGCCTTGTCATGCCACACCCGCCTTAAGAAAGGCTTAGAACGGTGGTTTTGGCTCGGTTGCCGAGGGTGCGCAAATGCCGGACAGACTGGGAAATCAATCTTTAGGTAAACAAGGCCATCATTCGGCGGCCTGAAGTTTCGGCCGTGCCGGCGTGCTCGACAGGCGTTCGAGCAGCCTTTGGCGTTCGCCCGCGGCCTTTTCGGCGCTGGCCCGGCGGACGTGACCATAGCCGCGAATGAGAGCCGGCACCGAGGCGAGGGCAATTGCCGCATCGACCCCGGCTGGCGCCAGCGATCTAGCGACGAGGTCCAGATCTGCCTCGTACTGCGCAAGAAGCTGCCGCTCCATGCGCCGCTCGGCGGTGTAGCCGAACAGGTCGAAGGCGGTGCCGCGCAGGCCTTTCATCGCCGCCAGCAGGCGAAAACCCTTCATCATCCATGGGCCAAAGCTCGATTTTCGCGGTGTGCCGTCATTGCCGCGGCGGCCCATGATCGGCGGCGCGAGATGGAATTCGAGTTTCTCGTAGCTCTGGAACTGCTTGCCCAATTCGGCGGCGAAGGAGCCATCGGTATAGAGCCGCGCCACCTCGTACTCATCCTTGATCGCCATCAGCTTGAACAGGTTCCTGGCGGCAGCCTCCGACACCGCGGTCGAACCGGGCACGGACTTGGCTTCGGCGGCGCGCAAAACGGCGAGCTTTTCCGCATAGCGCCTGCCGTAGGCGGCATTCTGATAAGCGGTCAGGAAAGCGACGCGGCGGGCAATGATGTCATCCAGCGTCTCGGCGACCGCAGCGGCCTGCCCGGTCTTGCCCGGCTGGGCGACGAGGCCACGCACGAAATCCGGCTGATGGGCGGCACGGCGGCCCCATCGGAAGGCGGCGATGTTCATCGCCACGGCTTCGCCATTGAGCTCGATCGCCTTCTCGACAGCCTCGGCCGACAGCGGCAGGCCGCCGTGCTGGAAGGCAAAGCCGAGCATGAACATGTTGGCGCCAAGCGAATTGCCGAACAATTCGGTGGCGGTGCGCGTGGCGTCGAAGAAATGCGCCTTGTCGTCGCCGGCGGCGGTGCGGATCGCCCTCTTCAGGCGCTCGACCGGCAATGAGAAATCGGCCGAACGGGCAAATTCGCCGGGCATGATCTCGGCGGTGTTGGCGAGAAAGATGGTGTGGCCCTCGCGCACCGCCGTCAGCACCTTCTTGGCGCCCGACACCACGAGATCGCAGCCAAGCACGAGATCGGCCTTGCCGGCCGAGACGCGGATGGCATGGATGTCGTCCGGGGTGCGGGCGATGCGGACATGGGTGAACACCGAGCCGCCCTTCTGGGCGAGGCCGGCCATGTCGATCATGCCGCAGCCCTTGTCCTCGAGATGGGCCGCCATGCCGAGCACCGCACCGACAGTGACGACGCCGGTGCCGCCGACGCCATTGATGATCGCCGCCCAGCCCTGCTCGCCAAGCGGGAATTCGGCGGGCACAGGCACGCCGTCGAGCGGGTCGGCCTTGCCGGCCGTACCCTCGGCCTTGCGGATCTTGGCGCCGTGCACGGTGACGAAGGAGGGGCAGAAGCCGTTGACGCAGGAGAAATCCTTGTTGCAGCTCGACTGGTCGATCTTGCGCTTGCGGCCGAATTCGGTCTCGACCGGCTGGATCGAGACGCAGTTCGACTGCACGCCGCAATCGCCGCAGCCTTCGCAGACCAGTTCGTTGATGAAGACACGCTTGTCGGGATCGGGAAAGGTGCCGCGCTTGCGGCGGCGGCGCTTTTCGGCCGCACAGGTCTGGTCGTAGAGCAGCACCGACACGCCTTTGACGCCGCGCAGCTCGCGCTGGACAAGGTCGAGGTCATCGCGGTGATGGATGGTGGCGCCGGCCGGGAATTCGGCCTTGCCGGCATATTTATCCGGCTCATCGGTGACGATGGCGATGCGGTCGACACCTTCGGCCCGCACTTGCCTGGCGATCATGTCGACGGTCAGGCCGCCTTCGTGCGGCTGGCCGCCGGTCATGGCGACGGCGTCGTTGTAGAGGATCTTGTAGGTGATGTTGGCGTCGGTCGACAGCGCGAAGCGGATCGCCAGCGTGCCGGAATGGTTGTAGGTGCCGTCGCCGAGATTCTGGAAGATGTGGTCGCGCTTCGAGAACGGCGCCTGGCCGACCCATTGCGCACCCTCGCCGCCCATCGCCGTGAAGCCAAGGGTGTTGCGGTCCATCCACAGCGCCATGAAATGGCAACCGATGCCGGCAGCGGCGATCGAGCCGTCCGGCACCTTGGTCGAGGAATTGTGCGGGCAACCGGAACAGAAGAACGGCGTGCGCGCGCCGATGTCGGTAGCGTCCGCCAACATTGCCTGGAACTGGCGCAGCTTTGCCACCCGCGCTGAAATCTCTTCCGACGGACCGATCGTCCGCACGATCCTCTCGCCAAGCGCGATGGCGATCTCGTTGGGGTCGAGCGCGCCCTTGGCCGGAAACAGCCAGTCGCCGCGCTCGTCCTTCTTGCCGACAATGATCGGCTGCGTGGCGGTGCCGTAAAGGCTTTCGCGCAATTGCACCTCGATCAGCGAGCGCTTCTCCTCGACGACGACGATGGTGTCGAGGCCGCGGGCGAAGTCGGCGATGTGATGCAGGTCGAGCGGCCAGGGGCAGCCGACCTTGAACAGCCGCACCCCGATGCGGTTGGCGGCCGCCTCGTCGATGCCAATGTCCTCCAGCGCCTGGCGGACATCGAGATAGCTCTTGCCCAGCGTGATGATGCCGAGCTTCGGGTTGCGGCCGCCCGAATAGACGATGCGGTTCAGCCCGTTGGCATGGATAAAGGCGGAAGCCGCGGCGCGCTTGTGCTCATGCAGCCGCTCCTCCTGGCCAAGCATGTCGATCTCGTTGCGGATGTTGAGGCCGCCGGGCGGCATGTCGAAATCGGGCACGACGATGTTCAGCCGTTCGAGCGAGGCATCGACCGAAGCCGTCGATTCGATGTTGTCCTTGACGCATTTGATCGCCGCCCAGGTGCCGGCAAAGCGCGACATGGCAAAGCCGTAGAGGCCGTAATCGATGATTTCCTGAACGCCGGCCGGGTTCAGGATCGGCACCATGGTGTCGACGAACAGGAATTCGGTGGCGTGCGCGTTGGTCGAGGATTCGGCCATGTGGTCGTCGCCCATCAGGGCGAGCACACCGCCATGCCTAGACGAGCCGGCGAGATTGGCATGGCGGAACACGTCTCCCGAACGATCCACGCCCGGCCCCTTGCCGTACCAGACCGAAAAGACGCCATCATGGGTGCCCTCGCCCAGCAGTTCCGCCTGCTGCGATCCCCAGCAAGCGGTGGCGGCAAGCTCCTCGTTGAGGCCGGGCTGGAAGACGATGTCGGCCTGGGCGAGCTGCTTCTTTGCTTTCCACAGCTGCATGTCGAGGCCGCCGAGCGGCGAGCCGCGATAGCCGGAGACGAACCCCGCTGTGTTGAGGCCGGCGCGGCGGTCGCGCTCGCGCTGCATCAGAAGCATGCGGATGACCGCCTGCGCGCCGGACAGGAAAATGCGCTCCTTGGCGAGGTCGAACTTGTCGTCGAGCGCGACGTCATGCAGCGTCATCAGGCATTTCCTCTGCGGAGGCCGCGCGGGGGCAGGCAGCCAACGTCGGAGTCGGATGACGCATCCTTTCTTCCCTTGCAAGGCAGGTCAAACAAAATCGAAAGTGCCAGGCAACGCGCAACGAACGACCCGTCACCTTCTCGAATCGGGTACGAAACCGATCCGCGGACATTGCCCGACGAACGAAAATTTCTGCGCAACCGGGGCGGCAACGGCGCGTCAGATGCCCTTCGAGCAATCCGGCTTCGGTTCGCCCGGCAACTTGCCGTCGGGATGGCCGACGAGATCGGGATTGGCCGTGTAGAGCTGATCGATGACCAGCGGCCGGTCGGGCAGCACCGACTGGTCCTCCGTCGACATCAAGGTGGTGTCGATCTTCTGCAGGATCGCGCCGTCGGCGCCCTTAATGCTGATGGCGATCGCATAGGGCTTGTTCTTGACGACGCAGGTCAGGGCCGGGCTCTCCAGGGTCACCTTGTCGAGCTTCGGCCAGACCTTCTGCTCGACCACCAAGGGCGCGCCGCCGGCGGGATCCTGGAAGCTGGCGACCGCCACCTGGCCGTCTCCCATCGGCTGCAGCGGCCGCAGCGTGACGACATAGGTCGCCCTGGCGAGACGGTAGTTGAAGACGAATATCTTGCCGGAAATCTCGAACAGCTTGCCTTCGTCGTTGCCGGAATCGCGGCAAGCGCCGAGCGCGACCGCGACCGCGACAATCAGGGCAGCGCCGACAACGATCGAGCGGGAAAGACTTCTAGGCATCCTTGACCTCATTGGCCGCCATGCGGCGGCGGCGATAGTGACGACTTGCCTTCTGACGGTTGCCGCACACCGCCATGTCGCACCAAAGGCGGCTGGAATTGCGGCTTCTGTCGACGAACAGCCAGGTGCAGTTGGGACAGATCCTGAGCCTTGCGACGGTGTCGTCGCGCAGCAGCGACAGGGCGGAAACCGCCAATGCCGCCTCGAAGGCGATCGGCGTCAGGGGATCACCGAACGGCCTTCCCGGCGCCCCGATTTCGGTCCGGCTGCCAGCCAGCCCCTCGGCGCAGGCGCTCAGGAACCCGGGCAGATCGGCGGTGGCAACCGTGCCTTTCGACACCGCGCCGCGAAACAGCCGGTCTGTCGTCTCGCGGATCGACAGCACGACGGGCGCGATTGCCGCGGGAGAGGATACCGCCAGTTGCCGGTCGCCCAGCTCGGCGGCGCGAAAGCCGCTCGCCGCATCGGCGAAGCGGGCAATCTCGGCCGGATCATCGAAACGATCGAAGGTTCGCTCCGGATCGCCGCGCAGCACCACGGTGTTCGCCGTGTCGAGCGCAAGCAGGCCGCCGGTGAAGCGGTGCGGGGTCCAGGATACTGTCATGCCTAGAATCTAACCGATAAATCGCATTTGACAAGTTAGATTCAGCGATGCAAACCTTCACAGGGATGCGGTTCCCGCAGCCTTTTTTGAACATGTCGTCGTCACAACCGTTGCTTGTGGACGGCATGATCTGAGGGTTTTGCATGCTCTATTTCTTCCAGCAGGTGCTGAACGGGCTGCATTCGGGCGCGCTCTACGCGCTGCTCGCCTTCGGCTACGTGCTGACCAACGGCATCCTGCACCGCACCAATCTTGCCTATGGCGCGCTGTTTGCCTTTTGCGGCCAGACGATGATCCTCACCGCGGCTTTCGGCTATCAGGTGCTGTGGCTGACGCTGCTGGCGGCAGTGGCACTCGGCATCGTTTCGGCTTTCCTCTATGCCGCGCTGGTCAGCTATGTGCTATCGCGCAGCGTCTTCGAACCATTGGCCGAGCGCTCGCCCAATGCGATCGTGGTGACGACGCTCGGCATCCTGCTGTTGTTGTCGGAGGCAAGCCGCATCGCCGCCGACACCCATGATCTGTGGCTGCCGCCGATGCTGGCGCAGCCGATCACTTTCGCGCAGGACACAACCTTCAAGGCAACGCTGACGCTCATCCAGCTCATCGACTGCGCGGTGGTGCTGGCGGCAATCGTGCTGGCCGCCTGGGCATTTGCGCGCTCGAGCTTCGGCCGGCGCTGGCGTGCCGTCTCCGACGACCCCAAGGCGGCGGCGATGTGCGGTGTCGACGTGCGCGCGGTGTTCCGGCATGCCGTGCTGTTCGGCGGTTTCTGCGCCGCGCTGGCCGGGGTCATGGCCGGCCTCTATTACGGCAATGTCAGCTTCGGCTCCGGCCTCGTCTACGGGTTGAAGATCCTGTTCGTGACCGCGGTTGGCGGCTATCTCTCGCCGCCGCGCGCGGCCCTGGGTGCGGCCGCCTTCGGCATGGCCGAATCACTGTGGGCCGGCTATTTCCCGGTCGAATGGCGCGACGCCTGGATGTATCTGTTCCTGGTCGCCATGCTGGTGCTGATCGGGGCCGGCCGCGACACCGGCAAAATCGCCTGACACCATCAGACTTTGGTTGCATGACGCTGAGGCAGACCGCCGGTATCCGCACCTGCCCTGCCATGCGATGACGTTTGCAGCCTCCATCCTTGTTGACCCGTCAGTCCACGCGCGGCATACCGTTGGACCACGCGGCGTGACAGACTATGAGGGGGAAGCTGGCACGCCTCCGGTACAAGGGAGGAATGCATGGCAGGGCTTCTCGCTCTATCCAGGACCATTGATCGCGCGAACGAATTCATCGGCAAATGGGTGTCGTGGCTGATCCTGCTGGCGATTCTGGTCAGCGCCGCCAACGCCATCATCCGCAAGGTCTTCGACATATCCTCGAACGCATGGCTGGAGCTGCAGTGGTATCTGTTCGGCGCCGCCTTCATGCTGGCCGCCGCCTATACGCTGAAGCAGAACGAGCATATCCGCATCGACATCGTCTACGGCCTGTTTTCACGCCGCGTACAGCACTGGATCGACCTTCTCGGCCATATCCTCTTCCTGATGCCGTTCGTGACGCTGATGGTGTTCTATTTCGTCCCTTATGTCCGGCTGTCGTTCCACAGCGGCGAAATGTCCAACAATTCCGGCGGACTGATCGTCTGGCCGGCAAAGGCCATCCTGCTGGTCGGCTTTTTCCTGCTCGCGTTGCAGGGCATTTCCGAGATCATCAAGAAGATCGCCATCATGCGTGGCGACATGGACGATCCAAACCCCTTCATCTCCGCGCATGAGCAGGCCGAACTGGAAGCCAAGGCGCTCGCCGACGAGGTGCGCTCGTGATGGAGTTCATCGCCCAGAACATGGCGCCGATCATGTTCGCCTCGCTGATCCTGTTCATGCTGATCGGCTATCCCGTCGCCTTTTCGCTGGCTGCAAACGGGTTGCTGTTCTTCTTCATCGGCGTGCTTTTGACGCCATATTCGGGCGGAGCGATCAATCTCGCCTGGCCGCTGCTCTATGCGCTTCCGGACAATTTCTACGGCAGCCGGGTGATGTCGAACGACACACTGCTTGCCATCCCGTTCTTCACCTTCATGGGCATCGTGCTCGAGCGATCCGGCATGGCCGAAGACCTGCTCGACACGATCGGCCAGCTGTTCGGGCCGATCCGCGGCGGCCTCGCCTATGCGGTGATCTTCGTCGGCGCACTGCTGGCCGCGACCACCGGCGTGGTGGCTGCATCCGTCATCGCCATGGGGCTGATCTCGCTGCCGATCATGCTGCGCTACGGCTATGATCGCCGGCTGGCATCCGGCGTCATCGCGGCGTCGGGTACGCTCGCCCAGATCATCCCGCCGTCGCTGGTGCTGATCGTTCTGGCCGACCAGCTTGGCCGCTCGGTCGGCGACATGTATGCGGGCGCGCTGATTCCCGGCCTTATCCTGACCGGCCTCTACGCGCTTTACGTCCTGCTCGTTTCGATCTTCCGGCCGAATATGATGCCGGCGCTGCCGCTGGAAGCGCGCACGCTAGGCCATGGCGTGATGTCGCTGCTGGTGGCGCTGGTGGTAACGGTGGCCATCTCCTATGCGGCGTATCGCTACCTGGCGCCGACGCATGGCGACAATGCCGATATTCTTGGCGCCAGCATCGGCGTGATCCTGATCTATGTCGTTGCGATTGCCGACAGGCGGCTGAACATCAACATGATGTCGCGGCTGGCGCAGCAGGTCATCATCGTGCTGATCCCACCGCTGGCGCTGATCTTCCTGGTGCTGGGCACCATCTTCCTCGGCATCGCCACGCCGACGGAGGGCGGCGCCATGGGCTCCGTCGGCGCCTTGATCATGGCGGCTGCAAAAGGTCGGCTATCGCTGGACGTGGTCAAGCAGGCGCTGACCTCGACGACGCGGCTGTCGTCCTTCGTGCTGTTCATCCTGATCGGCGCGCGGGTGTTCTCGCTGACCTTCTATGGCGTCAACGGGCAGATCTGGGTCGAACACCTGCTGACCTCGCTGCCTGGCGGCGAAGTCGGCTTCCTGATCGGCGTCAACATCCTGGTCTTCTTCCTGGCCTTCTTCCTCGACTTCTTCGAACTCGCCTTCATCATCGTGCCGCTGCTGGCGCCGGCCGCAGACAAGCTCGGCATCGACCTGATCTGGTTCGGCGTGCTTCTGGGCGTCAACATGCAGACCAGCTTCATGCATCCGCCCTTCGGCTTCGCGCTGTTCTACCTGCGTTCGGTTGCCGCGCGCGTGCCCTATCTCGACCGCATCACCGGCAAACAGATCGCGCCGGTCACCACCGGGCAGATCTATTGGGGCGCGGTGCCCTTCGTCTGCATCCAGGTGATCATGATCGGGCTGACCATCGCCTTCCCGCAGATGGTGATGCATTACAAGGGCACGGTGGTCGATCCTGGCACGATCGACTACAAGGTGCCGGAAATACCAGGCCTGTCGCCGCTTGCCGCACCGCCGGTCGGCGGCGGCACGGCGCCGGCTAATGGCGGTATTGCACCGGCGGCTCCTGCCGCCCCTGATCTGTCGCAACCACCGAGTTTCGGCGACACGCCGCCGGCCAAACCGGCAGCACCGCAGCCGGACCTGTCGCAACCGCCAAGCTTCAACTGAACCCGGCATGGCCGAGATCATGAAAGCGGTTCGGTTGGAAGCGGTGGGCAGCATCGCCCTGCGCGAAGTCGACAAGCCGGACATCGGGCCGGATGAGCTTCTGGTGCGCGTTGAAGCCTGCGGCGTCTGCGGCACGGACCGGCATCTGTTCCACGGCGAATTCCCGTGCACGCCACCGGTGACGCCCGGGCATGAATTCTCCGGCATCGTCGAGGCGATCGGAAAATCCGTCTCGGGCTTTGCCGTTGGCGACCGTGTCACCGGCGACCCCAACATCGCCTGCGGGCGTTGCGCGCACTGTCATGCCGGGCGGGTCAACCTCTGCAGCAACCTGCGCGCCATCGGTATTCATCGCGATGGCGGCTTTGCCGAATATCTTGCCTTGCCGCAGAAGCAGGCTTTCATCCTGCCTGCCAGCCTGAAGCCGACGCATGGTGCCTTCTGCGAGCCGCTCGGCTGTTGCCTGCATGGCGTCGAGCTGGCCGAAATCCGGCCAGGCAGCTCGGTGGCCGTGCTTGGCGGCGGCGTGATCGGCCTGCTCACCGTGCAGCTGGCGCGTCTGGCCGGGGCCACGACCATCATCCTGTCGACCAGGCAAGCCTCGCGGCGCGCGCTCGCCGAGGATCTCGGGGCCACGGCGACGGTCGATCCGACCGCCGCCGACGTCATCAACGCCGTCGCCGGACCAGCGGGCCTGGCGCCAGGCGGTGTCGACGTCGTCTTCGAATGCGCGGGCGTGCGGGAGACCGTCGAGCAGTCGATGCGGCTCGCCCGCGCCGGCGGCACGGTCGTCATCGTCGGCGTGACGCCGCAAGGGATGAAAGCGGAATTCGAGCCCTTCGACCTGCTGTTTCGGGAATTGAAAGTGCTCGGCTCCTTCCTCAATCCCTACACGCATCGCCGCGCCGCCGAGCTCATTGCATCGGGCACAATCGAGATCGACCGGCTGATCTCCAGGCAGGTGGCACTCGAAGACGCGGCAGCGGTGATCGCCAATCCACCGACGCCCGGCGAGGCCAAGGTGCTGGTGGTGCCGCATCCGGGCTGAGCGGCCCTGGCCGTCGCTTGGCCTTGCGCGCTTGCCGGCAACCCATCGATCAGCTATTGGGTGCGCGCCGAAAAAGACATGGCCGGTTCGGTAGTCCGGTCTCTTCCGTTTTTGAACGGAGGCCTGTTCACCGCATGATTTGCGGGAGAACCCACGGCCGGCAAGCGAGGCGAAAGCCCGCGAG